>JBLIRT010000208.1:0-5522 GCA_049472445.1 bacterium
GAAGGAAATCGTGATTCGCACCGTCTTTAATATTCTTGGTCCACTTACCAATCCGGCCGGAGCTCAATATCAATTATTAGGAGTCTACGACGGAGCCCTGACCAATCCCCTGGCCCATGTCCTGAAAAACCTGGGCAGTATCAGGGCCATGGTGGTCCATGGCCTGGATGGCCTGGATGAAATTACCACCACGGGACGAACAGAAGTATCAGAGCTGAAGGGGGGAGAGGTTCATGATTATGAATTGAATCCGCAGGATTTCGGGTTCTCCTTGGCTAAACAGGAGGATTTACGTGGCGGCACAGCCGAAGAGAATGCCCGGCTGACCCTGGATGTTTTAGAAGGTAAACCAGGACCGGCCCGGGATATTGTTCTCCTTAATGCCGGGGCTGCTCTTTATGTATGCGAAAAAGCAGCCGATTTGAGTGAAGGGATCGGGCTGGCCGTGCACTCGATCGACAGCGGTGCTGCCTTGGAAAGGCTGAATCTGATGAGAAATTACCTTCAGGAGAAGCAGAAGGATAAGCCGGCTTGAGCCATGATCCTGAACATGCCGGCTGAGAGGTGATTGGAGATAATGCTGGAAGAAATTTTAGGCTGGAAGAGAACGGAGGTGGCCCGGCAGAAATCCGGGGTTCCCTTGAGCGGGCTGAAAAAAGCCTGTCGAGATCTGCCACCGGTTCTCGACTTTCAGAAAGCCTTACAAGGTGCAACCAGGATATCCATTATTGCTGAAATTAAGAAGGCTTCTCCTTCCCGCGGCATTATCCGGAGGGATTTCGATCCTCTCCAAATAGCCCGATGCTATGAAAGGGAAGGGGCGGCAGCTCTCTCTATTCTGACTGACCGGAAATTTTTCCAGGGGGATCTGCGGTATCTGCAGCAGGTTCGGCAGGTGAGTAATCTGCCGCTGCTTCGAAAAGATTTCATAGTGGATGCTTATCAAATCTATGAGGCCCGTCTGGCAGGAGCGGATGCGGTCCTGCTTATAGCCGATGCCCTGTCGGAATCAGAACTGATTGATCTGTATGGCCTGGCCAAAGATTTAGGACTTCATGTTCTCCTGGAGATCCATGACCAGAAAGAGCTGGATAAGATACTATCAACCGGGAGCCCGATAGTTGGCATAAACAATCGCAACTTAAAGACCTTCCAGGTGGATCTGGCTGTTACCGCCCGGCTGATCTCACTGATTCCGGAGGACCGCCTTGTCGTGAGCGAAAGCGGTATTTATCAGGCGGATCAGCTTCGCTGGTTAAGAGGTCTTGGAGTGGCCGCTGTATTGGTGGGAGAGGCCCTTATGGCCAGGGAGGATATCAGCCAGGCTTTCCGGGAATTACGAGGTGGCCATGCGCGGGAAACAAGGTGAGACAGAGGTGGCCAGGGTTCGGGTAAAAATTTGCGGTATTACCCGTCTGGAAGATGCCCTGAGGGCTGTTGATCTGGGCGCGGATGCCCTCGGTTTTGTTCTGGCTGAGAGTCCGAGGAGGGTTACACCGGAAGAGGCTAAGGCCATTATTGATCATATTCCCCCCTGGGTAAGTTGCGTAGGCGTCTTCGTTGATGAAAGTATCCGGACTGTCCGCGATATTCAGGAATATTGTTCATTGGATTACCTTCAGTTCCATGGTCACGAGGAGCCGGCCTATTGCCGGCAATTCCGGCGAAGAGCCATCAAAGCCTTCCGGATCCGCCGGCAGGATGATCTGGCCTTATTAGCCGAATATCCATGCTCTGCCTTCCTGCTGGATACCTTTTCAGAAGAAAAGATGGGCGGCACCGGGAAAACCTTTGACTGGAGATTAGCCAGAATAGCCAGGCAATATGGGAAAATTATCCTCTCGGGAGGATTGAGGCCGGATAATGTGAGCCAGGCTATTCAAAAAGTCCGGCCCTATGCGGTAGACGCGAGCAGCGGGCTGGAAATGTACCCGGGCCGGAAAGACTATGGAAAGCTTTCCTCATTTTTCGAATCGATCTCCCTGGCCTGCAGAAAAGGCTCTTCTCCTGCCTCAAAAGGCTGAAGGGATTTTTCTCCGTCCGCTGTTTTTACCAGAATCTGGATTTTGGCTTCCGATTCGGCCAGCTTTTTCGTGCAGAAGTGAGTAAGTTTAATGCCCTCCTCAAAGACTTTAAGAGAATCATCCAGTCCTAAGGAACCCTCTTCCAATTGCTGTACAATTTCCTCCAGACGATTCAGTGCATCCTCAAACTTCATATCACTCACGGCTTTTTACCTCACAAATAATCTCTCCTTGATGGAGCTTGATATTGACCAGATCCTGCGGTCCCAGGCTGCCGGCATCAGTAATTATCTGGAAGGCAGGCAACTTCCGGCAGATGCTGTAGCCGCGTCTCAAGACGGACAGGGGGCTGAGGGAATCTAATTTACCTGCTAGGGCAGACACTCGGACCCTCTGTTCCTTCAGGTGGTTTTGCTCCTGCTGATAAAGTCTCTGCTGGAGGTGGTTCACTTTCTCCTGCAAGGTGCGGATGAGGTCGAAGGGAGCAAGTCGCTGGAAATTATTCATACTGTACTGAGCTCTTTCCCTTATTCCTGAAATTTTATACATCATGGTTTGCTGCAGCCGCCACTCTAAATTATCCACGGTCTGCTGACAGCCTCGAATGTGCCGGTCTGAATAGCGCAGGATCCTGCTCAGGCTGCAACCCTGCACCCGGCCTGAAAGGAGCTCGACCTTTTGGTGGACGGACTGATACATCTTCTTCCGGACAGTGAAAATTTTTTCGAGCAGGTCACGCTTATCTTTCACCACCAGCTCGGCCGCTGCTGAAGGGGTGGGAGCGCGAAGGTCGGCTACAAAATCGGCAATGGTAAAATCAATTTCGTGGCCGACAGCCGAAATGACCGGAATGCGGGATTCGAAAATGGCCCTGGCTACGATTTCTTCATTGAAAGCCCATAAATCTTCAATAGAACCTCCCCCCCGGCCGACAATAAGTACATCAATACCAGGGATTTCATTGAACTCTCGGATGGCCCCGGCTATTTCGGCTGGAGCCTCTTCTCCCTGGACTCTGACGGGATTGATGATGATTGAAAGGTTTGAAAAACGCCTGGAAATGATTTGCAGCATATCCCGGATGGCGGCTCCTGTAGGAGAGGTGACAATACCGATAGTCTGAGGGAAGGGAGGAAGGGGTTTTTTGACTTCGGGAGCAAAAAGCCCTTCAGCCAGGAGCTTTGCTTTCAGCTGCTCGAAGGCAATTTGAAGGGCGCCGGTTCCGCGGGGTTCCATATAATCCACAAGGATCTGATATTCCCCTCTGGCCTCATACACAGTGATTCTACCGCTCACCAGAACCTGCATTCCATCCCGGGGCTGGAAAATAAAAAAGCGACATTTATGCCGGAAGGCAACAGCTCTTATCTGGCTCGTTGCGTCTTTCAACATGAAATAGATATGGCCGGAGGAAGGGATCCTCAGATTCGATATTTCACCCTCGATCCAGATATCTTGAAAAGATGATTCTAAATTATTCCGGATAAGAGCGGTGATCTGGGAAATTGAATATATTTTGGAATCGCCGTACATAGATTTTCCTATTGTAAAGGAGTCTTTAACATATTGTCAAGGTGACAAATTCTGCTTGATTAGGAGCCATCCCTCATTTATAATAAGCCGACGCCTGCTTATGACAGCCATATTGCTTTTCACCCTGCCCCAGAAAGGCGCTGAATGAAAGGCTCTACATGAAAGGCGCTTCCACATATGTTACAGGGCTCGTATCTGCCGGGATGTTAGCTGCTTTTTATGAGAATATTGAGAGGATCATAAACATGGTTTCCTTGGTTGAAATGAAGGTGAACAGAATCGGGATTATTAAAAGCCTGGGGGAAGGTGTCCAATTCCAGGCTAAGATGAATTCCTTGAATGTTCGAATCGGAAAAAAATTAAAGAAGATCAGTAATTCCATTCTCAAAGGGCCGGTAGTGGTTGAAGTTGATAATACACGGGTGGCTATTGGCTGGGGCATGGCTAAAAGAGTATTCCTCGAGGTAATTGATGAAAATTCTCCTGATGGGTAACCCCAACGTGGGTAAAAGTGTCATCTTCTCCCGGCTGACCGGTGCCCATGTTATATCATCCAACTATCCGGGGACAACCGTGGGCTACACCAGGGGCCGTCTCTGGATTGACGGCCAGGAGACAGAACTGATTGATGTCCCTGGTATTTATCGACTTGAACCACTTTCCAGGGCAGATGAGGTGGCCATCCAGATGTTAAAGGAAGGGGACATCATCATCAATGTTGTTGACGCTACCAATCTGGAGCGGAGCCTCTATCTGACCATGCAGCTTCTGGAGTTGGGGATCCCCATGATCGTGGCTTTAAATATGTGGGATGACGCTAAACACCACGGAATTCATATCGATCTGGAAAAATTATCATCATGTTTAAACATTCCTCTTGTACCCACAGTGGCCGTAACGGGAGAGGGAATCAAAGAGCTGGTAGGACATATTAAAGATGCTTATTCAAGCAAAATCCTCCATCATACCGATGAAGAGAGATGGGCTGACATTGGGAGAATTATCAGGGAAGTCCAGGTTATTACACATCGCCATCATACCATGTCGGAAAAACTGGGGGATATCAGTATTCTTCCCCACACCGGCCTCCTCATCGCTGTCCTCATTTTATCTTTCTCCTTTGTCCTGATTCGTTTTCTGGGCGAGTTTTTCATTCAGTATATATTAGATCCTTTTTTCTACCGCCTCTATGGACCCATGATCATCAGGCTGGTGAATATCCCCTTTCCTTCCGGAATAATGCATGATGTCCTGATTGGCAAATCATCCAACTTCATTGAATCGCTGGGTTTATTGACGACCGGTTTGTATGTGCCTTTGGGAATGGTGCTTCCCTATGTTTTTTCCTTCTATCTTGTTTTGAGCTTCCTTGAAGATTTCGGGTATCTCCCCCGGCTGGCCGTTTTAACCGATAATCTTATGCACCGGTTAGGCTTGCACGGCTTTGCGATTATCTCAATTATCCTCGGCCTTGGCTGTAACGTGCCTGGTGCTCTTTCCACCCGGGTACTGGAGACTCGAAGGGAAAAATTTATTGCTTCGACCCTGCTGTGCATCTCTGTTCCCTGTATGGCTCAGACGGCAGTGATCATAGGTCTGGTTGGGAAACATGGAATCGGCTACGTTTTCTTGGTCTATGGAATTTTGATGAGCCTTGGTATGGCGGTGGGAGTTATTCTTGATCGGATCCTGCCGGGCGGCAGCCCGGAGATATTCATGGAGATTCCTCCCTATCATATTCCCCATCTCGGCACCCTGGGCAAGAAATTAGGCATGCGGATCAGGGCATTTTTAAATGAGGCCGTACCTTTGGTATTGTTTGGAGTGCTCATCATCAACATCCTGGAACTTTCGGGAGTTATAGAATTCCTCGGCCTCCTGGCCGGACCGCTGGTGACCGGAATCTGGGGACTTCCCCATCAGGTGATCCCGGCCATGTTAATCGGATTTTTACGGAAAGACGTG
>JBLIRT010000209.1:0-5418 GCA_049472445.1 bacterium
CTTCTCTGCCTCCATCCATTCCCGCAAGGTTTCATCCAGGGTCTGGACAGGACTGTTCAATTCAGGGGCCGGTGCAATCATATCAAGGAGGTCTTGAGGAATGAAACGTACCTCTGCCTGCCCAGCTCCGGGCTCAGTTGGTGAAGGAACCCGGCGCAGTCTATCCCATAATCCGAGGAGCCCTTTCCGGACCGCCTCCTCCACCGGCTCCGGAGGGCTTTCATATTGATTCAACGGAATAAACCGCCATAATGAAACCGATTCCCTTTCTTGAGAGGGCTTTTGGTTGCTCATCCTGTCCCCTTTGATTGAGCGCCATGGAAATTCACCTTTGCTTTTCAGAGCTTATTCGACAATTTTCCGCCAAATGGACGAAGCCTTTTTCATGCTCATCCCTTCTTCTTTTTAATTAGTATTCATAAATAATAAAATTATTGAAGTAATATCAAAGGAATTGCGTAAGGCATAAGCTTACCGGTATCCTCGCCGTCTGAAGAGTATAATGGATTTTTGAGGCAATATTGGGAGGCTTGATGGGGGATATATGTGTCTCAAGAGAGTGATTAGGTCCACAGCCAAGAACTTCATATAAGAGCAAATCAACGAGATTATCAGATTGGCTTACCTCGTCAGGGGAAAGCCGGAATTGTCAAGAAGGGAATTGTTAAGAAGGAGGCTTGATATGCTTCACACTCTCTGGCCTTACATCGGCAGCGCCATCATAATGGTAATCATGATAGCCCTCGGCCATGTGTTGAAGAATATCCTGGAGCATTGACCTGTAAACCAAAAGACACCTGGCCTCGCCGGATACTCAGGTACAGAAGGTGCCAACGGAGGAAGTTATCTTTTTTCATGATCAGGGCAGGGAATATCTGAGGACCCTCTTTCAGCCTTTCATCCGCTTCTTGGCCGACTTGATAAAGCGTCCGAATGCTTTGTCCTTTTTCCGCCTGTCCACGTATGAGGTCTCGTGGTACTCAGACTCCTTCTTAAGCTTCATATAGCTTGAATAGCGTTCTTTACCCAACTCGCCGTTTCTCATGGCAGCAAGGACTGCGCAGCCGGGTTCCTGCGTGTGGCTGCAATCTGCATAGCGACAATTCACGGAGAGATCGAGTATATCTTCAAAGCCCTGGTTGACCCCATCGCCGGCACCAAGAAGACCCAGTTCTCGCATCCCGGGCGTATCAATCAACATCGAGCCTTGATCAAGAAGGATGAGCTGCCGGCGCACGGTTGTATGTGTGCCTTCTCCCGTTCCACTGACGGCCTTTGTGTTAAAAGTGTCCTGCCCGATGATGCGGTTGATGAGTGTTGTTTTACCAACTCCCGATGACCCGAGCAGGCAATATGTTTTCCCTGAGGCTAATACCTGTTGGAATTCGTCAAATCCGAAACCGGTTATGTTGCTGAGGGCAAGGACTCCGGATATGGCGCCGGTCCGTCTGACAGCCGCAATCTTTTGTTCCAGCTCGATGGGAGAGATCAAATCCGTTTTGGTAAGAATAACAATCGGCTCAACGCGGCCGTCAGCCGCCATGACCAGATATCGATCCAGTCTCTTTACGTTGAAGTCAAAATGACACGATTGAACAATGAAAGCGATATCGATATTGGCTGCAATCATCTGGAAATCCACGTTTTCACCGGCGCATTTTCGACGCAGAAATGTTTTTCTCGGGAAAACCCCATGGATAATTGCTGCGGTGTCATCGTTGTAATATTGCACAGTGACCCAATCGCCGACACATGGCAGGTCAACTGAGGATTCAATCCGGAAATAAAACTTTCCGGCAAGTTCAGCGGTAACCTCCCGGAGTTCATTTCTGATAAGATACGAGCCGCGATCAACTGCTGATACGCGCGCAATGCCGTGCCCATCTTGACCTAAAGCATCGGAATGTGCTTCAAACCATTGATCAAAACCCAGATCGCTCAGTTTCATCATATCTTGCCATCCCCTCAGGCTTGATATAAAAGATATAGGATTCGATCCGGCCTTGTCAAGTTTCTCATTTCAGTCTTTCACGAAAGAGGTGTCAGGTGTCAGCATGAAAAAACAGGACCTGAAATCTGAAACCTGAACACTGAAACCTAAGTCGTACTAAGACCGTCCCGATGGTCTTGATAGCCCTTCCTCAATGTTCAGTACTCTTTGCAGCCAGAAAAAGGCAATAATCCCGGCGGCTGTCCTCCCGGCGGCTATCGAGCCGAAAATCCCATACAGGCCCAAAAAGCGGGAACCGAAGCAGGCCAGAGGAATGGTGAAGAGAAATATCTCCTCAAGGGTAAGAGATGATGCCTGTATGGGCCGGAAAAAAACATTGAGAGCAGCGTTTGAGAGCATCAGTAGGCCTCGAAAACCCAGCCCTGGAGGTACCACCAGGAGGTAGATCCTGATATCCGATATCAATTGCGGATCATCAGAAAAAAGAAAGGCAATTGATCGGGAGGTGAGATTAAGGGTCAAAATCATGCCCAGACCCCAGGCTATGGAAAACAACTGGGCATATCTCAAGCCCTTTCTTACCCGGTCGAGTTTTCCGGCCCCGATATTCTGCCCGATATATGGTCCGATTACCGTAGCCAGGGCCGTCAGGATAGTCATGACCAACCCATCAATCTGGGTGCCGACGCCGAGAGCAGCTACCTGGATCGGACCATAAGCGGCCGTCAGCTTGGTTATGACTCCAAATCCGATAGGCATAAGGGAATTGGTTATGGCACTGGGCAGGCCGATGTAGAGAACCTTTTTCCAGGAATTCCGGATGGTTCTGAGCTTCGGCCTTGCAAATACCGGTGGTGTTTTTCGGAGGTGAAGTATCAGAAGGGAAACAGGTGGAGGAATGGCCAGAGAGATAACGGTAGCCAGGGCTGCTCCGGTCATTTCCCATCGGGGAAAAGGTCCCAGGCCGAATATGAGCAATGGGTCTAAAAGAAAATTCATCACGGTCGCAGCTACCAGGAGAATACTGGGGGTTACCATATCACCGGTGGCCCGGAAAACATCATTGAGCACAGCCTGGACAAAAATGAAGAGTATTCCTCCATACAGGATAGTCATATACTGCCGGATGAAGGGCATAGTCACCTGGGTTGCCCCAAGGAGTTGAAAAACGGGATTAATTGTTACTATGCCTGTTACTGATAATATGATAGCTATCAGGAGGGTCAAAAGCAGACTGTCGGCCGTCAGATGCCTGACCTGATCTTTGTCCTCTCCCCCAATCGCCCGGGAAAGGGTGGCCGACACACCACCGCCTATTCCAAAAGATATGCCGGTAATAATAATTATCACAGGCATGGAAAAACCGATGGCCGCCAGGGGAAGGGTACCAAGCCTTCCTAAAAAGAAGGAGTCGGCCAGATAAAAGGTGGCTATGGCCATAGTTCCCAAAATCATGGGTGCAGTCAGGCGGGCCAACATTTTCCCGATAGGCCCATAGGTCAGAACTGCCTCCTGGGAGACTTCCATCAGGTCATTGCCATCTCTTCCGCAGGCCCTTTTCCCCTCTTTCATCCGAACATGTCCTTCACCTGAAAATCCCCTCATCCCAGTCCTCTCCCCAGTGTGGAGAGGGAGTTTTGTATTATATGGTTCATCTGAATAGAGCGCCCTTATCCATCCTCCCCCGGCCCGGAGCGGAGGGGGATCAGGGATGGACAGTCTCATGTGTTTCATTCGATTATCGGCTTTTTTTGCCTCCTGTAGTCAGGTCGATTTTTTCCACTGGGCTGAGGGTAAAAATAATGTGCTGTACGTCTATTGGAGTGAAAGGGAAGGAGTCTTTCATACTATAAAATTTTTCCATGGTATCTCATGAAGCTTACCACGTTCGCTGGTGATGATCCAAAGGAGGGTAAAGTATGGTTATAAGTTTTATTTTTTAACCACGAATGTATTCCCTACAGGTTAAGGAGGAAGAAAGATGGAGAAAAATGCCCGATCCAGACCGGATCCATACGGATTAAACAGGTTTTTGAAGTATGTCTTATGTTATCTTCTTATTTTCATCCCTGTGATGAGCTTATTTCTTTCCTTCGAGGCTACCCATGGATATGGATATGACTCAGCAGAAATAGTCAGGCTCGACTCTCTTTTTCATCACGATCAATCAATACGGATTATTCATGAAATAATTGATGGAAAGACCGCTTATATTGCCTATGAAGACAATCCCGGCGGGCCCGGTGAGACCTACGGGATAGCGGCCGTTGATCTCGGCGGTGAGACTGGTTTGGGTATACTCTGGTCTCTTCATTTTACCGAGTATATAGAAGAATTAGCTCAGGAAGGGGCCGCTCTTTACATTACCACATGCACAGGGGACTCCTGGATGGTTGATCTGGATGCACCTGATGGGCCCAGGCTTCAGGCGCTGGCTGCTTCTGAGGAGACGGGAGCGGAGGTGGAGGGGCGCTTTCGAGTGGCTGATGTTTTAAGCCTGTATTCCTTGCCCCAATATCCAACCAGCAGCTATCCCGGCACCTGGAACAGTCTTTCCGGCACCTCTTCCTGGTCCATTGGTTCGGGGTTCAATTTCCTCCAGAATTATCAGGTGCCGACGTGGTCTTCAACAGGCTTTCTGAATCAGGGGTGGAATCAGTATGGCTTTCCCGGTTCATTTCAATCCTTTTTACCTCAATTGCCAGGGCTCTATGGTTCTTCTTTTGGTTCCCTGCAGACGTACCAGGTGCCGAGTTGGACATCGACAGGCTTTCTGAATCAGGGGTGGAATCAGTATGGCTTTCCCGGTTCATTCCAATTCTCTCTCCCTCAACTGCCAACGCCCTTTGGTGCTTCTCTCAGTTTTCCCGGTCAATACTCAACAGGTGGATGGTCTTACCCGACTTCAGGATCTGGCTTGAACTCATTGACCGGGCTCTGGGGCTCTACGAACGGATTATTTCCCATCATTCCGCAGATTGGATCTTACCAGCCCTTCACGCCTTCCCAACCCTCCACACCTTCGTCAACCGTATCAAGGTATCGCTCACCGGTATCGGTTACACTCCCCCTCAGGAATCCTTCAGGTGAAGATATAACAGATCAGATCACCCTGAGGTTGAAGAACCTCAAGGGAAAAACAGTCAGCGAGCAGCAAAAGACCATTACCCTTGAGTCAGGCCAGGAGGACTGCCAGCTTAGCTTGAGCAAGGTTCCTGAAAATACGGGTACGGAGGATTTTGCCAAATATAACCTGTGGTATAGCTTTGCCGGAGTTACTGACGAGAGGAGCCTTTTTCAGGTAGCCGATAAAATGGAGGTGCGCCTTAAGGGTTCCGATTCCATGTATGCCGGACAGCCGACCGCCGTCGGCGTTCACGCCCTTGTGCATGGCCGGCCTGTATCCATAGAAGAAGCCGACGTAACCGTGGACCTGACCAATGGAAATACAACCAAACGGTTGTATA
>JBLIRT010000021.1:0-27781 GCA_049472445.1 bacterium
GAACTAACAAATGTGTTCCATACAACTATACCAAGCGTACCTAAACTAATACCAAATTGTGTAATTAAAGCATAACCCTCTTTTAACTCATTGATTAAACATAAACATAAAATGGAGTCAATCATTTTGGGAGATAACATATTTATAAAGAAAAGGTTTTTTCATGGCCTATGTTCACTTTCATGTGCAGCGGGCCTTCTATTCGCAGTGGGGTTGATGATCCTTTCATCTGGATGCCTGCCAAAGAATTTGTCCGTTATGGATCGATATAATCTGGCCAATCAATTATATCATGAAGGGAAATATGAAAGAGCGGCCCGATTATATACCACTCTCCTATTACATGATCCACAACATCCTCTTGCGGATCAGGCTATTTTCCATATGGGCATGATCTACCTCAGCCAGGGAAATTACCAGAGATCTTTTTTCCAATTTGAGAAACTCATTCAAAATCATCCTCAAAGTATGCACTATTGGGAAGCAAAACTTGGCCAGGCTAGGTGCTACTCTCATCTTCAAAGCTATCCTGAGGCTATTGCGCTTTTTCAGGAATGCTTAAACCACAGCCCCGGTGAGCAGAAACCAGAGGTAATTACCTATCTGGCTGATACATATTTAGCGATGAGGGATTATCAAAAGGCTTACAATATGTATATCCTTCTTTATCAGATGGCCCCCCTGGAAAAACAGAACCCTGAAATCCTTCACAAAGTCAGCCTGTGCCAAATTCATTTAGGATATTATGATCAGGCCATAATGAACATGAATCAACTGCTGCGTATTGAATATGGATCTATCCATCAGGCCGAAATTCATCAGTCTTTCGCCACTCTGTATCTGATGCGAAACCAGCCGTTTGAAGCTGTTCATCATTTCCTGGAGTCCCGCCGATATGCTGAAAAGGAAGAGATTATCATCCAAGGTGAACAGGAAATAGCTAAAATCATACAAGATCAACTCACTATGGAGGAACTTCAATCCGTAGCCGAAAAATACAGGAAAAGATACCCTGCTGATTTAGCCTTGATTGAATTAGGCTACTCTTTTCAGAGAGACCTGAAGTTCAGGAATGCCAAGCAGGCCTGGGAGCAATTCCTGGATGATTTTCCAGGCCATAGTGATGAAAAGAAAATCAGATATGCTTTGAAGGATCTTGAGCTTAAGCTGTCATCAGCCAATCAAAATAGACTTGGATGTATTATTCCAGTTTCAGGAGATCTATCCATTTACGGTGATAAAGTAGTAAAAGGCATTAAGCTTGCTCTTGAGCAGCATAATCTTCGTACAGGTTCTCATGTAGAGTTGGTTATAGTTGATTCTAAAGGGAATCCTGAATATGCGAAGGATGGCCTTAAACTTCTCATTGAGAAGGAGGAGGTTATGGCCATTATTGGCCCCTTGTTAAGTTCTGTAGCTTATGCCGTTGCACCTTTAGTTAATGAGCTGGGAATTTGTATGATTACTCCAACTGCGACTGGTGAAAACATACCTGAAAGCGGCCCTTTTTTCTTTCGTAATTGTCTCACGAATCAACAGCAGGGGAAAGCCTTAGCTGAATATGCTGTCGATGCTCTTAGCTTAAAACGATTTGGTATCCTGTATCCATATAATCCCTACGGGAACGAATTAATGAAAATTTTTGCCGGAGAGATTGAAAGGCGGGGAGGAAAAGTAGAAATCATCGAGTTTTATGAGGAAGGAGATACAGATTTTCGCCACCAATTAGAAAGGATTAACCAGGTTCGCCCAGAGGGCCTTTTTATTCCAGGGTATCCGGAGGAAGTTGTTTTAATAGCACCTCAGGTTCCATTTTACGAGATCGAGGATGAGAGCGGACAAAAGCCAAAAGGGGAAGAGGATCATATCTTATCTCCTGTCGAGGAGGAGTATGGTATCCAATTATTAGGCTGTGATGGATGGTATTCCGAGAGGGTCATTCTTCATGGAGGAGAGTATGTTGAAGGGACGGTATTTACCAGTGGCTTTTTTAAAGAGGATACCGCTCCTCAAGTCCGGCAATTCGTCTATAATTATCAGAAGAAATATGGGAGTGTCCCCGATCTCCTTTCAGCCCAGGCTTATGATGCTACAAACATCATTCTTGAGGCTCTCATGAGGTGTGAGGATGCTGGCAGAGAGGGACTCCGTGAATCACTCTCGAAGACGATGGGCTTTCAGGGAGTTACTGGTGTAACCAGCTTTGCCCCCTCAGGCGAGGCTGTCAAGGAAGTACCTATTTTAAGTATTCAAAATCATCAGTTCATGCGTATCAAGTAAATAGTTCGAACGTGGCCGGATTTTAATCTGGTGAAAAGTTATTCTCCCCTCTCAAAGGAGAAGCAGGTTGGATCTGGTTATTCCAGTTTTGGGAATCAATACTTAAGAATCGATTGGTATCGACTTCCCGGCAGTCGCACAGGCGGTTTGGTTCAGTCCCTTTCCGGAAGGCTTCCAGGATAATTTCCTTACAGTTTTGGGTGGCCTGTAAACCCGTGTCAGCATCAATACTCACAAAGACAATCCCTTGAGGAACAGGAAAATGTTTTATTGGCTTATCTCGAAGGGCCTCGGCCATGAATTTGACCCAGATAGGACAGGCAACTCTGGCTCCAGTCTCTCTTTTACCAAGGCTTTTGTATTCATCAAAGCCTACCCAAACGCCGACGACCAGATCTGGACTGAATCCAATAAACCAGGCATCGATACAGTCGTTGGTGGTGCCTGTCTTACCGGCAACAGGATAGCCTAAGGATTTGGCCCGCCATCCGGTGCCATGTTGAACGGCGCCCTCAAGGAGCGAGGTGATGAGGTAATTGACCTGAACGTCCAGTACCCGTTGAGGAGATGGGCTGCTTTTTTCCACTACCTCACCCTCGTCATCAAGTATCCATTTTATGGCTGTAGGAGGAGTGTAAATTCCTTCATTGGCAAAGACACCAAAGGCTGAGGTAAGTTCCAGTAATGAAACACCTGAACTGCCGAGGGCTAAAGACAAATCAGGAGAGAGATTGGAGCTGATTCCCATCTTTCTGGCTAAATCGATAATATAATCGATTCCCACTTCCTTCAGGAGCTTAACCGTCACCACATTACTTGAATGTTCCAAGGCTTTTCGTAAGGTGGTCGGCCCGTAAAACTTCTCATAGTAATTCGATGGTTTCCAGTTTTTCTCCTGAGACCTGTCTTTATAAATAATAGGAGAGTCAATAATAATATCGGCCAGGGTCTTGCCTTGAAGGAGGGCTGCTGCATAAATAAATGGCTTGAACGATGATCCAGGTTGTCTGCGGGCTTGTACGGCTCGGTTAAATTTACTTTTGGAATAGTCTCCTCCTCCAACCATGGCCTGTATAAAACCGGTTTTGGGATCCAGGGCTACCAAAGCTCCCTGAACACGGGGCTCCTGCTCCAGGGCAAGTATGAGCTGGTGTGATTTTTCTCCCGCGATATTCTGGTACCCTTCGATTCGGACATAAACGTTATCTCCGACTTTCAATATTTCACCCGGCTGCTTTGCCTTTGTCCATCGCATACGGTCCACATGAATTTCTCCACACCAGCCTAAAACATCAACGACCACTCTGTCATGAAGAACTTCCTTGATTGTCCCTAAAAGTTTCTCTTCCACCGGTTGTTGTTCCAAGATAGCCTTCTGAATTTCATCTACAGAAACATCGGCATCATCCACCATGGTCGAGGGGAGGGGGCGAAAACCTTGTCGCTTGTCCAGTTGCTCTAATCCCCATAGAAGGGATTTTTGGGCTATTTTTTGCATGTTCAGATTTAACGTCGTATAGACCTGGAGACCACCCTTGTAAAGCCCGGATCGGCCATACTGCTTTTCCAGATACTGGCGCACATATTCAGTAAAGTAAGGAGCTAATTGTTTTTCCTCATTTTCCTGAAATCGAAAAGGGAATTGCAAAGCCGACTGATACTGCTCCTCGGTAATGAACTTTTCTTCGTGCATTCTCTTGAGAACCACCCGAAATCGTTTCATGGCCAGATCTTGATTATGGAAAGGACAATACTTGCTTGGTGCTCTTATTAAACCAGCCAGTAAGGCAGACTCAGCTACCTTCAGATCTTTGGCAGGTTTCCCGAAATAGGATTCTGCAGCAGCTTCTATACCGTAAGCACCATTTCCAAAATAAATTTGATTCAGATAGAGCTCAAGGATTTCCTGCTTAGAGTATTTCCTTTCTATCCTGTAAGCTAAAAGAGCCTCTTTGATTTTACGCGAAATGGTCTTTTGGGGATAGAGGAATAAGGAACGGGCTAATTGCTGGGTAATAGTACTGGCTCCCTGGATATAGCTTCCTGCCCTCAGATTTTTCCAGAAGGCCTGGATTACGCGGGGCCAATAAATTCCCCTATGGCTATAAAAATTAGCATCCTCGACAGCCAGAACAGCATCTATCAAATGCTGATTGATTTGTGAAAGGGGGACAAGAATACGTTTCTCTAGGCAGAATCGGGCTAATTTTTGATTATCATTGGCATAAATTTGTGTTGTCTGGGCCGGTGTATAATCACGGATGAATTCAGTGTCAGGAAGACTGGAGGCTATCTGATAGAAATATCCGATAACTGCCCCCCCCAGAATGAAAAAGAGCAGTAATAAGAAAGAACCCAGGTAGGCGAGCTTATTTCTCATCAATCATAACCCCGGCGACCAACCTTCTCAGCTTGTCCATATCCAGGGGTTTTTTCATGTATTCAAAGGCCCCTAAGCTCATAACCTTGATATAAGAAGCTACCTCCTCATACGCTGTCATAATGATTACCTTGATATCCGGATTGTTATCCTTAATCAATTCAAGCAAGGCTATGCCATTCAGAATCGGCATTCTAAGATCGGAAATAATCAGATGAACATTGTACTTTTTAGTGAGGCAAAAGGCTTCTTCGCCATTACTGGCAGTGAGAACTTGGTGCCCATCATCGCAGAGAATAGCTTTAAGAGCATTACAGAATTCATGGTTATCATCTACAACCAGAACATAAGGCCCGGAGTTACACCTGTTGGGAGGGCTCATCTTTCCGTCCAATATTTTTCATGAGATATTCTTTTAAGACACGGTATACATACTCCCCTTTGGTCAGTGCATCCATACCCTCTGTCTCCCCATATACCTTAGAGGGTACCCAAAGAGGCAAGTCTTTCCGTTGATAGAGAGGAAACCGAGTCCTGGCTCCGTGCTTTTCAAGGGAAGTTATTGATTCATAAATTTTATCTATTTCAGGAATCTCATTTTGAAAAACAGCTACAAAGAGTGTGGAAGTCTTGTGATCTCTCGTCACGACATTTTTTAGGGTTAAACATCCTTTTGTAATTTTTTCAACCGCTTCTTGAGCGAAATGTATAGTTCGACTATAAAGGCCATTTACATAAGTCAATCGAGCGGCCTGTATGTCGATCTCACTTTCTAATAAATAAGCCTCCGCAATATCTTTTGGGTCGTGCATGTATTTTTTCTCCTTTTGTCGTTAAAAGCGACTTTTCATGAATAGCAGCGGAATTCATTATCACAAATGGCCAATTACCTGTCAAGGGAAATTAATAACGGCTATTGAGCACAGCCATAGTATTTCTGGAGCGCTTTGACGTATATTCCGCGCTTTTGCAGGGCTTCAATTCCATTAACCATGGCTGCAGCACCTGAAGTAGTTGTGATAATAGGTATATCATAAGCCAGAGCCGCTGCACGAATATATAAGCCGTCCGCCCGGGGCTTAGCTCCGGTAGGGGTATTGATAATAAGATGGATTTGACCGTTTTTAATCAAATCTACAATGTTTGGTCTCCCTTCGTGCATCTTATAAACTGTTTCTGCCTCTATATCATTCTTTCGGAGTGCTTTGGCTGTTCCACTGGTAGCTATTATTGAAAAGCCTAAATCGACTAGTTTTTTAACGATAAATAAGATAATTCTCTTATCCTTGTTTTTTACACTTACGAATACTTTGCCTCTCAATGGCATCCTGTTTCCTGCCGCTAGTTGAGCCTTGGCATAAGCAACACCAAAACTGGTGTCAATGCCCATAACCTCCCCCGTAGATTTCATTTCCGGCCCAAGGAGAGTATCCACATCCGGAAATCGATTGAACGGAAAAACAGCTTCTTTTACACCTACGTATTGGAGTTCAACTTCCTTACGAAGCACTAACTCGGTCAGACTTTTTCCCAACATGACCCGAGTAGCGATTTTGGCCAGGGGCACCTTGGTCACCTTGCTTACGAATGGAACGGTGCGGGAGGCGCGGGGATTTACCTCTAAGATATAGACCTGATCATTTTTGATGGCATATTGAATGTTGAGCAGACCCTTAATCTGTAGCTCCATAGCCAGAGTTTGAGTATTTTCTTTTATTTTCTCAATAATTTCATCAGAGAGAGTATAGGGAGGCAGGGCGCAGGCACTGTCGCCGGAATGGATTCCAGCCTCCTCAATATGTTCCATGATGCCACCGATATAGACCTGCCTTCCATCAGAGACTGCGTCTACATCCACCTCAATGGCATCTTCAAGGTATTTATCGATCAATATAGGATGTCCGGGGGAGACATCTTGAGCCAAATGAACAAATTCCGCTAAATCTGTCTCATTATAAACAATTTCCATAGCCCGACCTCCCAGGACATATGAGGGTCGCACCACTACCGGATAGCCCAATTGACGGGCTGTTTTCCGTGCTTCATCCAGAGAGAAGACCGTGGCATTCTCCGGCTGGATCAGCCCTACCTTATTCAATAACTTTTTGAATTTTTCACGATCCTCAGCTCGATCAATATTTTCGTAACTGGTGCCAAGGATCGGTACTCCTTCAGATTTCAGTGTAGAGGATAAGTTCAAGGGCGTCTGACCGCCGAATTGCAGGATTACTCCATCTGGTTTTTCCTTATCAATAATAGAAAGGACATCCTCAATGGTTAAGGGTTCAAAATAGAGCTTATCTGAAATGTCATAATCAGTGCTTACGGTCTCGGGATTACAATTGACCATAATGCTCTCATAGCCCTCTTCCCGGAGTGCATAGGAGGCATGTACACAGCAATAGTCAAACTCAATGCCCTGGCCGATCCGATTCGGCCCCCCTCCTAAAATCATAACCTTTTTCTTTTGGGAAATCCGTATCTCATCGTCTTGTTCATAGGTGGAATAGTAATAGGGAGTATAAGCCTCAAATTCGGCTGCACAGGTATCTACGAGCTTAAAGACAGGAATAATCCCCATAGATTTTCGCCAATGCCGAAGGGTATGGCCGTCGGTCTCCAACAGGTGAGCCAGTTGAGCATCGGAAAAACCATACTCCTTCGCCTTTTGTAAGAGTGCGCGACATTCTCCTGAGTGATTTTGTCCACACTCTGGCAGGCTCTTCTGGTCCGGCAGGTTCTTCTGGTTTTGAAAACCAAGGATCTCCTGCTGCATCGTTCCCCGGTGTATGGAGATTGTCCCTTCCATCTCAACGATCTGTTTGATGTTAGCCAGAAACCAGGGATCAATGTGAGTCAGTTGATGTATATCCTCGATACTCATCCCGGCCAGGAGGGCATGACGCAGGTAAAAGATTCGATCGGGATTTGGAATGAGCAATTTCCTCCGAATTTCGGCTACATCTTCATCAGAGTACTGGGCAGCTCTTTGCTGTAAATATTCTTCCAGGGATTCAGGGGAACCGACTGAAGGGCATCTGTATTCTTCCTTTTCATCAATCCCCAGACCTGAACGTCCGGTTTCCAAAGATCGTATCCCTTTTTGCAGAGATTCTTTAAAGGTCCTTCCAATAGCCATGACTTCGCCCACAGATTTCATGGAAATTCCAAGGATGGACGGTGTGGAAGGAAATTTTTCAAAGGTAAAGCGTGGAATTTTTACGACGCAATAGTCGATGGTTGGTTCAAAACAGGCTGGAGTTTGTCGGGTGATGTCGTTGGAAATTTCGTCCAACGTGTATCCAACTGCCAATTTGGCTGCAATTTTAGCGATGGGAAAGCCGGTGGCCTTAGAAGCCAAGGCAGAGCTGCGCGACACCCTTGGATTCATTTCAATGATAACGATTCGTCCATTTTTTGGATTAATGGCAAATTGGACATTGGAACCACCAGTCTCTACCCCGATTTTCCGCATAACTTTAATAGAGGCATCCCTCATACGGTGATATTCTTTGTCTGTTAAAGTCTGGGCAGGAGCTACGGTAATGCTGTCACCAGTATGGACACCCATAGGGTCCAGGTTTTCAATTGAGCAAATGATGACTACGTTGTCCTTTCGGTCCCGCATGACTTCCAATTCATATTCTTTCCAGCCTATGACCGATTCCTCAATCAAAACCTCTTTGGCCATGCTCATTTCCAGCCCTCTGGTTACCTGGTGCTCGAACTCTTCTCGATTGTAAGCGATTCCGCCACCGGTTCCTCCCAGAGTAAAGCTTGGCCTGATAATAACCGGGAAAGGGATATTTTGAATGATGTGCTGGGCTTCCTCCAGGCTATGGGCCAGGCCACTTGCGGGAACGTCCAGTCCGATCTCTACCATAGCCTGCTTAAATTGTTCTCTCTCTTCGGCTCGCTTGATGGCCTGGTAATTGGCTCCGATCATGTGCACCTGGTATTTATCCAGAATACCCATTTCATAAGCCCTTACAGCAACGTTCAAGGAAGTTTGCCCTCCAAGCGTTGGCAAAAGAGCATCCGGCCGTTCCTGATCCAGGATTTTTTCTAAAATTTCGGGGATTATTGGTTCTATATACGTTCTGTCGACGATTTCAGGATCAGTCATAATAGTAGCCGGGTTACTATTGAGCAGAACAACTTGATATCCCTCTTCCTTCAGGGCCTTGCAGGCTTGAGTGCCGGAATAATCAAACTCACAGGCCTGACCGATAACGATCGGCCCTGAGCCAATAATCAGGATTTTATGAATGTCGGTCCTTTTGGGCATAGTTTATCGCTTTCCTGTGACTTTATAAGGCCGCATGCCTGAGCGATGAATCAATACAAAAAATTTTTCACTCATCTCCCCACCTTTTTACCGTGTATGATTTCTGGATGACTTCAGGAAATGAAGAGGATTCAGGAGCCATTCACATTGATGGCACGTGCCGACGATTTTCATGAAGTCGGATCATTTCGTAAAACCGCTGAAATAAATAGTGGGAATCATGCGGACCGGGAGAAGCTTCAGGGTGATATTGTACAGAAAAGAGCGGCCATGTATTGTGTTGCATACCTTCCAGAGTCTGATCATTGAGATTAAGGTGAGTAATAGTAATGTCCTGAGATTTCAAAGAGTCCAGATCAACACAGAAACCATGATTTTGTGAAGTGATTTCAACTCGACCAGTCGTCAAATCCTTTACCGGATGATTGCAGCCTCGATGGCCGAACTTTAATTTGAAGGTTTTACCACCTAAGGCTAACCCCACAATCTGATGTCCCAGGCAGATACCGAAGATAGGTAACGTGCCGAGTAATTTTTTTACGGTATCAACAGCATATGGAACCGCTGCCGGATCTCCCGGGCCGTTTGAAAGGAAAAGGCCCTGAGGCTTCAGGGAAAGTATCTCTTCTGCTGAAGTGTGTGCAGGGACAACTCTCACTTTACATCCGGTAGAGTTCAGTTGACGCAGGATGCTCCGCTTTACTCCGAAATCCATGGCGACTACCAGATAGGATTCTGCCTTATAGGTATCTTTAGATATATCCGGGAGATATTCATACCAATATACCGGATCATTACCGCTCAGGTTTTCCCCATAGGTATAGGGTTCCTTTGTAGATACCTCCTGTACCAGATCCTTTCCAACGATGCCGGGTGCAGCTTGTACACGAGCCAATAAGCTTGATATATCATCGGCTTCGGTGGAAATAAGAGCTTTCATGGCTCCTCTGAGCCGAATATGTCGAGTAATGGCTCTGGTATCCACACCTTCGAGGCCAATGATCTGATGCCTCATGAGATAATCTGAAAGAGATTCTCTTGACCGCCAATTGCTCGGAACAGGACTGTTTTCCTTGACAATAAATCCAGATACCTGAGGCCGTTCGGATTCTTGGTCTATACTGTTGATCCCGTAATTACCAATCAAAGGATACGTCATGACCACGATCTGCCCTCTGTAGGAAGGGTCGGTCAGTATCTCCTGGTAGCCGGTCATTCCCGTATTGAAGACAATTTCGCCGGTCTGCTCTCCATGGAAGCCGAAGGATTGCCCTTGAAATGCTGTGCCGTCCTCCAGTACAATGAATCCTTTTTTGATCATAGCAGAGAAGTCCTGGAATGGGTTATCATGGTAACATGACAGCTCCTGTTAATCAGTAATAAAAACCACAGGATTTTACCATGTCAGAGATATGACAGTCAATGGGAAGGAAAATGAAGGCAGCTATAATCCGCTTTGCTCCAGCTCTGTTATTTTGGTTAGCAGTTGATGAGCTATGGGCAGGTGCGGGTTCAATTGCATGGCCATGGACACCCTCGCCCGGGCTTCCTCAAGGTTTCCACTGTTTATGGCAGCTATAGCTAAATTGATCCAGGCCTCGACTCGCTCAGGATTGAGGCGGACCACTTCTTCCCATTCCTTGACCGCCTCGTCTACCTTACCTACACTGACATAAGCTGATCCAAGGCCGAAATGGGCCTCATCGCTGTCAGGCTGTATCTCAAGTACCTTCTGATATTCAGAGATAGCCTCATGGAAATCCCGCTGGCTTAAGGCCATATTGGCCAGGTTATAATGGGCCTTGGTATTGTCTGGATCAAAAGACAGTACCCTGTTCCATGCTTCCCTGGCCGATTCCATATCCCCCTGCTGCATGGAGAGGATACCTGAGTTCAGATAGGCTTCCAGATACTCTGGATTCACCCTGATAGCCTGTTGGTAGGCTGCCATGGCCCCTTTCAGATCATGCCTTTGGGAAAGGGCAATTCCCAGGTTGAAAAAGGCTTTGGCATTCTGGGGATCAAGGCGCAGAACCTCTTTGTATTCCTCCACGGCTTCATCATGCCTGCCTTGAGTACCGAGAGTGATACCAAGGTTCAATCGGGCCTCCGTATGGCCTGGATCAAGCTCCAGCACTCCCCGGTAAAGGCTCTCGGCCTCTTTCATGTTTCCACGTTTGTAATACAGATCTGCCAGTTGCATTTGAATGCCTGCATGATCAGGGGCGAGTTGCAGACCCTGGTTAAGGGATGACCAGGCCTGAGCGACATCTTCCCTTTCTAAGGCCAGGTGGGCCAAACCGCTGTACAAATCAGGATTATTCGGGTCATAGACAAGTGCCTGACGTAAGATATGTTCTGCCTCATTCCATTGCTCTTGCTGTTGGTAAAGAAATGAGAGATTTTGATATGGTTTTGGATTTTGAGGGTCAAGAGAAATAGCTTGGCGGTATGATGAAATTGCCTCACCGGTACGACCCTGCCTGGAGAGGATGACTCCCATATTGTTGTGAATGTTTGGCTGATCGAATCTGACGGATAGAGCCTTTTGAAAATATTCCAAGGCCTGGCTGTCAAGGCCAAGCCTGCTGTAAGCAAGACCCAGGTTATAGAGAATTTCATACTGGTCTGGATTTGATCTCAAACTCTCTTTGAATTCCTGGAGGGCTTTTTCGTATTCTCCTTTTTCAAGGTAGAGAAGGCCGAGGCAAACCCTGACGTCTCCATACTCCGGATTCAGCCTGAGAATCTTCTGGAACTGTTTTTCGGCGAGGGTGTATTCCTTGAGGAGAGAATGAATACTGCCAAGCATAAGGCGGGCAAATACATCACGCTGGTTTTGACGAATAATTTGGGCCAGGATATCCTTGGCCCTTTCATACTCCTGATTACTGATTAAGCCCGCAGCTACATCAATGGAATATTGGACACTGACCATATCCTTCGGGTCTGGGAGTAATTCGGCTTCTGCCGGACTTGTGTCCCCCTGTCCAGTCCAGATATAACCTAAACTTCTCAGCCGTTCCTCTGACTCCCGGTCCAGAGCCAGATAAGCATCTTCCGGTGCCTTTCGTTTGACAAGGCGCTTTTTCAAGTGATCAAGGCGCTGCTGGAGTTGTTGAACCATTCCGCCTGGCTCAGAGAAAAGGTTATTTTTTTCATGGGGATCCTGGGTCAGGCAGTAAACCTCCGATTTTGGGGCTTTAATGTATTTCCAATCTCGATCACGGAGCCCTTCCAGAGGGCTCCAGCCGTGGTTTATATATGGGTAAAAAGTTTCACAGTATAATTCCGGCTCTGAAATCTTTCCTTTCCCCTGAATAAGTTTGGTCAGGTCAATTCCTTCGCATGATGGAGATGGGAGATGAAGAAGAGATAACATGGTAGGCATAATGTCAATCGTACGAACAAATTCATCGAGATAGATTCCGCACGGCAATCTTTTGGGGCAGGAGAAAATGAGAGGAACATGCAAGGTGGAGTCATAGATAAAGTTGGCATGAGTTAATTCACCATGTTCTCCCAAACCTTCCCCATGATCCGAGGTTAAAACCACCAGAGTGTTATCCAGTAATCTATCGTGCCTGAGTTGATTGATGAGATTACCGATCCAGTAGTCTGTATAGGCAATCTCGCCGTCGTAAGGGCGATCTTTATACTGTTCGGCAAATGGGCTTGGAGGGCAGTAATTGGCGTGAGGATCAAAGTAATGGACCCAGGCAAAGAACCTCGACTCCTTGTTCTGGCGAATCCATTTCAGGGCCGATTGGGTTACCTCCTGTGCCTTTCGCTCGTTATAGAGGGATAATATGTGCTCTTGTGGACTCAAGGTGTCATC
This sequence comes from bacterium, assembly GCA_049472445.1. GTDB lineage: Bacteria > SZUA-182 > SZUA-182 > DTGQ01 > DTGQ01 > JBLIRT01. Next base: position 12,787 of record JBLIRT010000021.1, read on the forward strand.
ATAAAGGTCAAAGCCCTGGTCCAATCCATAACGGGAGTCTAATACATAAGCACCAATAAAGGCTGCAGTCCGGTATCCGTTTTGCCGGAGTATTTCAGCCAGGGTAGTGATTTGTTTTGATACCCGGGAGGTACCGTTATTCCGCACACCGGTCTGTATCGGATACAGACCGGTCATGATCGCAGTATGAGAGGGGAGGGTAATCGGCACAGGTGTTTAAGCCCTCTTACATACGGTGCCTTCCCGGGCCAGGGAATCAATATGCGGGGTCTGGATGTGAGCATAGCCGTAACATCCAAGGTGATCAGCCCTTAGCGTATCTACGGTAATCAACAGGACATGGGGTTTACCTGCAGGGCCTAAAGTCAGGTGTAGCCTGGTACATCCCCAGGACCAGCAAACAAGAAATACCAATGAGCTGAAACGAAGAATCCTTTTGAGGGGCATCATTGTTTAGCACTTTTTTTCATTTCCAAGGCCTTTTCCAATAAAATCTGGGACTCCATGTGATCAGGTCTCAGTCGAACTACCTGCTGAAGAATATCGATGGCCTGGTCAATTTGCCCCTGAGCAAGGTAACAGTATCCAAGGCCGTAATAGCCGAGATAATTTTCGGGATGCTGCTCTACGGCAAGGTGGTAATAATGGATGGCTTGATCATACCTTCCTGTGTTATAGTACAAAATAGCAAGATTGATCAAGGCTTCCAGGCAGGCTGGCGAGATGGCAAGGCCCTTTTTATATTCCTCTTCAGCCTTATCCATGAAGCCGAGGGCAAAATATGTCATGCCGAGATTTACATGCAATTGAAGATTATCCGGATTGATTTGCTGAGCTTTGAGATAGGTCTCCCGGGCCAGATCATATTTCCCTTGGTTATAATAAATTACACCAAGATTGATGTGAGCCTCTAAGTTGTTTTGATCTAACTCGAGTGCTTTCAGGTATTCTTTTATACATTCATCGAAGTTACGCTGGCCGAAATAGGCGATGCCTAAGTTTACATGGCAGGCTGCATTGGCTGGATTCAAGCGGAGCGCTTCCTGATAAGCTTTAATCGATAGATCCAATTGCCCCAATTGATAGTAGGCAATCCCTAGATTATAGTAAGCTTCAGATGAAGGGTTCAACTGAATGGCCTTCTGGAACTGTTCAACGGCCTCAGAAAACCGCCCGGTGCGGACAAAGAGAGTGCCCAGACAGCTGAATACCTTGGGAATGTTAGGATCTATCTGCTGAACCTTTTCAAGCTCATCAAAGGCTTCTTGATACATTCCTTTCCCAATATAGGCAGAGGCTAAGTTGATCCGGCCTTCAAGGTGTTGCGGATTCAACCTCAATAAGGATTGAAATTTCTCAATGGCCAGATCAAATTGCCCCATGCTGATGAGGACGCTGCCGAGATTATTAAAGGCATCAATATAATTTGGATCCAGCTCATGAGCCTTTTCTATGTATTCTTTAGCCTTCTGATAATCCCCCAGGGCTAAATAGACACTGCCTATATTATTATAGGCCTTATGATTTTTTGGATCCATGGTCAGGGACTTTTCGAAATATTGCATGGCCTGGTCATAATTTTTTAGGCTGAAGTAGACTACACCCATATTTTCAATAGCCTCAACATATTCAGGATTGAGCTCAAGAGCCTTCTGAAACTGTTCCAAGGCTTTTTCATACTGCCCGAGGCGATTATAAACAGTACCGAGGTCGTTGTAGGCACTGACATATCTTGGATCAAGGCGGAGAGTTTCGTTGAATTCCTGAATAGCAAGGTCGGTTTTCCCTTGCTGATCGTAGATATACCCGAGTACAAAGTGGGCAAATACGTCATTGGTGTTGATGGTTATAACCGTTTTGAACTGTTCGATCGCCTGCTCTATATTCCCCTGGCCGTAATAATACGTAGCCATGTTGAGGAAATCAAGAGTGCTGATCATATCCTTGGGGTCAGGGTATAGGTCCAGAGAGGTATCAATGCCCGGTTCTGTTGATACGGTAGCTACATATCCCAGGCTTCGAAGCCGTTGAGCTGTGTCCCGATCCATAGACATTTTTTTTGATTGAATTTGATTCTTTGCCAAAATATTACCTTTTAAATCCGACAATCTCTTTTCAAAATCCTGAACAATGTCCGGATGACTTGCATAGAGATTATTTATTTGCCGGCGATCCTCCAGCATGTTATAAAGTTCAGGTCGTGGTGCTCGGATATACATCCATTCAGCAGTTCTTAAGCCTTCCAGGGGACTCCACCCATGATTATAGAGGGGATAATAGGTCTCGCAGAAGAGCTGCTGTCGAGGGGAATCATCTTTGCCCTGCAAAAGTCCTAAGAGACTTTGCCCCTGGAGTTTTTGGTTTCCATTCACCCCAAGCAGTTCCATGATGGTAGGGAAAATATCGATCGTGGATACATCTTGGGTAATGGTAACGTTTTGAGGAAGGGTAGCCGGGTAGCGGAAAATGAGAGGAACGTGCAATGTGGAATCATAAATAAAGATGGCGTGAGTCTTCTCGCTGTGTTCTCCTAATCCCTCCCCATGGTCAGCAGTAAAGATAATGAGAGTTTTATCCCAAAGGTTCATTTTCTTTAACGTGGTAAAAAGCTGACCTAATTTCTGGTCGACATATGATATTTCCCCATCATACGGATGTTCCTTGTAAGCAGTAGCAAAGGGTGACGGCGGATCGTAAGGAGCATGGGGATCAAAGCAGTGAACCCAAAGGAAAAAGGGCTTCGTTCCATGTTGAGCCAGCCAGGTTTCTGCTTCAGAGATGACATCCTCAGCTTTCCGTTCATTATATAGTAAAAGTGGCTGAGTCTGATCATTCTCCAGATGATCACCATAAAAATCGAAGCCTTGATCAAGACCGAACCGGCTGTCAAGAACAAAAGCCCCTATGAAAGCGGCAGTCTGATACCCTTGCTTTTTCAGGATCTCAGCTAAGGTTTCAAGCTCGGGTGGGGCGAGAAAGGTTCCATTATTCCGAACGCCATGTGAGAGAGGATATTGTCCGGTCATTATGGAGACATGCGAAGGCAAAGTTATGGGAACGGGTGAATAGCAGTTGGAGAAGAGTGCTCCCTCTGTGGCCAGTTGATCTATATGTGGGGTTTGTACGTCGCTATAACCGAAACATCCAAGGTGGTCGGCACGGAGGGTATCAATGCTGATAAGTAAGATATTGAATTCTGGTGGCCTCATGTGCTGTGCCTGATGTATTTGATGACAACTGACAGACGTGACCAAAAGTCCAAGGGCTGCCATAAAAAGTATTACCTTAGCCTTTTTTGAACGCATCATAGGGACCTCGCTTTTATAGTTGAAGCAATTGATAAGAAAGCTCCTCGTGACTTTTCTTTCCTTCCCGGAGGCATGAAATGCAGGAAGTATGCCGGATATATATTTTATATCGCTTTTGTCTCAATATTAATCGCCTTTTCTTACCTCAAATCTACCTGAAGAATTGAACTTCGAACTATACATTGAATCGAAAATTAATGATATCTCCATCTTGAACCGGGTAATCTTTTCCTTCCAGTCGCATTAACCCTTTTTTCTTAACTTCTGCCATGCTTTGACAGTGGAGGAAATCATCATAGGGGACTACTTCGGCTCTGATAAAGCCTCGTTCCAGATCAGAGTGTATTTTCCCTGCTGCCTTTACCGCTGGTGTCCCACGAGAGATAGCCCATGAGCGGACCTCGTCTTTGCCAACGGTAAAAAAGCTGATCAGATCCATCAAGGCATAGCCTTCACGGATGAACTTGTTACGGGCGGACTCTGCGATGCCCATTTCATGCAAAAAGGTGATTTGCTCATCAGGGGAAAGCTGGCTGATCTCTTCTTCAAGAGATCCCATAATGTGCATGAAACGCATACGATTATTCTGGCAGTATTCCTGAATAGGGGCGTAAAGCCTCTCGTCAAAACCTGATTCCGGGATATTAACGATGACCATGGCCGGCTTTAAGCTCATAAAGGCAAATCCGGCTATGTGTTTGTAATCAGCCTCATCCAGCTCCAGAAGACGCAGGGGTTTTTCTTCTTCAAGGAAGGTGTGAATTCTTTCCATGATTTGCATGAGCCTTGGATCTTTGTGCTCTTTCCTTAAACGGACCAGAGATTTATCAGCAATGGCGAAGTCAGAAAAAATTAATTCTCCATGTAAGGTAGTCACGTCTTCCAGGGGCTGGATACTTTCGATTCCTCTATCAAATCCCCTGATGACAAGAACCAGTGCGTCCATATATCGAAGCCTTTCCAGGATCCGGGGAGAAAATTTTTCTTCCATAGGAGCGGCCATATCAGCAAAGGTGATTTCGGAATAGGTGGTTTTTTTAGGGTCGAAAATACGCGAGAGTATATCAATTCGATCATCAGGAACTTTGATGAGCCCCAGATTAACCTCCTGTTCTGAAGAATATCCACCCGTTTTGGCGGCCAATCCGGTCAATGAGTTAAAAATAGTCGTTTTGCCACTTCCTTTTAATCCCATGATACCTATTTTCATAATGAGTTTTCCCTGTATAAGCAGTATGACGTATAGGAGGTATTATAACTATGATTCACGACGTGAGTCAAGTCAGGAACCGGGTCTTCCTTTGAAGGGAGAGATTATCTTAACCAAATACTGAAAAAATACACAAATAAGGTTAATTTTTAACTAAAAATTCAACATAATTTACGTTAAATTTTAAAGACTATTTTAAAAGTTGGCCGACCTAAAAGAAGTCGGCAAAACGTTATGGAAACTCAAAAGATAATTCTTTAACATTTAGATAGCGTGTGATGGCTTTTAAGACCATGACCTTACAACCCGTTGATTCAAAGCATTATCTCATCGAAAACGTACATATCAACCAATTGTCAGTTCTGGGAAGTGGAACCATGGGATGCGGTATTACCCTTTGCTTGGCCCAGGCAGATTTACCCGTTATCCTTTGGAGTCGAAAGGGGGAGGGAAAGGTTAAAGGGAGAATTATCCGTGCCCTGGAGGAAGAATTTTATGAGTCGGCTCTCAGCAGAGGAGAAATAAATCGCTTCCTGAGCAATATCTATATTACTTCAGAATTGAATTTGGTTGCTGAGTCTGATATTGTCATTGAATCCGTGGTGGAAGACCTTGAGGTCAAGAGGGAACTCTTTCAAAGGCTCAGCCATATATGTATGCCCTCTACCATATTAGCTTCCAACACTTCCACTTTTTGTATTCATGAGATTGCTTCACAGGTTTTATACCCCGAACGGGTTATAGGAATGCATTTTTTCAATCCGGCTTACCAGACTGCAGTTATCGAGGTGGTTTGTGGGCAGGCCACTTCAGAGGAGACGTTTTCTCTGATCAAGAAGCTGGCCATGGTACTGGGCAAAGAGGTAATCAGGGTTGAGGATAAGCCGGGCTTTATCGTCAGTCAATAGGTTATTTACACAGCTTGCCCAGGAACAGTACAGGCCTCCCTCACTTCTGAAGAAGATGATTTATGAAGGGCGACTGGGAAAGAAATCAGGAGAAGGCTTTTACAAGCATGTATGAAAGATATCTCTTCTCTTATCATGAGGAATTCGTGATATAATTTGTTTTTGACAAGTTCCGCCATAATCAAAACCGGTTACCTCACATCACCTGATGGTGAAGGGTTCATCTTTTGAAGATGTATCAAGGCTTTAAAATCATTATTAACCCGATTTCCGGATCAGGACGTGGCCTTACAGAAGGATTGGCTCTCAGCCAATTTTTACAGCAGCATGGCCTGGAAGTGGACGTCTCGGTAACGTCAAATGTCGGTGATGCAGAATATGAAGCAGCCCGGGCCAAGACGCCGCTGATCGTGATCGGCGGGGATGGAACGGTTAATGAGGTCATAAATGGCCTTGAAGGGCGGAGAATTCCTTTCCTGGTCTTGCCGACCGGGACAGCCAATTTGCTTTCACGGGAGTTTGGCTTGCCCAGAACCCGGGAGGGATTTTTTTCATTGATTCAATCAGGGGGGATCCACCTCCTTGATGCTGGTCACCTGCGGGGACAAGTGAGCCGTCGGTTTTTATCGGTAGCCAGTATTGGTTTGGATGCTGAGGTTGTCCGTCTCATGCGGCAGATCCGTACCGGATCCATTCATTTGTATTCCTATCTCATCCCTCTATGGAAAGCTCTAAAAGCTTACCCCTGTCCGTCATTTACTGTGATTATTGATGATCATACCATAGTCCGGCCGGTTACCACGGCGATTATCAGCAATATCAGGAATTACGCAGGCTATTTTTCCGTTGCCCGCCAAGCCAGGGCTGATGATGGGTGGCTGGATATTTGTACCTTTCCCGGTAAGAGGAAACGTGATTATCTGCGCTATATGGCTGGAGTTGCCTTGAGCCACCCCTCTATTTTCCCTGATGTTGTCTGTTACCGTGGGAGGAAAATAGAGGTTCGCTCTACCAGTCCCATCCCTGTTGAATTAGATGGAGACTTTGCAGGATACACCCCTGTCGTTTGTCAGGTAATCCCTAAATCGGTTCCTTTAATTTTACCAGACCGAAAATACTCGAGGATTCCTTAACAGGTTTCATTTCTTTATCCGGCCAAGGGGAGTGGAAGGGAAGATGAACGATTCGAAAGAGATGGTAAGAAAAATACGATGCAAGGTGATCTTTTCAATCCTTCTCATGCTTTCCGCCTTTGCCCGCTGTAAACCCGAGAAAGTAAGGCCTGAGACGGTAGTTATCGTCTTGGCGGCGCACACTGGTGTTCAGGGGATCTTCCATAGAGAGATTATTCCGACTTTTCAGGATTACTGGCTGAGAAAAACCGAACAGAAGGTGAAGTTCAGGGAATCTTACCATGGCTCGGTGGTTCAGGTACAGGCTGTTTTAGCCGGACTCGAAGCGGATATAGTAATTCTGGCATCTGAGGACCACCTGAAAGTGCTGGAAAAAGTGGGTCTGATTACCCATTCCTGGCGAGCCCATCCTCACCGCGGGATCATTGCCCGATCAGTGATAGCCTTTGGCTTGAGAGAGGGAAATCCAAAGGATTTGTTTACCTGGGAGGAACTGGCCCAGCAGGGAGTGGAAATCATCCACGCTGATCCCAACACCTCGGGTGTGGCTCTCTGGGCAATTGGCTCTATCTATGGAGCAGGTCTCAAGCTGAGTGAAGTAACTCCGGGGCAGAAAGATCAGCTACAGGCCAGGCAATTTTTCAATGAGGTGGAAAAGAGAGTCAGGATTATGGATCAAACTACTCAGGCCGCCTCCCATACCTTTAATCGCGGCCAGGGAGATGTTTTAATTACAGCGGAGCATGAAATTAAATTACAGCAGCAATCAGGCAAGCCAATGGAGATGATCATTCCAACTCCCACCCTTTTGATTGAATACCCCGTTGCTTTGATAGATAAACATGTAACCGATCATGATAATCGGGAAGTGGTTGAAGCCTTCTTAAAGTTTCTGTGGTCTCGGGAAATACAGGATATTTTTGCTGAGTATGGATTTCGCCCGGTAGATAACTGGGCCTTGGAAAAACATATCGCCTCCTTTACCAAACCCAGGGAATTGTTTGACCTGCAATATGCAGGTGGTTGGGAAGAAATCAGGAAGCTTGCCGGCGGCCCCTGAAGTTTATCTCTGGCCGAGGGACTGGCTCAGAGAGAGAATAATCGACCGGACTGCCTGAGCCTGAGGATGGGATGGATCGATGAGCAAGGCTTGGCGAAAATGCGTCAGCGCTTCAGAATAATTCCGGCGACCATAAGAGATTCTGCCCAGACCGAAATGAATATCCGCCGGATTGAGGAGGGAAGGATCTTCAGGTATGAGACGGAGAGCCTCCTTATAGTTATTTCCTGCTGAAGGAAGGTTCCCCAACAATTCCCTGACCAGGGCCAGATAGTAGTAACCTCTTGGATCTTCCGGCGAAAGTTCGATGACTTTCAGATACTGTTCGGCCGCCCGTTGATATCCTTCCGGGGTTTTAAGCCCGAAAAAGAGATTGCCTAAGGACAAATAAGGAAGAGTAAAGGTCTGATCCTCCTCAATGGCGGAGAGAAAGGCCTTCTCTGCTGCTTTCAGGTGTCCGGTTTTCAGGTGAGCCACACCAAGGTTATGCTGAATCCTCAGATATTGGCGCTTTTCATCGTTATGCTCCTGAGCCTTTAACAGGTAGGGGATAGCTTCCCGGGGTTTTTCCTCTTCGAGGAGCACATTTCCCATCCCCAGCAAAGCAGGGGCAAAGGTCTGATTCAAGCGGATTCCTTGCTGGAACAGTTTTTTGGCCTTTTGTAAATGGCCATCCCGCTGCAGGGGATTTCGTCTTTGCCTTTGAGCATCGGTGAGGTAAGCATGAGCCAGATAGGTAACCGCATAGTGGTTATTGGGATCAGCTTGTAGGGCGTCCTCCCACAGGGCGTAATCGCTGCGCCAAACTCGGTTTCTGGCCAAGGTCAGGAATCCATAGGTCATGATCAGTCCTCCAATCAGGAGGAAACCTGTTATGTGGATGGATGCATCTCCTATCCTTGGTTTCGAGTGAATTGTGAGCTCATGGATGAGAAGCCCTACAGCCAGGCAGTAACCAAAAGAAGGGAGATACAGGTATCTATCAGCCATCTGAGTGCTGGTAGGAATAAGGTTGGCCACAGGCAGAAGGGTAACCAGAAACCACCAACCGGGAAAGGATCGACTGGGACTCTTGAACCATAACCAGAGCAGTACGCCTGTGAGAAGCAAGAGAGCCATCCATGAAAGGATAAAAGAAACCCTCAAGAGGTCGGATGGCCCCTGAATAGAGAAGACATACCGGGCGGACAGCCCGATGGGGAACAGCAGCTTCAGAAGGTAGAGAACAATGATTTTCCCGGTGAGGAAAAGAGAAAGGAAGAAGCTGTTGCCCGTGTATTGTTTTATTCCTGAGTCAGCACTTTGTGCCCAGATGGTAGCTATGGCTGCAAAACCGGCCAGGAGAAAAAAGGGGATCTTTTCCCTTATCGATGTCCTGGCTCTTTCCTTTGAAAAACACCGGTCATGGAGGAGCAGAAGGAATGGAAGGGTGATCACGGCGGGTTTGGTGAGGAGTGACATGGTAAAGAAAGTCAGGGAGCAGAGATACCAGAATCTGCCGCAATGTTCCTTATATTGAAGGTATCCATAGAGGGAAAGGAAAAAGAGGAAGGCAGCAAGTACCGTTTTCCGCTGTGAAAGCCAAACAACTGACTCAACCTGGACCGGATGGACGAGAAAGAGAGTTGCTCCAATGATGGCCGGGATATCGAGATGATACCATTTTTTTACGAGTATGAAGATGAAAAATCCATTGAGAATATGGAGGAGCAGGTTGATTATTCTATAACCTGCCGGGTTGAATTTCCAGAGAAGGTAGTCCAGATTATAGGAAAGTATATGGAGAGGCGCATAATTTTTAAAATAGGGGCGAGTAAAAAGGCTTTTGAGATTGTTCCAGGAACATTTTCGAATGTAGGGATTATTTTGGATATATACATGATCGTCCCAGTTGAGGAGTGGGTTTTTCAATGAGTTTCCGAAACACAAGCCGCCGAGGGCGGCGAGGAGAAGAAAGACCGGGACAAAGCGGCGCAGGGAAGCAAACCGGGTTTTTTGAGCATGGGGTATCATAAGGCTGATTCTCTTGGTTTTTTCGGCTTTTGAGCCTGAATTTCAATGACTCCCCCTCGGCCCAGAAGTGAGGAGAGTGAGCAGACCAGGGTGAGGAAAGGCAGAGAGAAGAGAGAAATCCCGGACTGGAGAAGGGCACGGGATAGAGAAATTTTTTGCTTTTTCCAGGTACGGTGAAGTGCCTGGTAGAGGGCATTCGGGGGAAGCCCTAACATATTGAGAAAACTTTGGAGTAAGCCAAAGGGGCCCTGTTCGAGGGAAAATGTGTGCTGCCGGATAACGATAAATCCAGCGGATTTCAGCAAGGAACTGAGGGTAGCTGGATTATAATGGTAGAGATGGCGAGGCAGATCGAGATGAAACCAATGATCCTTGGCTACGGCAGCCTGGAAGCTTTCAATATTCGGTACACACATGAGAAGATTGCCCCCGGGGCTCAGGATTCTGAAAATTTCCTGGATGATTTCCCGTGGATTGGGCAAGTGTTCTAAAACATGCCACATAATAATCAGACCGAAGGAACAGCTTGGAAACAGGCATTCCAGCAGTGGTTTGGCATAGATGTGCAGACCTGGTGTAAAGCTCGCCCCTTGGGCTGAGAAGGAGGACAACTCGGTGCCGTAGCATTCATACCCCCGGTTTGATAAAACTTTCAATACCTGGCCACGGCCGCATCCGATATCCAGTACTCTTTTCTTATTCGACTTCAACCTTATGGCCTTTTCGGCTCGCAGGCGATGGATGAATCGAAGGAGGTATTCCAGTGGCGGATAAAATTTTTCATTCTGAACTCCATAGTACTCATCCGGGTAAAATTCCAGTATCCTGGAGGGAGAAGGCAGAGGATCGAGCCACCGGAGATGGCAGAGGGGGCAGCAGACTAAATCTGCCAAAGGATACCCGAAGGTATCTCCCCGGACCACAATCTTGCCCTGAACCGTTCCACAGAAAAGACACCGGGCAGATTTGGTCGCTTTCAGGCTCGCTTTCAGCTTGTTCGGGTTCGGCATCTCCCATCTCTCATCTTTATCTGGCGACAAGGCAGAGATTTATCGTTTTTGTAAGGTTAAGCTGTAAGTTTAACAGGAAATAAAAAAACCCACAACCATGGTTGTGGGTTTTTTTATCGATAGGCTGGAGCTACAGCTTCATCATGTTACGGGGAGACTCGTCGCCACAGGAACAGCAGGGGCAAAGCTTTGAGGATTGAACAGACTCGGGAAGAGTGCATTGTACATGCCGGCGACTCCGAGCAGTGGTGCAATCTGTAAGAACGGGACCTGATAGGATAAGCCGCTTCCGGTATCAACTTCGTAATACATATTTTGGAGACCGAAGGGGCTGTATAACCCGCCATAAAGGCCGCCGCCATACATGCCATAGAGGCCGCCGCCATACATGCCATAGAGGCCGCCGCCATACATGCCATAGAGGCCGCCCATCAGGCCGCCATATAACCCGCCATAGAGGCCGCCCATCAGGCCGCCATATAACCCGCCATATAGCCCGCCCATCAGGCCGCCATATAGCCCGCCATAGAGGCCGTATCCACCGTAATAAGCCCCAGCTCTCTGGGTTGATAAGCCGGTAACAGCTAAAGCTAAAACGAAAATCAAAACAGCGCTCAAAAGCCTTTTTCTCATTTCTCCTGTTCCTCCATCTTCTTACATCTAAATTAACCTAAAGAATACATAATTTGACACGCCAATTTTGCCTTGGCGGGCTAAAAGTTTTGTTTGGTCATCACCTCCTCAGGTTCCTTTTCCATGGAGATAAAATATACGTGATCATTGTGATAATGAGTGATTAACAGTGAATGTGAGATGGAAAGAAGTTAACCTTTACACCTCCCTGGCAAAAAAATAGTTCGTAATCCTTGAGTAAGAGAAATAGCCTCCTCGTGGGTTTACTTCTCTATTCTCAAGCTGAGAAAAGGATTATGAAACCTTCATGTAATTTGTTCTGCAATACCTGTGCCATCCAATGCTTGGAAGGAGAGAGAGATAGTATTTCAGGGTTTACTCCCCCGTTTCTATTTGATTAAGATGCTTTAAGGAGATTTTGAGTATCGGGGTGACCCATAACTTTTCAGGGTGAGGTATATGAAAGAGATGACCTGACTGTTAACATTTGCAAAATGTTTCATATCGCTCATAATAACCTTCCTCCCCTGATTTTTCTGATGCCTTGGCCATATCCTTGAGAAAGCCTCGGGAAATCAAGCTTATGGTAAAGCTCCATCACCCGCATAATTTGAATCCTGGCTATTTGTGAAATTTTTTGCATAAAGAGTAAGGCATTTCATAATCCCATGCTCATTTCTCTGAAGAGATTGGAATAGAGGGGATGAAATCGTCCTTGAAATTAGATCGATTGTAAATTATAATAGGTTGTTTGGTTTTGTATGCATAATATAAATCAAGGGGATAGCGTATGGGTCAGAAATTTATCTTTATTACCGGAGGAGTCGTCTCATCCTTAGGCAAGGGCCTGGCGGCGGCTTCAATTGGGTGTCTTCTCGAAGCATGGGGGCTAACGGTTACTCTTCTGAAATTTGACCCATACATTAACGTGGATCCGGGAACTATGAGTCCCTTTCAGCACGGGGAGGTATATGTTACCGAAGATGGTGCGGAAACGGACTTGGATCTTGGACATTACGAGCGATTTACCAGGGCAAAGATGAACAGAGAGAACAACGTTACGGCTGGCCGTATCTATTACTCTGTCATTACCAAGGAGAGGAGAGGAGATTACCTCGGCAGGACAGTGCAGGTTGTTCCCCACATCACCAATGAAATTAAAGAATCTGTTCTCCAGGTTGCCCATGGGGTTGATGTAGTCATCTGTGAGATTGGAGGGACGGTTGGCGATATTGAAAGTCTCCCCTTTTTAGAGGCCATCCGGCAGTTTAGAACTGACCAGGGAGCTGAGAATGTAGCTTATATCCATCTGACCCTGGTTCCTTATATTGCAGCAGCTGATGAATTGAAGACCAAACCTACTCAGCATAGTGTCAAGGAATTGAGAGAGATAGGTATCCAGCCTGATATTTTACTGTGTCGGACTGATCGGTTCCTTCCTGATGAAATAAGATCAAAAATTTCCTTGTTTTGTAATGTAAAAAAGCATGCAGTGATCACAGCCAAGGACGTTGATTCAGTTTACGAAGTCCCTTTGGTTTTTCACCAGGAGGGCCTTGATGCAATCATTGTCGAGCTCTTACATTTACAGCCTCCCCGGGACTTTGACCTTTCAGACTGGCAAGGTATTGTGGATCAGCTGAAAAATCCAAAGCAGAACGTAGATATAGGTATTGTCGGTAAATATATTGATCTCCAGGACTCTTACAAGAGTTTAGCGGAAGCCCTGATTCACGGGGGCATTGAAGACCGGGCCGCAGTAAATTTGCATTGGGTGGATACAGAGGAGATTGAAAGGGATGGTCCGCAAAAGTATTTGTCAGATCTTGATGGGATTCTCGTTCCGGGAGGGTTTGGAGATCGGGGTATTGAAGGGAAAATTGAATCCATATCCTTCGCCCGGCGGGCAAATATTCCATTTTTGGGCATTTGTTTAGGAATGCAGTGCGCTGTGGTCGAGTTTGCCCGAAATGTTTTACAGATGGAGGGCGCCCATAGCTTAGAATTTAACCCTGATACTCCCTTCCCAATCATAGGGCTCATGGAGGATCAAAGAAAGATCCAGAACCTTGGCGGAACGATGCGCTTGGGTGGGTATCCCTGCCGGTTGAAATCCGGCTCTCGGGTTCATTTGGCCTACCATCAAGAGGAAATTGTTGAAAGGCACCGCCATCGCTTTGAATTCAATAATACGTACCGTCAAGCTTTTGAAGAAAAGGGGATGATGGTAAGTGGAACATCGCCAGACCAAAATTTAGTAGAGGTTATTGAAATACCGAACCATCGATGGTTTGTTGCCTGCCAATTTCATCCGGAATTCAAGTCAAGCCTGAGAAAGCCCCACCCTTTATTTACAGCCTTTATCAGAGCTGCGAATCAGTTAAGGCAGGAACGGGAAAAGCCATGGTAACCAGGAAGATCCATATCGGGAACGTACAAATCGGTGGGGAAAAGGCCCCTTTGGTTCTTATTGCCGGACCTTGCGTGATCGAATCCGAGATCCATACCCTCCATATAGCCAGGCTTCTCAAGTCAATGACTGAAGAACTTTCTGTTCCCTTCATCTTTAAAGCCTCTTTTGATAAGGCCAATAGGAGCTCGCGGTCATCATTTCGAGGGCCCGGCCTGCTTCAGGGCCTGAAGATTTTACACAAGGTGCGGCAGGAACTGGAAATTCCTGTCTTATCAGACGTGCATGAGGTAGGCCAGGTTGAAGAGGCGGCCAAAGTGCTGGACATTATTCAGATTCCTGCATTTTTATGTCGCCAGACCGACCTTTTGATGGCAGCGGCAGCTACGAAAAAGCCTGTCAATGTCAAAAAAGGGCAGTTTCTCTCCCCGTGGGAGGCCAAAAACTTTATTGACAAAGTCTGCTCCGGCGGGAATGAAGATCTCATCATTACAGAACGAGGCACCTCCTTCGGGTATAATAATCTGGTGGTGGATATGAGAGCCTTGCCCATTATGCGGGGATTCGGCTACCCGGTTGTATTTGATGCGACTCATAGTGTTCAATTGCCTGGTAAGGAGGGAGGGTGTTCATCCGGGGAAAGAGAATACATTCCCTTCCTTGCCCGCGCAGCTATAGCCGCCGGATGTGATGCCATCTTCATGGAAGTACACGATCGACCTGATCAGGCCAAATGTGACGGGCCGAATATGGTTTCCCTGGAGGCATTAGCCTCATTGCTTCCGGTTTTAAAGAAGATCGATACCTGTATGAAGTCTGAGCCCTCATTGAGGGCCGGAATGGATAACCCATAAAATGCGTGAATGAGAGCCTGCTTATGGACGATCGGATCACTATCCTGGAACAGGGGAAGAAGGTATTACAAAAGGAGGCGGCTGTTATTTTAAAGATTGCAGACCGTCTCGGTGAAGAATTCATCCGGGCCGTAGATATTCTCTATTCTTGCCGTGGGAGGGTGGTTACCACAGGGATGGGCAAGTCGGGCTTAATTTGTAAAAAAATCTCGGCCACCTTCTCCAGCACCGGAACACCATCTTTCTTCATGCATCCTGCGGATGCTATCCATGGGGATTTGGGCATGATGGTGAAGGATGATGTAGTGATAGCCGTCTCCAACAGTGGAGAGACCGAAGAGGTGAAACAACTTTTGCCTTCTATCGGCCGGCTTGGCCTGAAAATGATTTCCATCACCGGAGATGTAAGTTCAACGCTGGCCAAATTAAGTGAGGTTGTGCTCTATGCACAGGTTG
>JBLIRT010000022.1:0-26202 GCA_049472445.1 bacterium
AAGGCACATCTGTTGGGAAGTGCCCAGAAGGCCGATCTGATTAATTGGGAGCGGGGCTCTGTTGATGGTTCTTTCTCAGCAGGCAAAGGAGGTGGAGAAGGAGTCGAACATGGTTTTAAAGGCAAGGGAGTCACCCTGCACACTTTAACTGAAGGAGAGGGTAAACCACTGTCTATTATCTCTACTGGGGCTGCCGAGAGTGAGAGAGCGCAAGTGTTCCCCTTATTGGATGCGGTAGAAGTCCTCACTGGAAAACCAGGCAGGCCAAACAAAGTGCCGCAAGCTCTGCAAGGGGACAAAGGGTACGATTCAAGAGAACTGAGACGGGAACTCAGAAAGCGGGGAATAGCCCCATTGATTTCCCGCCGTATATGGCCTGATCGAAAAGCCCCTCGGGGAAGACCCCCAGCAAAACCCATTGACCGATGGAAAGGGGAGAGGGCTTTCTCATGGCTCCAGCGAAAATTCAGAAGGCTGGTTGTTCGATGGGAACGAAAAAATAGATATTGGAACGGGTTTATTCTTATTGCACTTTGCATGTTCTGGATAAATCTCCTAATCCTCTAATTTGGGATAGATTCATCGAATAATATGTTTGGTACAAGTTGATTTTAAAGGCTTACTGATGAGCCGCTTACATTCTGAGCTCAGGTACGTGCCATGCACTTTTGATGCGATTGCCCTGCACCAGGTAAGAGATGAGGTGGTGAACGGCCAACCTTTCTGCTATGATAAAAGAGAAAGGCGGGGCACTAAAAGGGCAAAGAGTGACTTTCAAGACTTTTCATGAGAGAGAGGAGGTTGGAGATGAAATATTCACAGGCCAAACAGGGTCGTATTTTCGTGATACGCCTGGAGGATGGAGATATCATCCATGAGAAGATAGAGCAGTTTGCCCGTGATGAAGCGATTTCCTGCGCGGCTTTGATCATCATTGGAGGGGCGGATGAGGGAAGCAGGCTGGTCGTTGGGCCGGAGCACGGGCGTGCCAAGCCCGTTCGGCCAATGGAATGGATCCTCGACAATGTTCATGAAATAACAGGCACCGGAACAATATTCCCGGATCAGAAAGGAAATCCCATCTTACACATGCATATAGCCTGCGGACGGGAGGATTCTTCAATTACCGGATGTGTTCGGAAGGGCGTGAGAGTATGGCATATTATGGAAATCCTTCTCTTTGAGCTGGTCGAATGCAGGGGAACCCGCATCTTCGATCAAAAGACCGGCTTTGAACTCCTCCAGCCATAACATAGTCTCCGAAAGGGCTTAATAGGCCGGAGGGAGACTGGGTGTAGAAGAAGTCTGTAAACCAAAATCCCATCTGGCCACGGGGGATATGATATCTATACAGCCAAAGCCGCACGTATCGAAGGTGCTGTTACAGAAGAGGCCGCAGGTACTGTAGGTGCCGCCGCAAAAATAGCCGCAGGTGTTCAAGGTCGATCCGCAAGAGTAGCCACAGGTACTGTACGTGCTGCCGCACGAGTACCCGCAGGTGCTCAAAGTAGATCCGCAGCCGTAACCACAGGTGCTATAGGTGCTGTTACAGGAAAATCCGCAGGTGCTGTAAGTACCGGCGCAGGAGTAACCACAGGTACTATAGGTGCTACCGCAAGAGTACCCGCAGGTGCTGTAAGTACCGGCGCAGGAGTAACCGCAGGTGCTTAAGGTAGATTTGCAGCCGTAACCGCAGGTACTGTAAGTACTTCCGCAGGAATAGCCGCAGGTACCGTAAGTACTTCCGCAGGAATACCCGCAGGTGCTGTAAGTACCGGCGCAGCCGTAACCACAGGTACTATAGGTGCTGCCGCAGCCATAACCGCAGGTGCTCAAAGTAGATCCGCAAGAGTAGCCACAGGTACTGTAGGTGCTGCCGCAGGAGGAGCTGCACGTGTTTACGGTCAATCCGCACGAGTAGGAGCCACAGGTACTGTAAGTATTTCCGCAGGATTTGCCGCAGGTGCCGGAGGTTATCCCACAACCGTAAACACTACAGGTAACAAGGGTACTTCCGCAGGAGGGGCTGCAGGTATTATAGGTGATCGGGCTGGGCGGAATAGATCCTGTATATTCTTCAATTACGGCATCTTTCGTCAGACTGGCTGTTCCACCTTTATACAATAGCCGGGTACACCACAGGGTACCTTGAGGAAGAGAAATAGCATATTCTGTAGTTAAGGTGCTTTTCAGGTTATTGGGCAGCTCTATAAATACCCTTGGCTGGGTCTGAATGATCGGATTAAAAAACGATGAGGAATAACTGAGGGCACCCCCGCCGGGCAAACCATACTGGGAGTAGCTTTGAGGATGTTTTAGCATGCCATTGGAATCATAAACCTTGTAGGGGGCTATGGTAAATACTTCAATATGGGTATTCCCGCCCGCGAGTGAGGTAAGAATTAACGGATAGGTAGCCTTTCCTCCTGTTGGTGTAAATGTAAATTTGAGAGGAGTGGCTACACCGGTCCTTACATCAGTGACCGTGTCTGTTAAACCCTTCAGCTTCTGATCAACCGCTGAGGTAACTGATGAAGGCACCTGGCCCACACCAGTCAGATTTCCATAGACACTGGCCTGAATAAAAAATCTGGCTATCGATTGAGAATAAGATACATGATCATGTGCATTCTGATAAATACGGGATGATATCTGGCTGCGGAATTGAGCACCTGTCACATCGCCATCAAGAAAATCCTGGTAAAGATCAGCTGCATTATCCTGAAGGATGCTGATTTCCGTAAGGTAATCATTAGCCAGGTCTATTTTATTAATAACAAAATAGCACCCGCCAGAGGTATATTTCTGAAAGACGTTGACGGCATTGCCCGGAACCAGGAAGTCATAATCATCCAGCCAGTTGACTAATTCCTGGGGATCGGTAACATACAAAAGATATATATCATATATATCCAGTTCCTTAAAGTCGATGACGGTTACTCCTGATTGGGCCGGCGCCTGGTAACTGCCATAAGCGCTGTAATAATGAGGAAGCCATGACCAATAGGTAGGTGCAAAAAGTCGGGCAATATCCCAGAATATATCAAATTCGCAATCTACCACGAGCGGCTGGGTAGTACTTTTAATGGGAACAATCCAGCAGAGATTAGCTATACTTTCTGTTTTGGCGGTAGTGGATAGAAGCATGGTCTCCTGCTTCGTTCCTGAATTCCAGACGATTACCGCCTTCTGATAAGGGGAATTGATGAGTGATTGAGATCCGATAGTTATTGGTGGAGGCCACCATCCATCGGCCATGGTTAACCTTGGACTAAAAAATAATAACATGATAATGGGCAGGAGCTTATAGAGATCTTTCAAATACATAGTCTTCATGATCGGTACTCCTCTCTTTAGCCTTTTTTATTTTTTTCTCTACGACCTTGATTTTAGAAATTCCAACCTGTGTGTAAGAAAGACGTTATAATTTATTACTTAATTACGTAATGCTTCTTAATTTTTCCCTTGACCTGAATATTCAGCTTCCGTATACTATCACCTAAACGTAAAAAGTATCTATTATCTTGCTTAAAACCAAAGCAGCCTTCAACCAGGAATTCATAACTTGATTACAAAGCGTATAGCTCTTGTCTCATAACTATTCACCGTAAAAAGGAGTACAGCCTATGATGAAAAAGGTAGGAGTCATCCTTGGCCTCATGGTTCTCTTGATTGGAAATGTGAATATCAGAATAGCCTTATCCCAATATTACTCTTATAGTGCCGTCAATCCTGACCTTAGCCCCGGGTATTGGGGGTCTGGGAGCACTGCCTGGGGATCGTGGGATAACTCTTCCTGGAATGGATTCAACAGCAACCTCTGGAGCGGTTTGGGAGGTACGAATTGGAATACTTTGTCTCATCCTCTCCCTGGAGCATGGAATACCTCCGGCTCAGGCAGCTTTCCCAACTCCAGCTGGGGTGCAGGTATGGGAGGTACACGCTGGAACAGCCCTCAATATCCCCTTATGGGCAGTTGGAATAATGCTGTTCAGGACAACACCGGTTACCGGTATGGGGCCGGACTGCCCAATACCGGTTGGGGAATGAATTTCGGCAATGTAAGCACTATCGGATCACAGAGTGCAGCCGGTAATAATTGGAGCATGGCGACCTTTTGCAGCCCCGGTACTTCATTTGGTTTGGGCAGCAACGGCTGGTCTGGCTGGAACAGTAGCCTCGGGTCTGGCTTCGGCTCTGCCGGCTCATATCAATCCGGCTGGACAGGTTCCGGAAATATGCTGTGGGGCGGCCTGGATTATTCCGGTTGGAGTTACCCGAGTGGTAATTTCTTCTATCCTCTGGCTGGTACCTGGCCAAATCGCACGGCCCAGAGCTATACCCCAACCACAAAGCATTATGAAGAGGATATACCTGCTGATACTCTTGTATTGAAAGTCCATCAACTTGTTAATGAATATAGATCATCAAAGGATTTATCCCCTTTGATTCACAATGAGGTGATAGCCCAACAAGCTCGGAACCATAGCCTCAGCATGTTCAATGATAATGTGGGCAGGGAGAAAGTAGTTATCAGTCATGACGGATTTGCCCAGCGAGTAGATGAAATCGCCAAAGATATTCCCTATATTGGGGCTGCTGAAAATGTAGGCTGGAATAAAGGATATTCTGATCCTGCCCAAAGAATAGTGGATAGATGGATATCAAGCTCGGGGCACAGAGAAAATATGGAAGGAAATTATCGTTTAACCGGCATCGGCATCAGCGGAGACAGCCAATCCGGCTACTATTTCACCCAGATTTTTATCCGCCCTCAATAAAACCTTTAGAAAGAGTAATGAATGAGAAGTGATAAGGCGTTCTCATCCAGGAGGCGGTATTCTCCGGCAAAGGCTATATTTTGGCGCCACTGGTAGGCTGTGCCGATCCGGCACCCAAGGCTGTTCTTTTCGTTGAAATCCAGGTTTTCCGCATATCCGGCCAGTTCAAAGCTACCGGAGGTTTTCGCATATAAAAGACCCAGGTAAGGAGAAAACTTACTGAATCCCTTATAGACAGCATCCGCTGCCAACTGATATTCAGTCAGGTCGGCTGTAGCCTCCTCAATTTCAGGTGCATAATGCAAAAAGTCAAGGTTGGCATATATTCCCACCTTACGATCAGGGAGATCATAGACTTGAGAACTGATTCCAGCGCCATAAGCAAAAGCCATGGCCTCTTCAAATGCAACCGGGCTGCTGGCCGGTATATCCTTGTCAAATCCCATACTGATAGAGCCGAAATTTACATAGACCTGGGTATCCTTCAGGGTAAAAATATTCAAAAACCTTGTTGTATAGCCTATCTGGGCGATGGCTCGCTTGGAGACGATACCGTTATCTTCTCCCAGACTTTCGAAGGAAACATCCTTCTGAGTTACCAGCTTGCTATTCAGTCTGAGGCGGAGATTTTCCTTAAACCTTACCTCCTCACCATCCGGAGTTTCCTGTCCATCCGGAGTTTCCGGCCCCCTGACGGAGTGATAGACTTTTTTCGGAAGTGATATGATACTCGCCAGAGAGGCCTTGGAAGCTTTTAATAGCTTCCCTACCCTACCCTCTTCCGGCTGTGAGGACTCAGGTTCAGCCGGAGCTTCGGCCACTTCTTCTTTTTGAGGCTCCGGTTTCTTTTCCACCTGAACCTTCTCCTCTTGCACCGGCTCGGCAACCTCAGCTTTGGCAGCCTCTTTTTCCTTTTTCATTTTTTCCGCCTGTATTCGTGAAGATATCTCTTTCACCTTACTTCGAGCAAGCTCTGAGTCCGGAGATATCTTTAAAACCTTCTCATATTCGCTCAGAGCTTCAGAGAGCATCCCTTTTCGCTCGAGCAGAGCGGCCAGGCGAAGGTTGGCTTCCGCCAGGCTGGGATCAAGATGGCAGGCTTTCCGGTATTCAGCCATGGCTTTTTCAATGTTTCCCATCTGCTCATAGCACAGGGCCATATTATAAGAAAGATCAGCATCTCCAGAATAAAGACTTGAAGCTTTCCTGAAGCTCTCCATGGCCGAATCATACTTTTTTTGAACACTATAGATTACAGCTGTATTAAAATGTGCCTCATAGAATTTGGAATCATATTTGAGAGCTGACTGGTAATTCTTCAGAGCATTATCGTAACGACCCACTCTTTGCTGCGCCAGGGCGAGATAGTAATAGGCTTCCGCACTGCCGGGATCAATAATTAAAGCCTTTTTCAGCTCCAGGATGGCCGCTTCATTCTCCTGGTTTCGAATTTTTTCTATGCCGGCCGTAAGGTAAGAGTCCGTATCCTCTGTCAACGCTTCCTCATGATCGAAACCGCTTTCCAACTCACCTGCCTGATTAGAGATGACCAAGTTTCTTCCTAGGGTGCAAGAAGTAAGTAAAAGAGAGAAAAGTAACACTGGGATTACAGTCAACCTTTTCATAAATCCCCCTTAAAGGACATGAACCATTATTCATTATTAAGATGTTTATCAACTATATATTCAGGATTTTCCTAAAAGCTGCTGTTAGATCATTTGACCTTAGCATTTTATTATTTTCTATCCTTTTTAGCAAGGGAAAAATCGGTGTGTATCCTATTCCAGAATACCTTCATTATTCAATCTTATCCGTAAAATATAAATTGTCAAGATGGCCGGCCTTATCTGAATCATTGACTTCCCCCTGAAAAGATGTTATTAATTAACATCTTATAAGACAAGTTTTGGCTTGCTTTCTCTGAGAAATGGCTTAAGAAAGAGAAACCTTTTATTATTACCTGATTACACAAGTCACGAGGTGAAATATGTCTGTAATCACCAAAAATTTTACCCTTGAGACGAAAGGCCATACCCAGATTCTGGACATTACCCAGAAGGTCAAAGGGATAATGGCTGATTCTCCATTATCTTCAGGAATTGCTGTTGTCTTTGTTCCGGGATCAACGGCCGGAATTACCAGTATTGAATACGAATCCGGTGTTGTCCAGGATCTGGCTGAGGCCATCGAGCGGCTCGCACCGCGATCAATCCATTATAAGCACGATGCCCGGTGGGGAGACGGAAATGGCTATGCGCATGTCAGGGCCGCCCTGATGGGCGCCTCCTTCACCGTACCCTTTCGGAATAAACAGCTCCTGCTCGGTACCTGGCAGCAGATTGTTCTGATCGATTTCGATAACCGCCCGCGCTCACGTGATATCATTGTCCAGCTGATGGGTGAATAAGTGTCTCAACAAAGGGCTAAAGAGTATAACCGGAAAAAAGTTTTTCTTGAAATAGCCGAGACCATGCTTCTCATTGCTTTTCTGTCTCTCTTTATGACCTGCGGATGGTCAGCCTCGTTAAAAGAGTTCCTGTCTCGCTTCACATCATCATTCTGGATATTAAACGGCTTCTATGGCCTCATGTTCTTTCTGCTCGTTAAAGTTGTCTCCTTCCCCCTGGACTATTACTCCGGTTATACGCTGGAACATACCTATCAATTATCAACTGAAAGCTTCAGTTCGTGGATTATGGACGAATTGAAGGGGCTTGGGGTCAGCCTGTTATTCAGCCTGATCATTGTGGAAATAGTCTACGGGTTGATGCATGTATCACCCGATCTCTGGTGGCTCATCACAGCTCTGGTTCTCAATGTCATCATCATCATCATGATCAAGCTTGCTCCTCTTATCCTTATGCCTATCTTCTTTACCTTCCGCCAGGTATCTGACCCGGATCTTCGAGAAAGACTGATGCGTTTAACTGAAAAGGTCCACACCAGAATCAATGGAATCTTCGAAATGAATCTCAGCAAAAAATCCAAATCAGCCAATGCAGCCCTGGCTGGTCTTGGCCGGACCCGGCGAATCATTCTTTCAGATACCCTGCTCAAGGACTATAGCCATGATGAGATTGAAGTGATTATGGCCCATGAGCTGGGCCATCACGTCCATCATCACTTATGGAAAGGAATATTCATCCAGGGGACTATGGTTCTCCTCCTTTTGTTCATCATCTCACGGAGCATGAACAGGGGTCTGGAATGGTTCCACCTGTCAGGGATAGATGATATTGCCGGTCTTCCCTACCTGACTCTCATAAGTATTCTCTTTTCCCTCATGTTTCTTCCCCTTACCAATCTTTACCTGCGTCATTTGGAATATCAGGCAGATCAGTATGGGGTTGAAGTTACCGGAAAGCGGGCTGCCTTTATCCAGGCCCTGGAAAAACTGGCTCTTCAGAATCTGAGCGATCGGGAACCAAATCCGGTTATAGAATTTATATTTTACAGTCATCCCTCAATAGACAAAAGGACCAACCGGTTGTCAACATATGGGCACAATCAAACCACCCAAGATGGTTAAATCCTTTGCTGGCCTGCTGGTATCGGATCTTTCCCTGACAGCGGATTGTATAAGCTTACTGGAACTCACCTTTGGTCCGATCGACTTACAAAGCCAAACCATTCCTTTCGCTCATACTGACTACTATCATCCTGAAATGGGTAATCAGATAAGCCGCCTGTGGGTGAGTTTTTCAGAGTTAGCTGATCCGGAAAATCTGGCCTCATGGAAAATTAGGTCGAACCAGATGGAAGAAACATGGGCCAGAGAATGTTCGGGAACCAGGAGGCGGCGGGTAAATGTTGATCCGGGATATCTGTGTGATTCAAAAGTAGTTCTGGCCACAACGAAGGATTATAGCCATAGAATGTATCTTCATTCCGGAATTTATGCCGAAGTAACCCTTTCTTACAGCAGAGGCAAGGGATGGCAGCCATACAGCTGGACGTACCCGGACTATAGAGATAGGCCTGCTCTCAATTTCTTTGCCCTGGTCAGGAATCAATACCGCCGTCAGGTCAGCGGCCAGTTGAGGTTACCGTGAATTTCCCCGTACTTGACATTCTTCGGGTAACGTATAGAATACTTCTATTATATGAGGTGTCAGGTGTCAGCATTGAGAAGGATAATATCTGAAACCTGAACACTGAAACCTGAAACCGAAAATGTTGTAGAACTGAACATGAAGGATGCCAAAAGGACTTTTGGAAATCTCATGGTAATATTGGATATCGCAGGTTACCCATGAAAAATATCGGTATCTTCTCCAAACTTGATAAGAGACGATCCCCCCAGATCTTATCAGAGCTCATAGCCTGGATTCATTCAAAAAATCTGAATCCGTTTTTAGAGTGTTCTACAGCCCAATTGATTTCATTCCCCGAAGAAGACAACATTCTGCCTTTAACAGATCTCCCCTCCAGGATCGACATGCTTATCGTTATGGGAGGAGACGGAACAATTTTAAGAGCCGCTCACTACATCCAGGAAACGAATATCCCCATCCTGGGAGTTAATCTGGGCAGCCTTGGATTCCTCACGGAAATCACCGTTCCTGAGATGATCCCCATATTAGAAACTATTCTGGAGCATGGATATTCAATAGATGAGCGTATGATGCTGGCTACTTCACTTCCCGCGAATGAAGAAGCTGCCATTTCTGCCCTCAATGACATTGTTTTTTCCAAAGCATCCTATGGCAGCCATCTCCTCGAACTCTGCATCAAGGTAAACGGCCTGTGGATAAACACCTTTTTATCGGATGGCCTTATTGTCAGCACACCGACCGGCTCTACCGCCTACTCCCTTTCTGCAGGAGGGCCGATCATTCATCCTTCCATGCACGCCATACTCATAACGCCGATCTGTCCTCATATACTCACCAACAGGCCCATCGTTATCCCTGACACCCAGGTAGTGGAAGTGGCTTCAAAAGAGGACATACTCCTGACCATTGATGGTCAATTTGTCAAAAAGATACATCCTGAGGGAGTGGTATTCATAAAAAAGGCAAAAACGAAAATCAGGCTTATCCAGGTTCCGAACAAAGATTACTTCCAGGTACTGAGGACGAAATTAAACTGGGGAAAACGGTGATTATTCGCCTCCGCATAGAAAATTTTGCCATTATCGATCACCTCGTCATCGATCTTGCTCCGGGATTTTTGGTTTTCTCCGGGGAAACCGGAGCTGGAAAATCCATTGTGATCACAGCTCTCAATCTCCTTTTAGGCGGACGTGCACATACCGATTATATTCGATCGGGACAAGATGACGCCACGGTTGAAGGCCTCTTCAGAATTCCGGAAGCCTCACCTGTTCTCAGCCTTTTTGATGAAAAAGGCATCGATCTGTTGGATAACAGAGAAGTCCTGATCAAAAGGAAAATCTACCGCAGTGAGAAAAGCAATCGATGCTTTGTTAACTATCAACCATGCTCTTTAACCTTACTCTCAGAGCTGGGGAAGTGGCTTATTGATATTCACGGCCAGCATGAACATCAGTTTCTTCTTGTTCCGGAAAGACACCTTGATGTCCTGGACGCTTTTGGAAATATAAAGGATCTAAGAGATCAATGTACCTGCCTTTACGGGGAATATGGTAAGAAATATAAAAAGCTCCAATCTTTATTGGCGGAAAGACGGACGAACCTGAAAGAACGGGAATTTCTCCAGTTTGAAATGCAGGAGATTGATCAGGCTCATCTGACTCCGGGAGAAGAAGAAAAGCTTGAGGTGAAAAAACGACAGCTTCAGAATGCAGAAATCCTGTTCCAAGACACTACAGCCATAGCTCAGGAACTCTATGAGGCAGATGATGCTTTGCATGAGCGACTCAGCAGGCTGGCCGGCAGATTAAGCCAATTGGCGAAAATCGATAGTTATTTTTCTCCTTTAGCAGATTCCCTGGAAAATGTAGGCTATATTATCGAGGATGTTGCCTGTCAATGCAGAGACTACAGTCAGGGGATAGAATTTGATCCACATCTGCTTGATGAGCTTGAAGCAAGAGCTTTAGATATTCAGAAGCTGAAACGAAAATATGGAAGCACCATTGAATCGATTCTGGAAAAAAGAGCCGGCCTGGAAGAAGTATGGCAATCAATGCATCAGACGGATGAAGAGATGGAACTGCTTCTGAAGGATATTCGGCAGCTTGCTGAAAAGCTCATGGAAATATCAGAGACGTTATCCTCCGAACGGCAAAAGATTGCGGCAGTCATTGAACAGCAGATCAATAAGGAATTAGCTGATCTTCATATGCCCAAAGCTCGACTGGTCATCAGTCAACAAAGAAAAAGCGTAGAAGCTTCAGACGCTGACCTTTCCGCTTCCCCATGCTCCTTGCCCTCCTTTCCTTTTCGAGTTACGGCTAAGGGTATCGACAGCATAGAATTCCTCTTTTCGGCCAACCCGGGAGAAGATCCCAAGGCCTTATCTCTCATTGTCTCGGGAGGTGAACTTTCCCGGATTATGTTAGCCTTAAAGGTTTGTTTGAGAGCAGCAGACGGAATACCCATTATGGTATTCGATGAAGTGGATGTCGGCATAGGCGGAGATGTTTCAAGAATTGTAGCCGGAAAATTAAAGGAACTGTCTCGCGATAAGCAAATACTTTGCATTACTCACTCACCCCAGATAGCTTCAATGGCTGATCACCATTATATAGTCATGAAAAAGGTTTTCGAAAATCGCACCAACGCAGTAGTAGAGAAAATAGATGATGAGCAACGAATTCACGAGTTAGCCAGGATGCTGGGAGGAGGCATCCACTCGGTGATGGCCATGAAACATGCCCGGGAACTCATCGAAGGAGAAGAATCCTCCTGACCCGCAGGCCCTGGGATTTTGTTGCAATATCCTTAAAGGTATAGTATATTTGCTAGTATACGAGAATAATTCGCAAGGGGTATATATTACCTTTATGACCAAAAGGAGTGATTGCGGGGGGCAATGCACAGGAAAAAGAGCGAGGAGCATTTTTCCAAGGATCAGGATTTAAGGCCCTGTACGAGAGGGATTGGTATAACCCTTCGTCTATTCACGCTTATTTTAGCTCTTTTACTCCTCATGGTTATCAGTCATCTTGTGTCCTACCGAATGAATGTGAGAGTTACCACATCCTTTGAAAACATCCTCAAAGAGATTCCCCATGAGAGAGCCATATATGAGATCCAAACCGCCATCACTGATTATATCATGCCGGCCAATGACTTTCTCATCACCGGTGATCCTGCGGAATTAAAAGCTGCCGCCACCCTGGAGAAAAAATGCCTCGTGGCCTTGGATCGTTGCGATCAACTGGCCAGGCATGAAGAACGGTCTCTTATTGACAGGGTCAGGAAAGATTTTGATCAAATCCGGTTTTTCTCTAACCAAATTATGGCTTCAGATGTTCAGCAGCGGGAAGTGGCCGGGAAAATGATGAAAAAAATGGACCGACTCGCTGTCTCAACGAGAAGTCATATTGATGAACTGGTCAAGATGCATGATCTTCACATGAATAAGTCGCGATATGCAGCAGAGGATGCCTGGCGCACCGCCAATCTATGGATGATTGCCATTTTCATTATCGCCACGATCGTTGGTTTGACCATAGCTACCTATATTTCCCTTTCCATCTTACGCCCCTTGAAGCTGCTGGATGATTCGGCTAAACGGATCGCTGAGGGGAATCTGGCTGAACTTCTTCATATCGATAGAAAGGGAGAGATTACCAGTCTGGCTAACTCTTTCAATCAGATGATTCTCTCTCTCCGCCATCAGATCAAGACCAGCAAGACCATCCTTGAGGCTATTGCCGATCCGATCTTTACGGTTGATATGGCTATGAACATTACCTACTTCAGTCATGCCTGCGAAAGGCTGACCGGATTTACGATGAATGAAGTAATCGGGAAAAAATGCTACGACATTTTCCAGAGTGATATCTGCGAGGGACGCTGTGCCATTAAATCCTCAGCCGTCAATGGAAATCCCACGTACAATGTGGAAGTACAAATTAAGGCTAAAGATCAAAAAACGATACCGATTATGGCCAGTGCCTCTTCCCTGAAAGACGAACATGATAAGATTATGGGAGGATGTGAGATATTCAGGGATATTTCGGAACAGAAGAGGATGATAAAAGAATTACAGGAGGCTCAGGAGCAGCTTATTATCTCAGAAAAGATGGCCGCTTTGGGACGTTTAGCTTCATCTGTCAGCCATGAGCTCCGAAATCCACTGGCTATTATTCAGAATTCCACGTACTATCTGAAACATAAAATAGGTGAACAAAACCCGAAATTCATGAAGCATATTGAAATTATTGAACATGAAATCAACGGTTCAAATAAAATAATCAGCGAGCTTTTAGGATTTTGTCGTACTACCAAATCTGAACTGGTTCCGGATGACATCAACAGGGTGATCGATTCGTCTCTTTCACGAATTCAACTTCAACCCACCATTTCCATACAGAAAAGCTTAGCTTCGGATCTTCCGCCGGTGATGCTTGATGATGAACAGATTCATCAGGTGCTCGTTAATTTGATAAGTAATGCCGAACACGCCATGATGGACACTGGGGGGCACATTGCTATTACAACCCGCCATAAGGGAGGGGCGGTTGAAGTAGAGATTACCGATCAGGGGTGTGGTATTCCTCCCGCCCATGTAGAAAAGATTTTTGACCCTTTCTTTACTACCAAAACAAAGGGCATCGGATTAGGTCTGGCTATAACGAAATCTATCATCCAGAACCATAATGCCACCATTACGGCCAGAAGCATACTTGGGCAGGGGACCTCTTTCATCATAATATTTCCAGTTAATCAGGAATGGAGTTCAGCTTCCTCATGATAAACGGACAGCTCGTCAGGGAAAAAAAGAGTCTGAAAGTCCTGGTGGTAGACGATCAGTCAGGAATGCGTGAAACTTTGAGTGATATACTCCAGGAGGCAGGATATGCTGTTGATTCTGCTAATGATGGATATGTCGCCATAAAGAAGGCGGGCCAGCAGCCCTTTGATATTATTCTGATGGATATCATTATGCCGGGCATTAATGGCGTAGAAGCTATAAAGGAGATAAAAAAGGTGACCAGCAGGCCGGAATTTATCTTAATGACAGCTTACTCTGCAGAAACTCTCATTAATGAGGCCATCAATTGCGGTATATATCGCTATATCACCAAGCCCTTCCCTCCCGACCAGATCATCGCTCTTTTGGAAGAAATTCGAAACAAGAAAAAGAAAAGCAGGAGGAATAAGGGTTAAGACCATGTCTGCTAAAGCAAATATATTAGTTGTAGATGATGAGATTGGAGTCTGCCAGACTATAAAAGATATTCTGGAAGACGAGGGATACGCAGTGGAATTATCTCTCAGTGGCGTCGAGGCCATTGAAAAGATACAGAATAATTCCTTCAATGTGACTATTATAGATATCAATTTGCCTGATATCAGCGGTTTGGAAATATTACAGGCGATTCGGGATATGAATCGTGATCTTTACTCTATTATGCTCACTGCAGCAGCTACTATTGAAAATTCAATCAAAGACCTAAAACAGGGTGCCTATGCCTACATTGTCAAACCATTTCAGGTGGAAGTTTTAAAAGATACCATCAGAAGAGCCATAGATGAGCAGCGGCTCGTCCTGGAGAATAAAAAATTACTTCAGGAGTTGCAGATTTCTAATACCGCCTTGAAAGAGGCTAAAAAAAAGGTGGATGACTTAAATCTGAGGCTTGAATCGAAGATTGAGCAGCGTACCCGTGAACTCTCTGATCAAAAAGAGCGTACAGAGATAATTATCAAAAGCCTGGCTGACGGTTTATGTACCGTAGATGAAAACTGGAAGATAACCTCCTTCAATCGGCAGGCCGAGAAAATTATGGGGTATCGAGCTCAAGAAGTGATTGGAAAATTCCATGAGGAGGTCTTTAGAAGCTCCGATGCTCAATTCACCAGACAATTGAAGGAAGCTCTCAAAAAAAATGAAACTATTTCTCATATGGAAGTAAATATTAAAAATGTTGAGGGCCGTACCATTCCTATTCGAGTGAGTGCATCTGTCTTGAGAGACAAAAACGGGTTGATTACCGGAGCAGTCCAAAATTTTCGGGATGTTACAGAGCAAAAGCTCCTTCAGGAACAATTGATACAGGCCTCAAAATTGGCCTCCATGGGCGAGTTATTGGCCAATTTTACTCATGAGATTAAAAATCCTTTGAATGGTATGTTACTTTTTGCTACCCTTATTCAGAGTGAAATACAGGATCAGAACTCTGAAATTGCTGATTATGCAGATCGTATACTCCGGGAGGGCACTCGAATCGGCAGAATAGCCAGCGATATTTTAACCTTTTCCCGCCAAAACCGGCAGGAATATCACCATGCGAATGTCATCGAGATCATTGAGGCTACGTTAGCCCTTACGGAACATCAGCTCCAATTAGATGGTATCAGTGTAATCAGGGATTTTGATCCCTCATTACCACAAATTCCAGTCAATAGTGGAAGGCTTCAGCAGGTGTTCCTCAATCTTATCAACAATGCTCAATACGCCCTGAATAAAAAGTTTCAAGATAGTACAGCCAAGGCTTCAAAGGTTTTGCGAATCAGCGTTCATAAAATTGAGAAGGATGACGGCGAGCATATCCAGGTAAGGGTATATGACAACGGTACAGGAATTCCAAAAACATATTACCATAAACTCTTCGACCCTTTCTTTACCACAAAACCTGTGGGTCAAGGTACCGGCTTGGGTCTGAGCGTCAGTTATGGTATTATTCAAGATCATAAAGGAACTATAGAGATTGAAAGTGAAGAGAATGAATACACAACCTTCATTATCAATCTCCCTATCTCATATTCTCAAAAGATACCGGCTCATGTCTGATCATAAGGCAATGAAAATTCTCCTGGTCGATGACGAACCGCTTTTCTGTGAAACCTTTCAGGATATTCTCACCAAAGAGGGGTATGAGGTAACTGTTGCCCATCTGGGTGAGGATGCCCTGGAGGAACTGAACCGTCAAACTATCAATGTAGCTATTATTGATATTCATTTGCCTGATAGGAGTGGCCTCGACATTCTGAAAAGTATCAAAACCATTCATCCGGATATCTGCTCTATCATGCTGACCGGCTATGCTACCGTGGAAAGTTCCATCAAGGCCTTAAATGAAGGTGCTTTTGCCTACATAACGAAACCATACAATATTGATGAAGTAAAAGCTATTATCAGGAATGCAGCTGAACAGCAGAGATTGTGCCAGGAAAACAGAAGGCTTCTTCAAACTCTGAAACAAAACAATGTTCAACTAACAGAGGCTAAACATCAACTCGAACTCTTCAATCATGAACTTGAGAGCATGGTGGAAAAGCGGACCATGGAACTGGCCCAGGAAAAAGCGAAACATGAAAAGATCATCAAGACTATTGCCGATGGACTTTGTACGATAGATCAAGATCTTAATATCATCAGCTTTAATCGAACTGCGGAAGAAATAACCGGTTACACTGCCGAAGAAGCTCTCCGGATGAAATGCCACCAGGTTTTTAAAACAGAAGCCTGCCGGAGCCATTGTTTCCTTCAGCAGGTCATTCAGGATAAACACCCCATTGTAAACACTGAAATGCTCATTTATAATCGAAGAAATCATCCTGTACCAATCCTGTTCAGCATGGATATATTTCATGACGATTCGGGAAGAGTGATCGGTGGAGTAAAAACATTCCATGATATTACCGGATTGCGGAGTATGCAGGATGAGCTTACCCGAACCAATCAGATATTGACTTCCAATCAAAAAGAGCTGAAAGATGCCTACCAGAAATTACATAAATCCAAAAAAAAGCTGAATCAATGGGCAAGCAATCTTGATCTGGAAGTGCGTCAAAGGACCAAAGAGTTACAGGAGGCCAATGAACGCCTTAAGGAGTTGGACAGGCACAAATCAGAATTTCTGGCTATGGTCAGTCATGAGTTAAAAACTCCTCTCACGGCCATTATTGGATACAGCACCTATCTTTTGAATATGTCTCCTGAGGAGCAAATTTTAGAAATCAACGATGGACTGAGCAGGATCAGCCGAAATGGATATCTCTTACTTGATCTCATCAATAAACTTCTGGAATTTTCTCGAATCGAGGCAGGGAAAATCAGTCTTGAACTGGAACAATTCGACCTGAGGGAAATAATAGAGGAATCCCTGCTCATTACCGCACCCATAGCCAGGGAAAGGAATATTCAATTGATATTCGTACCTCCCGATTTCCATGAGATGATAGAAGCCGATCGGCAAAAAATCAAGCAGATCTTTCTCAACCTCCTGAGTAACGCAGTAAAATTTACTGAAAAGCCTGATTCAAAGATCACTATCCTCATAGAAGCCAATGATCGGTCGGTTCAGGTAACCATCTCAGATGAGGGGGTCGGCATCCGCCTTGAAGATCAGGAAATAATCTTCGGGAGATTTTTCCAGGTAGATCCGTGTCTTTCCAGAAAATTTGGTGGCGTAGGTCTGGGTTTAAGCATAGTAAAAAAATTTATCGATATTCATCACGGCAAAATATGGGTAGAGAGCGAGCTTCAAAAAGGCTCTCACTTCATTTTCCAATTACCGAAACAACAAAAAGATTCAGCCACAGTGGATTATTTATGATTACTATTGATATTCAAAGATGTAAGGGATGTGAAGGATGCATCCCGGTATGTCCTAAAAACATCATCAGCATAGGATCTACTTTAAACCAACTGGGGTATTATGCGGTTTCTGCTCAGCATATGGAGCGATGTACCAGCTGTGCCTTGTGCGCGGAAGTGTGCCCTGATATGGCCATTACGGTTTACGAACATGATGGAGAAGGGATTGTTCAACATACCTGAAAGGGATAGAGCCATGAAAGGTAAAGACTGGTGAAAAAAACGAAAAGGGTTCTCATGACAGGGAATGATGCCATCACTGAAGGGGCTATTTCAGCGGGTTGCCGGTATTATTTTGGCTATCCGATTACACCACAGAATGAAATACCGGCTCGTATGGCCAAAAGAATGCCAATGGTAGGGGGGTGCTTTATCCAGGCTGAAAGTGAGCTATCCGCTATCAACATGGTCTTTGGTGCTTCAGCTGTAGGGGTTCGGAGTATGACCACCTCTTCCAGCCCCGGCATCAGCCTCAAGCAGGAGGGAATCTCGTATCTGGCCGGAGCTGAACTGCCGGCAGTTATTGTCAATGTATGCCGTGGCGGACCGGGGCTGGGCAATATTTCCGGCTCTCAAGGGGATTACTTTCAGGCTACGAGAGGGGGAGGACATGGAGATTATCGAACCATTGTCCTTGGTCCGGCCTGCATACAAGAGATGTACGACTTAACCTTTCTGGCTTTCGATTTGGCTGACCTTTATAGAACGCCGGTCATGATCTTAGCCGATGGGATACTGGGACAGATGATGGAGCCACTCATCCCGGGACATCACCGGGGATCTCCTTCTGCCTTACCTGAAAAGACCTGGGCACTGACAGGTGCAAAAAATCGTCCCCCTCGGGTGATCAAATCCCTTTACCTGGGTGAGGGGGAACTCGAAGAAAGAAATTGGCTGCTCTATCAAAAATACCAGAGGATACAAGCCAATGAAATCCGATATGAAGAGTATAAAGTTGAAGACGCTGAGCTTATCCTGGTAGCCTATGGCCTATCGGCCAGAATTTGTAAGGCCGCGGTTAATAAGGCCAGGAGGCAGGATATCCCTTTAGGTCTCTTTCGCCCTATCTCTCTCTTTCCCTTTCCATCGTCTGCCTTGGCCAATAGAGCAGAAGAGGCCAAAAAGATAATCACCGTTGAAATGAATACAGGTCAAATGCTGGAAGATGTCAGACTCGCTACCGGTAACTGCTGTAAACACTATTTCTATGGCCGGCCCGGTGGTGGAGTCCCCTCGGATGACGAGATCCTTCAATATAGCCTCACGGTATTATCACGTGATAATTAAAGACAAAGGCATCAATATTACAGGTAGGTCAGTATGTATGAAACAAATCAATTGCCAGTTTTAAAACAAATCTTCTCCAGGCCGAAGGCCTTAAAAGATGTTCCATTCCGATATTGTCCCGGATGTCACCATGGTTTGATCCATCGGCTGATAGCTGAAGCTATTGATTTTTTTGATATTCAGGAAAAAACGATTGGCATTGCACCCGTAGGGTGTGCCGTCTTTGCTTATGATTATTTTGATATTGATATGCTCGAAGTTGCCCACGGTCGCCCTCCGGCAGCTGCCACCGGCATGAAAAGAGCAAGACCTGAAAATATCATCTTCAGCTATCAGGGAGACGGGGATTTAGCCTCTATCGGCCTGGCCGAGATTCTCCATGCCGCCAACAGGGGAGAGAATATCACCTTCATTTTCGTTAACAATGCTGTCTATGGAATGACAGGCGGACAAATGGCCCCGACCACGCTCCTCGGACAGGTAACCAAAACAACTCCTTCCGGGCGTAATAGGCAAATCGACGGCTTTCCTTTACGGATATGCGAATTGCTGGCCACCCTGGACGGACCGGTATTTATTGAAAGAGTTGCTGTTAACAGCCCCAAAAACATCAGAAGGGCCAGGAAAGCTATCCGTAAGGCTTTTCAAGCACAGATCGATAATTCAGGGTTCAGCCTCATTGAGGTTCTCTCAGCCTGTCCTACAAATTGGCGGATGACACCTCGGGAGGCGAATCAGTGGATTGACAGCACCATGACCAATACCTTCCCTTTGGGAGTATACAAGGACAGAACATAAGGAAACCATGGAAGCGAAAAGAATTTGTATGGCCGGCTCCGGTGGACAAGGGGTGTTATTTATCGGCAAAATCCTGGCCACAGCCGGTATGCTGGAAGAAAAGGAAGTCACCCTGATCCCGTCTTATGGAGCTGAAGTGCGGGGAGGAATTGTCAATTGTATGGTCATCATTTCAGGTGAGGATATCGGCTCTCCCATTGTACAAAACCCGGATATCCTCCTAGCTATGAATGCCCAGGCCTTAAAAAAGTATGAATCCAAAATTGCTCAGGGAGGATTGCTTTTCTCTAATTCCTCTCTTGTTGATGATTGGAAACCTGCTTATGATCATTTTTCTGCATGGTATGTACCGGCCACAGAAATAGCCAAGACAACCTTTGGAAATATCCGGTTTGCTAACATGATCATGCTTGGAGCCCTCCTCCGGAAAACAGGAATGATATCCATGGACAAGATTGAACAAGGCATTCATTTGCTCACATCTGATCACCAGCTTGCCTCGTTAAATCTGAAAGCCTTCGGTGAGGGTGCCGACTACCTTGAGAGAAGGGATAACCAATGATTCATCATCCTAAAGTGAGGGATGGCAAATCAATTCAAAAGCTGGTTAATCACTATGCAGCAGGCGGACTCTTGATTCCGCTCTCCTTACAGGAGATCTATGAGCGCATACGCGATTTTTTCATCTATAAAATCGATGAAAATATCCTGGGAGTAGCCTCTCTGCATATTATCTGGGAGGATCTGGCTGAATTGCGATCTTTAGCCGTTCACGCCGATCATCAACGTCAAGGTATCGGAAAAGCACTGGTCATCCATGCCCTGGATGAGGCGAGAAGCTTGGAACTTAAGAAAGTATTCCTCCTCACGTATCAGAAAGCCTTCTTCGAAAAATTTGGATTCCGAGAGGTACAGAAGTCTGAACTTCCCCATAAGGTGTGGTCGGACTGCATAAAATGCATCAGATTCCCGGATTGTGACGAAATAGCCATGGCTTTAGAGCTGTAACCGAGAAAGCTTCATCTATGTTCCATCTTCATTTTGACGAAAAAGATCCTTTGTCTTGCCGGGAGGTTTATCCTTTACAGATTATTGATTATCTCCTTCAATTCGGCTCTCCCGTTCACATTGTCCCTCTAGCCGAAGTGATAAGGGGAGGAGGAAATATCTCCTTTCCGGATGAAAATCATATGATCGATCAATGGAAGAAAGGCCTGGCCTCAATCAGGCAAAAAACTGCCGCTGATCTGACTTTTTTGAAAGAACGGGTGAGAGAGATTGACCTTTCCTCGGCTGCCTTTCTTGCAGAATCGGGCCAGGAAATCCACAAGGCAGGATATCTGCTCCTGAGCCGCCTGGCTCGCCTGCAGGAGGCCGTTGGGTCGGTCTGGCGAAACAGGTCATTTCCCGAAGCTGTTCTCCCGGCCTTAGAGCTGTTTCTTTATAATGGGGAACTTGTTCGCTTTCAGGATACTTTATATACCCTCCAGAAGACCATCCTTTCTTCGTATACAAAAATATGGCGGGAATGGAATCAAAGAGAAGATCTTAAAACTTCTGAAGGTGCTTCTGAGGCTCACATCAAGGAAAAATATTACTCTGAATTGGAACAAACAGGTTGTCTTTTAAAGCAGGCCTTTGATTTCGTTCTCTCCTTTTATGATCGCAAATGGACACTCTTCCTTGCTCCACCCTCGGCGGGAAGAGAGCTTAAGGTTCCGGAATGAGAGTCGGGAAAAAGAGAGATATTATCAATCTCCTTCTCATCCTGGGGGTGGCCATTCCCGGAGCTCTCTTTTATGACCTCCATTTTTACCGGCTGTTCAATGAGCAAAGTGCTGTCGGAAGAAATCTCTGCCTGATCATTCTTGGTGTTTTTCTCTGGGGTATGGCTGACATTCTCTTTCACTATTGGGCTGTTATGAAGGAAAACAGCCAATTGGAAGAGTTCATCTGCGCTTTTCATGATTCCAGCCAAACCGGGAAAGATCTGCGCCAAAAGTTTGGCCACTCTATAATCGGTAATCGCTTTGTTCTTATTTCACAGTTAAAGAACACCTTTTCTGAGGTCAGCCACGAGGTGCTGACTGATATCATCTCAAACAGCGAAAGCCGCCGAGCTCTTCTGGCCAGGTATTTTCTCAGCATGTGCATTCTCCTGGGATTGCTGGGAACGTTCCTTGGAATTCTGGAATCCATTCGTGGAACATACATAACCTTCAGCATGATTCAGGAGACGGAGACCTTAATCAAGAGTCTTCGCCAGCCCCTTCAGGGAATCTCTTTAGCCTTTGGAACCAGTGTGGTCGGTATTGTCTCCTCGCTGGCTCTGGGCCTGGCCTACCTTTTTTTCCACCAGAGGCAGCTGTCCTTCTTATCCCATCTTGAGCAATTCACCCAGGCAACACTTATTCCAGCCTTAACGCCATCTCCGGGGAAGATCCTTGAGGGTATCCTGAAAGAGATACAGGGGATGAGGACCGATATGGAACAATTCTCCCGATCAGGCCAGGTGATACAAAGGGAAGCTGAAAGGGTATTTGCCACCTTCAAAGAGCACTACGAATCCCTGGCCAGACTCTTACACGAACATATATCTCAGGGAGTTATGAACCTCCTTGGCACAGGTGCACAATCGATCCAAAAACTGGTAGAGGAATCCCGGGGTACGATCCGGAACTATGGAGAAGCGATCCATTCCCTTATGCAGCATCAGGCTGAGCAATACTTTCATCGGATGGAAGCCCTCCTGGCAGAGGCAAGGCAATCTCAACAAAACATATTCAATGAATATTTCCAGCGGTGGAGGGTATTTTCAGACCAGATTCTGAAGGGAACCGTCCAGGAATTTGGTGAGACGCTGAAAAGTGAAAGGGAAGGCCGGGAATATCTTCTCTTGAGCCTGACCCAGGGAGGGGCCATGTTCGAAAAAGCCGGCCATGTAATCCAAAGCAATCAGGCTGAAATGCAGGCGGCCCTGGCTATGTTTGTCGAAGGGGTGGATAAGATTCTCCAATACTTCAACCAGAAGGCTGAGCATGGAGAATCGGAAAGGGCATTTTTACGAGAACTGGAAACCAGTCTTACTCTTTTCCATGAACGTACCAGTAGTGTCTTACTTGAATATACCGCACGCAGCCGGGAGATTCTGGCCAGTATTCTAGAGAACCAGATTCTCATCAGTCAGAAGATAAGTAAACGAGCCGCCGATGAGTAAACATTTGATCCCTAATCCCTTCGAGCAGGTATTCTGGCCATGTTTTACCGATATCATGGCCGGTTTATTTGCTCTCGTTCTCCTTGTTTTGATTGCCTCACTTATTCAACAGAGTGGCCTGGCCAGCCAATTAAAGTCTCAACAGGAGGAATTTGCCAAAGTAAAGAAGGAAAACCAAAGGCTGGAAGAGGAATTGCAGGAAGCCGTCAAATCAGGTCTTATTACCATCAAAGATGGTCATATCAATATTGAGGGAAATATCCTGTTCCCAACCGGATCAAGTAAGGTGAGTGAGGAAGGAAAAGTGCTGCTCAAGAAATTAGCCATGCCTTTGCGTCATTATATTTCCGAGAGCCCGGACATGATCATGGTCAGTGGATTCACTGATGATATAGGGATACACAATCTGCGATTTCCTTCCAATTGGGAGCTTTCCGCAGCCCGGGCTGTGGAAGTAGTCAAGCTGCTGATTGCAGAAGGAGTCCCCAGGGAAAAGATCTTTGCGGCCGGATTCGGAGAGTTCCACCCCATTGTGGCCAACAGGGATGAAAGAGATCGGAGAAGAAATCGCCGGGTGGAGATCAGCCGGGTCCCTATCCGGCTCCCTGAACCGGCCCTTCCGGAACGGACTGAGCTTAAAGGATAGAGAACAGAAAGGAAAAGTGAGGTAATGAAGGAGGAGAGGCCATTTCAGCACCGTGAGCAAGAAATAGCTGAAGTGATTAAAACACTTCGGTATTCTTCCCCTTGTCCCTGGCGCAAAGCCTATATCCGCTGCCTGTTCAACCAGGCAAAGGATTTATTGAGGAAAGGTGAAGAGGAGGCTGCAGGTATGTTATTCGACCGATTAGGGAACATACTTGAGCAATGGATACCTGATGCGGATGAACATACCGGCCTTCATCCTCGTTTTGAATTCTCAAACAGAGATAAAACAATAGCCACACGAATAAAAAAATTTCTATCTGAGCGGCAGTCAATCTGCTCCGGCACCTTTGATGAGAATCACAGGCTCAAGGCTCTCATCGGGGAAATGAGGTCGCCATCCAATTCGCAAAACCCGGGAGAATCCCAAGCCCCCTGGGATCTATACCGGCGCTGGAGCCTGGAGGAAGCCAGGGTGTGGGACGAGGCCTGTTTTCGCCTTTTACGGCGATTGAGGTTTTTCCATGGCCTTGACTTAGACACCTTTCCGGAAGGAGCATGGGGACCGTATAATCAGCGTTATAATCTTATACAGACGTTAAGGCACCTGTTCAGCTTTAACCCGGAGTGGTTGGAATCCTACCTCCTGCTCTATGATTCCCTGCAATCCTTCGAGAAAGCCATAGCTCAGCCTTTAGAATTGCCGGAATAAGCAAAAAGGGCCATCCTCACCCTGCACCGGAAGAAACCTGCGGCACCACTACGAAAAGACCGGATTCAACGCTACTCCTCCCATGGCACCGGAAGAACGCTCTACCGGGCAAAGACACGAAAATCCATTTCCTCCTGAAAGATATTATGTGCACATTCCAGGGTTGATAAGCGATCCCTGTCAATACGGCCATGCTGGATTTGCTGTAAGAGCTCTTCCGCCCAATAAATATGCCGCCTTATCCGCATCATTGAGTATTGGGAGGCTTGTCTGGTGCTGATTAAAAATCCCCAGTCACTGCTTTGAGCAAGCATTAATTCCCGAGCCGCCTGGTTGAGAGCTCTTTGTTCAAGGCCGGCAGCCTCTTTTTTTTCAGAGGCCAGATGAATCATATGATCAATGGTTCTAAAGAGGTGGCGGTAGATCCAGGCATTTGACCGATCCGGATGCGTTTCCAGCCAGGTAGCAAAGAAATCACCTTCACCCCAACTCGTGATTCCGGGATTAAGCCTCTGATGGTGATGCTGTTCAGAGAGATACTCTGAAGGGGTGATCGGGCGAACCGTATTTTGATTGTATAACATCCTTTTTAAGACTAATTCCAGCCAGTAAGGACCCTCCTCCCACCAGTGGCCAAAAAGCTCCCCATCATAAGCTGAGAGATATACAGGCTTACGATGATTGTTTCGGAAAAACTCCTGGGCATTCATTTCCCGCAGGTGGACAAATTGAGCGGCATGTTCAGCCGCAGCCTGAGCCGCCCAATCAGGATGATAGTAATCTTTCCGGCTCAAAGGAACGTCCTTGCCTGTTACCCGATAATATTTCAATCCGCTGTTCCTTCGAATCCCGGCGGTTTTAAAATAATCGGGGATATAGTCCCAATCCGCGTCCCAGACAACGTCCCTGTACCATTCCTTGTATCGAGGGTCACCCGGATAACCGTTCCGCTTGCACCATACCTGCCCCTTGGTTTTGTCATCAATACCAAAAACACATAATCCTGATCGGGTGATGACAGGTGCTTCAATACCATAGAAACACCGGGTATCCCCTTGACGTAATCCATGAGAATTAACCACAGTCCACCTAATTCCTTCAGATAGTAAAAATTCATCCAGACCCGGATGATAAGCATTCTCCGGAAGCCACATCCCTTGCGGTCTTCTCTGGAAAACTCGTTCATATTGGATAATGGCGGTACGAATTTGCGCCCGCACGGCCTGAGGATAATGGAGATAAAAAGGTAAAATGGGGTGAGTTGCCGGACAGGTAATGATCTCCAATTTTCCCTGGTTTTGAAAATCATTGAGTGCTCTGGTAATATCCCCCCCATAGGTTTCAAAGATTCTTCTGGCCAGAAAGAACCGATGGAGCAACTGCTCGATGGTGTATCTATAGGGCTTTTCCAGAGAATTTGCGTACTCTCTTTCAGCAAAGGATATGACTTCCTTGATATGAGTACGATACCGTTGTTGCAGCATAGGATCTCTCAACATACTCATCAAGGTCGGGCTCAGGCTGAGGGTCATTCGAAAGTCTATGCCCTCTCTTTCCAGATTCCAAAAAAGCGAGATGAGCTGTGTGTAGACGGAAGTGACAGCTTCAAACAGCCACTGCTCTTCAAGGAAAATATCATATTCCGGATGTCTGACAAAGGGAAGGTGATTGTGTAAAAGCAGTATCCAGAATCCCCGTTCTTCACCCTGGTGAAAAATTCTCCACTGCTTCCAATATCTATAATAATTGTATCTCCATTTGTCCACTGTTATAGGCAGCTCAACGGAGGGATCTTGAAGATGAACCTGGCCCCAATCTGCGTATTTCTGCTCTCTTTGCTCATCACCCCGGGGCATTCGAAATCTGTTGGATCTGGCCACCATCTCAAAATAGGTGGTGCCGGACGCCTTGTAGCCAAGTTCAACAATGTATTCATGATCAGGTAAAAGCTGCAGCCAGTAGTTATCTTTCTCCCCTAAAAAGTTATCGACCTCAAACTTATCTTGTTCATATCCTTGCCGGGCAAATGCCTTGACCACACGAACACCGCTCAGGTTCTC
>JBLIRT010000023.1:0-25753 GCA_049472445.1 bacterium
TACATCCATGCTAAAACAGCTCAAGGAATTGGAAAATCTTGGCTTTCAATTTGAGGCGGCCGAGGGTTCCTTTGAATTACTCATGAAAAAGGCTCTCGGTAAGCACAGATCATTCTTTGATCTGGAGGGCTTTCGGGTAATTGTTGAAAAGAGAGAGGGTGATGAGGTCCCGATCTCCGAGGCGACCATCCGGGTAAAGGTAAATGGAGATTTGAAATATACAGCAGCCATGGGGGATGGCCCGGTCAATGCTCTGGACAAGGCCTTCCGGGAAGCCCTGGTTGGCTTCTACCCAAGTTTGAAAGAAGTAAAACTGATTGATTATAAAGTCAGGATCCTTAATGACAGGCAGGGAACCGCAGCCAAGACGAGGGTTCTTATTGAATCAGCGGACAAACATAATAAGTGGGGGACGGTAGGGGTATCAGAGAATATCATCGAGGCCAGTTGGCAGGCTCTGGTGGATAGTATTGAATATAGGCTCTTGAAGGACGAGGAGGAGGCTGAAACAGAAAACGTTGACAAATCTGAAAAGGTCATATCTGAGAAACGAAGATTGGATCAGGCAAGAAAGGAGCCGAAACAGAAAAGGTAAGGAAATCTCTTGATGAATCCCGAAGCGTATGAACCTTTATCGGAACACCAGTAAAGCTTCTCTTGAATATTGAAACGTATTTAGAGGAAAAAAGAATACATATCGACCATTGGCTGGATCAGCATCTGCCTCCTGAAAATCTTTCTCCTTCCAGCATTCACCGCGCCATGCGTTATAGTCTTCTGGCCAGAAGCAAGCGGATCCGGCCGATCCTGTCCCTGGCTGTAGCTGAACTATTGCAGGGTAACATCGAATGGGTGTTCCCTTTTGCCTGTGCCTTAGAGCTGATTCATACCTATTCACTCATTCACGATGATCTTCCGGCTATGGATAATGACGACTTTCGGAGAGGCCAGCCGAGCAATCACAAGGTTTTCGGAGAGGGCGTGGCTATTTTAGCCGGTGATGCGCTCCTCACCCATGCCTTTTCTTTGATGAGTTCGCCTCAAACCGTTGCATCAATTCCATCCCATATTGCCCTGCCTGCCATTTACGAAGTTTCTCAAGCGGCAGGGACTCAGGGCATGATTGGTGGACAGATTATGGATCTGGAATCTGAAGGGCATACTGTTACGCTTTCCCACGTTGAAACCATGCACGCCTGGAAAACCGGGGCCATGGTTTCAGCGGCCATTCGAGTTGGCGCCTTGATATCCGGAGCTTCGGATGCACATATGGAAAATCTCAGCCGATATGGCCGTCATATTGGCCTGGCCTTTCAAATCGTCGATGATCTGCTTGATGTTGAAGGACATCCGGAATTGCTCGGGAAAACGGTCGGGAAAGACTTTTCCGCTCGAAAGGCCACCTTCCCATCTGTTTTAGGGATAGAAGAATCGAAAAATTACACCCGATATCAGTACGAACAGGCTATTCAGGCTCTGGAAGAATTCGGGGATCAGGCAGAGATTTTAAGGAGTTTAGCCCATTTCATTGTCTTTCGAAGGTCCTGAAAGAACTGAGAGATCATGAATACTACGAGCTGTAAGGAAAAAAATGAAGATAACGGGGGGAATTCCCAATCCATGGCCAGCATCTTATCGAGCATTCGTTCTCCAGATGATTTGAAATCCCTTGATAAATATGCCCTTCATGAATTGGCGCATGAGATACGCCAGATCATCCTGAAAACCGTCTCTCAAACGGGTGGACACCTGGCTGCAAATCTGGGAGTGGTTGAATTATCTCTTGCTTTACACAGGGTGTTCCACTCTCCTGTGGACAAAATCATCTGGGATGTCGGCCATCAATGCTACACCCATAAAATTTTGACCGGTCGAGGTGACTGTTTCCATACACTCCGCCAATACAAAGGGATAAACGGCTTTCCGAGGCGTGATGAAAGTATTCACGATGCCTTTGGCACCGGCCACAGCAGTACCTCTATCTCCGCTGCCGTCGGGATGTGTATAGCCAGGGATAAAAAAGGAGAAAATCACAAGGTCGTTGCTGTCATCGGTGATGGTTCCCTCACTGGTGGAATAGCCTTTGAAGCCTTGAACCACGCCGGCGCTCTGGGAAGGGATCTTTTGGTCATTCTTAATGATAATAAAATGTCCATCTCCCCTAATGTGGGCGCCTTATCCATTTACTTAAACCGCATCATTACCGGCAAGATGTATAACAGGGTGAAGCGGGAGATAGAAGCAGCGATCCGCTCCGTTCCCCAGATAGGAATCCATATGGCCAGAGTAGCGAGCCGACTGGATGATGCCATCAAGTCCCTGGTAGTCCCCGGCATCATGTTTGAAGAATTAGGATTCAAATACATCGGACCTATCCCCGGACATAACCTGAATGCTTTAATCGATACCCTTGAAGCAGTCAAACGGCTTCGAAGGCCTATTCTGCTCCATATTATAACCAAGAAGGGCAAAGGATACACTCCGGCTGAAAATAATCCTTCCACCTATCATAATGCAACCCCATCTCTTATAGAGGCGGGAAATAACCAGGGTAAAGCAGCGGAAAAGGTCACTCCCACCTATACTGAAGCTTTCTCCCGCACTCTCGTTCAGCTTGCCCAGGATAACCCCCATATCGTTGGAATCACAGCCGCCATGCCCAAAGGAACAGGGCTAGATCGGTTTGCTCACCTTTTCCCCGACCGGTTTTTTGACGTAGGCATTGCTGAGGAGCATGCCGTAACCATGGCTGCCGGTATGGCCTGTGAGGGGCTTCGTCCGGTGGTAGCTATTTATTCCACTTTTTTACAACGCGCTTATGACCAAATTCTCCATGATGTCTGTCTTCAAAAATTGCCGGTTATTTTGGCCATTGATCGAGCCGGAGTGGTGGGAGAGGATGGTCCAACTCACCACGGAGCTTTTGATCTATCCTTCTTACGAACTATCCCCAACCTGGTCCTGATGGCACCCAAGGATGAAAATGAACTGCAGCATATGCTTTATACTGCCACCTTATTGAACGTGCCTGTGGCCATTCGCTACCCGAGGGAGGGAGAAGGAGTGGGGCTGGAAAATACCTATCGATCAATTCCCATGGGAAAAGGTGAATTACTTCGAAAGGGTTCAGATGTATGTCTTCTGGCTGTTGGCACCATGGTTCATACC
Organism: bacterium; assembly: GCA_049472445.1. Lineage (GTDB taxonomy): Bacteria > SZUA-182 > SZUA-182 > DTGQ01 > DTGQ01 > JBLIRT01. The sequence goes on from JBLIRT010000023.1 coordinate 3,169, forward strand.
GCACTCGCTGCGGCAGACCAGCTCCATAAAGAGGGAATATCAGCTCAGGTCATCAATGCACGATTTATAAAACCCCTGGATCGAGAACTTTTGCTCGAAGCAACTCAGAACATAGGAAAAGTTGTCACTCTTGAGGAAAATGCCCTTACTGGAGGATTTGGCAGTGCTGTTCTTGAATTCATAGCCGAAGAAAGGCCGGGCCCGGTTCAGGTACATCGCCTTGGAATACCCGACCAATTTATTCCTGCCGGGTCGAAGAGCTTACTCAGGCAACAATTAGGATTGGATGTGCAGGGAATTGTCAAGGCAGTTGGCAGGTTATGTAACCTGTCCTTAACTTCTCATTCTTCGGAGTCCTGGTTCATGGGATAAGATTATCGAAATCCCGAAAGCCTGCCTGTGAGAAATACTGAGAACCCGCGGTTATGGAATGAGGCAGTATGCGTTACCTCTTAAAGAGAAGGAATCTCAGAAAGATAATCATCCTGGGAGAAAAAAATAAAAGGCTATTGAAAACTATCATTCTTTTCATCATACTACCCCTTTATAGTGTAACTGCAGGATGTGCTTACATGGGAGTAACCTCGTATCCCAAGGTGCTGCAGGAAAAAAAGCACCTGCTCTACGAGGGAAAATTCAATCAGGCCGTACAGGGGTCAGCCGGGAAATACCATGTTGGTAACAGCCAGGTTCTTCACTTTATGGAGCAAGGGATGATTTACCATATAGAGGGAAATTATGGAGCCAGTATCAGCTCTTTTGAAAAAGCCTTATCCATAATTCACGATTATGAGGAGCGTGCGGTTATAAGCGCCCGGGATATAGCCAGTCAGATCCTTACCTTGCCTCTCAATGATAATGCTCTCCCGTACAAGGGATATCCCTTTGAAAGGGTGCTGGTCAATACCTATCAGGCCTTCAATTATCTGCTCTTGGGAGATATCGAGAAAGCCCGGGTAGAAGTTCGCCGCGCTGATCAACGGCAGATCAAAGAGCTGGAGCGACATCATAAAGAGATATGTGAGTACGAGAGGTGGGGAAAAAAACGAGGGCTCTCCCTGGCCGATGATTCAGCTTTTCAAAGGGTGCAGCAACAGATGCAGGAAGCAAGCGGATCAGTTTTGAATTCTTTTCAGAATGCCTTTACCTATTATCTTTCCGGACTTATCTATGAGCTAAACGGGGAAAAGGGGGATGCTTATATAGATTATAAAAAAACCTACCAGTTGAATCCCCGCTTCACCTGTGTTCAAAAAGACCTGCTCCGCCTTTCCAAAAGGTTAAAATTTCAACAGGAATATGCTGATTGGGTAAGCCTCTTTGGACATACAGAAGAAGATGAGGCTGTCCAGCCCTCTGAGAGCGAAGCGGAGATGATCATTTTCTATGGCGACGGATTTATTCCACAGAAACAGCAAATCAAGATAACCTCACATGTCGGCGGCATTCTCGCTACCATCGCTCTTCCGGTTTACGACCAGCAAATGATTGCTCAGGATGGGCGACATCATGCTATAAGGGGCCTTGATAACGGAAAAACACTGGGATATCCCAGTATGGTTGCTGATCTGAATATTCTGGCTGTTAAGGCCTTACGAGAACAACTGCCCATTATTTTCATTCGACAGGCTGCGCGCATCCTCAGTAAAACAGCTGTCACTAAACAGGCTCAAAAAGGTAATTCCGGCTTTGCTTTTTTGGCGGCCAGCCTTTATAGCATGGCCAGCGAAAATGCCGACCTGCGCAACTGGCTCCTCTTGCCGAATAACCTTCAGATCCTTCGAAAGCGTATAAGCGCTGGAGCACATAAATTCACCTGGCTCCTGCAATCCCATTCCGGTCTGAACCTTGATAAGCAGGATACTTCGGTAATCCTGCAAAGGGGGGACGTATGTCTTGTGAACCTTCGATCCATAGAGGATCGGCTATTCTGTAACCTGAGCATCATTCACCAAACCAAATAATCCTTAAAGGAGGGAGACAATCATGTTTCAGCCGGGTAGAAAGATATTCTGGTTCATCGTCTTGAGTGTCCTCGTGACCTCTTGTGCCGCCAACACCAGCAGTAATATCGGCGGTGGACAGGCCTTGCCTCAGGCAGGCGGAAATTACGCCTTCAGCAATTTTGTCTTAATTAATAATCGGGCTTTATTGCGAGACCTCCAGATTACGGATATTACATCCAAAATGGTTGATGATCTCATGCAGGCGCAAGTGCAGGTTCTGAATAAGACGAGCAGGAATTTTTCCTTTGATTATTCCTTCAATTGGTTTGATTCAGCCGGATTTGAGATTCCAAGTGTGGCTGAGCACTGGACTCCGGTAGTAATCAATGGCCATGAAGTAAAAACCCTCAATGGTGTTGCTCCGAATCCCGATGCGCACCAGTTCAAAGTCCGAATCAGAAAGTCAAGGTAAGGCATAAATACAAAATTCTTAACAAATCAGAAATGAAGGAGGGATATCGGGTATGCTCCACAAAGTAAAAATATTTGCCGGCCTTATGGCCCTAGCTTTCCTTGCTTTTGAACTCATCGGTTGTGCCCAGGTCCGATATGGAAGTCCTGGCGAGGTGGAAACCTTAACCGTCGAATTCGGTTCAACGGATCTTCAAACAATAGCCGAGAAGATGGTTCAATCTCTGTTAATCAGCCCTGTATTGCACGGGGATCGTCCTGTCGTTTATGTCAGCCAGGTCAAAAATAAGACGGCCGAGCATATTGATACCAAATCGATTACCGATAAGATCGGCACCGCCCTGCTCAGGTCGGGCAAGGTCCGGTTTACCGCGGCTGCCGAGATCAACAGCGATCTCTTGGATCAGTTAGAGTATCAGGTTGAAACAGGTCTGGTCGATCCGAAGACTCAAAAGAAGTTCGGACGTCAGATAGGAGCCGATTATATGATGTATGGAGAAATTACTTCCATTATGAAGACAGCAGGCAGAAAAAAAGATGTCTACTACAAGTTTACTCTCAAACTGGCTGATATTGAAACAGGGATCATTGAATGGGCAGATGAAAAAGAGATCCGCAAGGAGGCGCAAAAGCAATTACTGGGATTCTAGGGGATTGGTCATCAAAGCGATATCTATGAAAAAGGAGATAGTCATGGTTCAGAAATATGGAATCAGGGAGAGAGACTCCCGCTGGCTGGTTCTGGCTGTCCTTTTGGGAATACTTCTGATTGCTCCTTATCGTTGTGCACAGGCACAGGGAGATTACCCCGGATTCAGCCTAAGGGCAAGTTGGACAGAATATACTGAATTATCCAGGCAATTAACCGATGTGGTAGTTACCCAGCAGCTTGCTCAGCTCGTATACCAGGATCCACAGTTCTTCTGGCTCTCCTTCGGCCTGGGCAGAGAAGAGATTGACCTGGAAGGAGATGAACCGTGGCCTCCGGGTTATGAAATTGACGACGCCCTCTGCTTTCAGGCTGCAGGAGCCTACTACCTGGCCCCTGATCTGGCACTCGGCATACCTGCTGATTTTTCCGTAGGTGCGGAATACACCAGGAGTCGCCATGACGTCGAGGGCGGTAAACTGACTCATCAGCGTATCCTGGGCACAGCTAATCTGGAATGGGATTTCCATCCGGCTGTTCCTTATCTTCGGGTTGGAGTGCTTAATTCGATTCTAAATTTTCCTGCAGGAGATGATGAAGACCAGACTACAGCTCTTTTTGTGGGCGGAGTGCGCTTTTCCTTAGCCCAGCAACTGTCTGCCGGCGTCGAGTTTAATATCAGTGAGGATATCGGCTTCGGCGGCAGCTTAGGTTATTCGTTTTGAGGCTCTCTTCCATCCCATAACCGGCTGAGGATATCTGAAGCTATGGGCGGGCATCCCGGGATATAAATGCCTGTTTCCTTATGTCTGGCTGTACAGTTACCAATAAAAATTGTTCCGGGTGGCGGATGGCGCAGTTCTTTGCCTATAGCCAGGATAAGTTTTCCTTCCTGAAAAACCGATGGGGGTACCTGGGAAAGGAACCTGCGTAAAAAAAGTAATATGGTCGACAGGCAGGCGCTGCAAGAGTTTTCATCCAAAACGATAACATTGGGATATTGAATGGAGATTTCTTTAGGGGGTGGGGAAAAGGATTGGCGAAACCTTGGATAATCTCCTGGTGTAATATTCATCCTGTTGAGGTCAATTTCACCTGTCCCATCCTCATGAATCATGCGAAGATGAGGAATTGAGGCTGGTTCAAAACCCATGAGGTAGGTAGCTACGGAATCGGCAGCCAAGCAATCCTGACTGGCTACGATCAATCCGACTTCCTTCGGACTTCCCTCACTCGGCCCTAACCCCTCCAGCCCGACAGTACCATCAATCAAGGCCAGGTCAGGGCGTAAAACCCTGGCCATATCCGCAATAGCTACATCCAAGGCTTTCCCTTCTCCCTCCTTTAAGTGAGGATATTCCAACTGATGCAGCCGGGCCTTCTCTCTTCTCCAGAGTACTCCCTTTAAATTTTTTATGCTGAGACTGACCCCGGTATGCATATGAGTCTTCATGACCGGTATGGAAACCAGAAAGTCCACCTCTTGAATGAAAGCACAGACACGAAGTTTTTGAAGTAATTTCCCATCAGGGATGAGGAGTTCGAAGGGAGGCCGTTCATCAAGGTCAACCAGAACTACACCTCTCGACCGGGCGATCTTTGCCATTTCAGCTTTTTCCAGGGCTTCCAGAGCGTTGACCCCCAGAATAGGGCTTTCCCCCAAAAAAATTTCAGCGGGTTCCAGCTGTTGAAAAAAATCAATGGCAGCAGCGATAACGTGAGGGTGGGTGGTAATTCCCTGCCTAGCCGGTACAAGTCGCCCGGCGTTTGGCTTCAGGAGAATTCTCTTCCCCCTGAGCGTAGGCAGGCTGAGCGCCTCCAGGGCACTCATGGTATTTTTATAAGGATCGCCTCCCTGAGTAATTATTACCGAAGGGGTCATCTGAGAAACATTATCTCCCGCCTATGGTCTGCCAATCTTCCGCTCCTAGCATCTTTTCGGATAGGAACCAAGAACCTTCAGAAAAGCTGCATGGTTTTCGAGCTTTCGCAGGGCCTCCAGCACCGGTGGATCCTCGCGGTGTCCTTCGCAGTCGATATAAAAAATGTAATCCCCCAGCTTTCCTGAGGGACGAGATTCAATCTTGGTTAAGTTTATATTACGGTCCCTGAAAACTTCCAGCATCTCACACAAAATCCCCGGTCTATCGGCTACAGGGTAGACAATGAGGCTCGTTTTATCCCGCCCGGTAGCTCTTGTTGAATCCTGCTCAGCAATAACGATGAACCGGGTTACATTGAATTTATGGTCTTGAATATTTTTTTCTAAGGTGTTCAGGTTATATATCTGTGCGGCAACACAGGGAACAATAGCAGCATATTCGGGATTATTCTGCTGGGTCAGCATTTCAGCCGACTTCGCATTGCTGCTGGTATCTATTATCTCAGCCTCCGGCAGTCGGGTTCTCAGAAAAGTTTTACATTGGGCATGGGTCTGAGGATGAGCATAAACAATCTTGATCTGATCGAGTCTGCCCCAGGCAGCTAAATTATGTTTAATTGGCAATACCGTCTCCGCCTGAATACGAAGATCAAAGTGGAGAAGGGCATCCAGCGTAAAGCCTACAGAACCGGTGACCGAGTTTTCGATGGGCACCATGCCCAGATCACCCTTTTGGGAAGTTATCCCTTCAAAAATATCCCACACCGTGGGTTGAAAGATAATATCAGCCTTCTCATGGTAGGCAATGACTGCCTCATGGCTGAAGGTACCCTTTGGTCCCAGGGTAACAATTCGCATGCCTTTTCCTCCATGAATAAAAGAGAGCAATGTATTATGGGACTATTTTATGAAAAACCTCCCTGTTAGTCAAATAAACTTACATCCAATAAGGTATTTCCATCCATAGTCAAGAATATTATGAGTAATCAATCTTCCTGATCTGCCGTCTGTTATGATATCAATGGCACGTATCGACCATATGAAATAATTCTTTTAACAAAGGACCAGGCCATGAAAGCATTCGAGACGATTTTCATTGGAATTTTATGCGGGTGGATATTTATTTCGATTTCCTTACCAATTATTGCAGGCATTTTTGTAGATTATCGAAAAACCCATCGTGGAATGTAGCACTTTTTACAACCCCCTCTCCCAGCTCTGAATCTTCCGTCCAGGGCAATCAATTTTGATCCTCGGTTCTGATGTTTCCTGAGGAAGGAAACGATAAATATGTATAAGGATACTTATGCACAAAAAGTGGCTGAAACCTTTCATTGATCCAGGGGAGAGATAAAGGAGCATGGCCCAAACCCTAACTGACCCCAACCACAAACTCTTGCAGCAAATACTATCATCTCTTCCTCTGGCAGTCTTCATCATGGATCTTGACCGCCGCATCATCTACTTTAATCTTATGGCCGAACAGATCACGGGATATTCGTCTCGTGAAATGCTTGGCAATCCCTGTTGTCGCCTGGAATTTAAAGATTGCCAAACACCCTGCTCTTTCCTGGCTCCCACCGGCCGGCATAACCCCTCCCTGAAACAAAGTTCTTTCCGGCATAAAGACGGACAGCAGATCCCGGTGCTTCGCGGCATTTATCCATTGAAAAATGAACACGGAAAAGTGATTGGCACCATGGAAACACTGCTTGATATCAATTGGAGCCAGGGCCACTCGGGCTGTCCGCCGGCGTGCTTAAGCAATCTCAGCCTGGAAATATCCCGTGAGGTTCACCTTCGAAAATTAATCGAACGGAGTAAAAATAAGCTCCTGGGAATTTTCGATGAAATTATTGACGGCTTGTTCATGATAGACCATGAATACCGCATTAAAGCCATGAATAAAACACAGGCTTTCTACCTGGATAAAACTCCTAAGGAATTGATAGAAAACTACTGCTATCAAGCCATAGCCAATAGGACATCGCCCTGCCCGATCTGCAAAGTGGCCCAGGTGTTTCAGGAAGGGATTACCAAAACGGATCTCAACATCCTGTTCAATGAGGATATCCGCTGTACTCAAGGCTCCAGGGACAGCCGCCGCTATGTCAATATCCATTATATTCCCATTAAAAATGAGTTAGGACAGGTACATAATGCCCTGATTTATATTCAGGACATCTCAAAGATAAAAGAACTGGAGGAGGGTGTAAGGCGCACAGAGCACCTGGCCAGTCTGGGCATTCTGGCTTCCGGTGTTGCCCACGAGATCAATAACCCTCTCCAGGTGATTCTCTCAGGGTCCAATTGTCTGATAAGGAAAGTGGATGATCGGGAGACCATCCTTGAACTCGCTCTCGAAATCAAGGAATGCGCTGAAAAAATGGCCAGTATTATTAAAGATCTTTCTCTATATTCCCGGGGAATTCGGGAAGAAAAGGCGGTCACCTTAATCCAGGTGGATCAAATCCTGAATAGCTCAATCTCAATGGCTTCTCATGCCCGAAATATGGGAAAGATTGTGATCGAAAAAGAATATCGGCCAATTGCTCCCATCCTGGGAAATCCCAGCCGATTTCAGCAGATCTTCGTTAACCTCATTCTGAACGCTGTGGATGCCATGGATGGAACAGGAACCCTTCTCTTGAAAACATTTCAACAAAATGGGTTCATATGTATCCAGGTCACCGATACCGGGTGTGGAATTCGAGAAGAGGACCTTCCCTATATTTTTGATCCATTTTTTACCACCAAAGCTCCGGGAAAGGGAACCGGTCTGGGATTGAATGTTGTTTATCGGCTGGTCAGCCAATATCAGGGGAAGATTCACGTAGAAACCAAAAAAAAGCAAGGAACACGTTTTACCCTGGAGTTCCCGATCGCTCAATCTAATGACGAATATGAGGTGAAAAATCAGAATGTCAAAGCACCAGATCCTGCTGATAGATGATGATGTGAGCATTTCAAAAATGCTCAGTAATGTTTTTCGATTTGAAGGATACAAGGTCATCACCGCTGAAAATGGACCGAAGGGACTTGAGATATTATCATTGCAGAAAGATGTCGAGGTGGTCATTTGTGACATTAAGATGCCGGAGATGGATGGAGAAAAGGTCTTAGAGCAGATCAGGTATCACCACCCTCTGATTCCAGTGATTATGCTCACTGGCTTTTTAGAATTGGAAACCGCTATCAATGTCATGCGCAATGGAGCTTTCGATTACATAACCAAGCCGGTAAACAATGACCAATTGCTTGAGGTTGTAGATAAAGCCCTCAAACAAAGGAACCGGATGATCAGTGAACTGCGCCAGAAAGCGCAGGAAGAGAAAATGGCTGCTCTCGGGAGATTAACTGCCGGCTTCGCTCATAATCTCAATAACCCCTTAAGTTGTATTATTGCCTACACTGAATTTCTCAGGGGGAAATATCCGAATGAGCCCAGATTAGGTAAGATATACTCAGCGGCTCACAAGATGTATATGATTATTTCGAATATGTTAAGTAAGGCTCGAAAGGAACATAGCCAGAAAAAGGAAAAAATCAATCTCAATAGAATCTTAACTGAAGAATTGGACTTTTTTGAAGCAGACCTGGAGTTTAAACATCAGGTAGAAAAGAAACTTGAATTTGTTGAGCATCTCCCCGAAATCGAAGGGGTTTACACTGACTTAAGTCAGTGCTTCTCAAATTTAATTAAAAATGCCCTGGATGCCATGCAGGGATCAAAGGAAAAGAAATTGATCATAAAGACAGGATGGGATTCACAACATATTTTCGTTGAAATAACTGATTCAGGCTGTGGGATTGAAAGCGAAGACTTACCCCGGTTATTCGAGCCTTTTTTCAGTACGAAATCCGAACGTGATGAACATGGCCTAAAAGGGACAGGGTTAGGCTTATATAGCAGCTATCAATTACTGAAGCCGTATGGAGTTACTTTTGACATTAAGAGCAAAGTCGGACAAGGCACTACGTTTCGAGTTCTTTTCCCTTCCGCCTTAGCTGTCCGCTGATGACATAAAAAAGAGAAAGAGGGTAGACTTCGGCATGAATATACCTTATGATAAAAACAAAAGCACTGGGGGATAACATGTCGAAGACCTAAGGAGGAACCATGAGATATGGGCAGGTGAGGAGAATTTTTCATGTGGAAAAAGATTACGGTTAATTGTTATTCAGGATATAAAATAAACGAAACTCCGCGGGATATTGTTTTCAAAAAAAAATCAATAAAAATAAAACAAATTCTGGACCGCTGGTATGAAGGCGGAGCAGAGGCAAAACAGCCCAAACTTGATTACTTCAAGGTTTTAACAGAAACCAACCAAAAATATTTACTACGATATAATACCTTATTTGATGCATGGAGTCTCTGGGAAAGGTGACCTAAGGTACCTGATGGCATTGAGAATATGATAGAGACTGGGCAAGGGGACTCTATCCCCATGAGATAGGAAAGGTGAGTAATCAATGAAAAAGAAAAAAGTTGGCTTTATTCTTTTAGCCGCAGTCTGTTGCTGTATGTTTCCCAGGCTGAAATCGAAAGCTTCGGAAGCCGAAAAGGATCTCTTCTTCGAGAAAGAAACCCAGACCCTGATCAATGGTGAACCGGCCGGTCCACCTAAGATACTGAAGGTCTGGTTAAAAGGTAATCGCATTCGATATGCAAGCGATGAGGACACGAATACATATGTTCTCATCCTCATGGATAAGGGGAAATCCTACGAATTCAATAAGCTCGAAAAGACATTCAAAGAGTCTACAGGCGAAATGGCTAAGGTCAGAGAAATGAGTGAGCACACCATGGTCATATCGAAACGAACCGGCCAGAAGAAAAAAATTGGAGAGTGGAATTGCTATGAGGTGACTCTTGATGCAACCATTCAAAAACAGAAGATACATGCGTTCTGCTGGCTTACTGAAGATATCCATATTTCACAGGAACTTATGCAGAGGATGGCCAAGTTCACCCAAATGAAACTCATGGAGGAACTGGCTAAATTCCCCGGCTATCCGGTAAAAATGATCATGGACTCCACCGTGCAGAATAAAAACGTTCGAGTGGTAAATACCCTGACCCATATCAGCAAAGAGCCGCTGAAAGCCGATTTTTTTAAAATTCCCTTTGATTTTACGAAAATTAATCCCTGATATGAAAAAAGGGGCCCCTATGAAAAAAAACCAGGAAAGCCTCCGACTCCGTTTTCCTGGCAAGTGGATGATAATACTCCTGTTAGGAGCATGTTCCTTATTCCTCAACCCAATCTCCGGCCTGGCCCAAATAGAGCCATGGCTATCCTGGATCGAAGGAGAAAGAAAAGACCCCTTCATGGTATCAGCACCTGAGGCTCTCTTCCGGATAAGGCTGTTTGACGAGTTGGGAAGAATCCCTGAAAGGCATGAGGTCTGGATTGATGCTGATAAGGATGGGCAGTACACCCAGACCGAAATGATATCCATGGAAGAAATTACCCTTGATGAGCAACCCTTCCCTGAGGAAAGATTATATTCCATTACCCTGTCCTTTGATCCGAATAGTACCATTCAGCAGATACCTATTTCTGACTTCAATAAGATCTCTCCTACCTTCGAGACGAAATTCTGTTTTTATTTTGAAATCGATGGCAATCAGATTTCAGGTGATGGGACTGATTCTGATCCGGCGGATCCGAACAATCGCCTCTTCGTATTAGGGAAAACTGATAGTGATAATGACAGCATCTGCGATGCTGAAGAGGGAGCCGAACTTCTCCCCGGCGCCTATGGACAGGATGCTTATCAAAATGATCGAATGGTCACCCTGACTACAGCGGGTGGAAAAGTAACCATGGCCATCGATGATGGCTTCTTTCGGAATGTCCATACCGTGGATGAGGATGATCCCAATCGGCCCAGCGAGAGTGGAGGCGACATTTCCGAGTTGGATTTCCCTTATGGATTCATTTCATTTCGAATTGAGTCAATGGCTGATGGTGAGGTGATATTAAGGACATTATTCCCGGCCACGGTCAGCAGCTATGCCAAATTCTGCCGTTATTACTCCGAAATATGGGCTACACCGATCGAATACAGCCCTTTCAATGAGAAAGGTTTCTGGCATTATGAAGTCGGAATCCCGGAAATAGAAAGGCAAAGTCTTATCCTGAGGCTTCAGGATAATGAACTCAGGTACGATTCAGATGACACCAGCAGGCACATTGAAAGCCCCTGGGGATTGGGATTGCCAAAAAACAGCGGTGAAGGAGCGTGCTTCATCAACCTGTTAAGGGATTTCCCCGGTAAGCAGAATCTTATAAATCATCCCCTTTTTCCCTTTTTTATACTATTATAGTAATATATTTCTCTCATAAGGCTGTATAAAAATTATGATCACCATCATAATTTTTATACCTATCATAATCCTTCTGTAATCTCAAACCATAAGTCTGATTAGCTCTTGCAGCCAGTCAATTTCAGCTCCATAAAATTTCGCTTTCCCTTTCCTCCTGAAACAGCAAATGTCCTGATTACAGGCTAATTACTTGAAATAAAAAGTCATAGATAAGTTCAAAAATTTATGACACAGGCATCAATCTTGCTTTTTTAATAACGGGAAAATTGAGGGAGAGGCATACCATCTTTTAACCTTCATAGTTATTGATTCCATGGCCAGGGATGAGGCCAAAGGAGGAGATGGATCGAATGCAAGAGACACTAGAAGGCAATGTTATCGAGCAAATGCTGGAGGCAGATGAAAATGCCTGCAGGATTATTGAGGAGGCGAAAGAGAAAGGGAACAGGATAGTCCTTCAGGCCAGGGAGGACGCACAAGCCTTAATTGAAAAAACAAAGGAAGATTTACAAAGGAATCTGGAACTCCTCCAAAAAAAATTACTTTCAGAGGGAAAAAGAGAGATAGCTCGAATCAGAGCAGAGAAGGAAACCTATCTCCAGGAGATACAGAAATGGGCTGCTCAAAGGCGAGAGCTCATAATTCAGGAAATCCGCAAAAAGATTTTTGAGGATTGGGAATGCTGAAGGCTGCTTTTCACTATTCATACATCAATGCCAAGGTCCGCGCTTTAAAAAGCCACTTGCTCAGGCCGGCCGACTATGAGAGTCTGGCGCGAGTTTCCGGCTGCCATGGATTAGCCGAGTACCTTAAGTTGACCTCATATGGGAAAAGGTGGGATAGTTTCCCCGGCTCTTTTGACGGCTTCATTCACATGTATTACGGAGACTTATTTCATGTCTACGAAAAAATTATCAACCTTCTGTCTGGAGGTCAAAAGCGATTGGTTCAGCATCTTTACCAGAGGTATGAGCTAGAAAATCTAAAACATATTCTCCGCATTGTAGGCCGAAGGAAATCGGCTAAAGATTGGAAACATCTCCTGCTCCCTACAAAAGGGCTGGCTTCGTTCTCCGTTATGGATTTGCTCCAGGCCAAAGACATGGATGAAATTCTGCATCATCTGCGGGGTACCTGGTACTACGATCCCTTGAAAAACTCCCTGTACCGGTTTGAGCAGGAGCAGGAAACCTTCCCTCTGGAAATGGCTCTGGATCTGAGTTATTACCGTCACCTGTGGGAGTATACCTCTCCCTTGAACCGGCCAGACCGGAAAGTTGCCCGACATATTCTCGGCATTCAGCTTGATACTTTGAATATTCTCTGGATATTTCGATTTAAGGAATTATACCATTTCTCACCTGAAGAGATCTTAAACTATACCTTAATGGACGGGACATATTTATCCTCTGAAACCCGCCTCAGGCTGGCCTACTCAGTTGATTATAAGGATATGGTGGCCAATTTATCGGGCACCCCTTACCAAAGCCTGCTGGACAATGTCGATGACCCTGAAGTCATCTCAGCAAAATTACTATCGTATGGATTTTGTGTTGCCAAAAAGAACTGGAAGAGGTTTCCTTTTCAAATCGGTACTGTTCTTGACTATTTGTTGTTCAAGGAGATCGAAGTCAAGGATCTGATAAGCCTTACCGAAGCAAAAAGGCTCAACCTGCCTCAGGAAAGGATAAAAGATTATCTCATCCTTACGTATCTCGTGAACGGATCAGAAGCCAACAATTAAAAAAACAGGAGATTGTACAGATACCTTTTACGTTATTTTCAGGGAAGAGAGCTTAGGAAAAGTGGTTAGGAGAGTGAGATGTTCAAACCTGCCAAAATGGCTAAAATCGATTTACAGATTCCTCAAGATTATGTGGCTAAAACCACCAGTATCCTTGCCGATCTGAAGCGACTTCATATCATGAATGTTCGAAAGATGCGGGTAGGCGAGTTGGATTTAGACGCTCATGTCGATGGCAATTTACTCCGCAAATACACGGAGATTGAAGACCGGTTGAAGAAGATTTTCAGATCCCTGGGCATCAACCGGGACGATCAATCACATACCCGCTCTCATGAAGAGATTAATCCGCACCATGACATTTTTGAAATTGATCAGGAAATCCAGCAACTGGAGAGCGAATCCTCCAGCTTTATTGAGACTATAGAGGCTGCAGAGAAGGCCAAAGAGGAAAAGCAGAACCTGTTGAGGCAATTGGAGATATTTTCAAAGGCCGGGATAAACATGGACCGACTCCGTAGATGCCGCTTCCTGTACGTAGCTGCAGGACTTATCCCGGTGGATAATCTCGGGCGGTTGGAGTTGAGCCTGTCAAATATTTATCACCAGATAATCCCTTCCATCCATTACGACAAACGGCGGCTGGCCTTTATATTCGGCCCTCGAAAGGATCAGGAAAAAATCGAAAAGGCCCTCAAAAGTGCCTACTTTGAAAAGCTGGATTTCCCTCAGCAAGCAGATTCCTCCGAACACAAAATAAAAGTCCTACAAGGGCAGATTCAGGAGTTGGAGATGAAAAAGTCCATAGCTTGCACCAGACTGGACAAGGCCCGGAAGGATCTGGAAGCAAGGCTGCAGCAGGTGAATCGAAAAGTGATGCAGTCAATAGCTCTTTTGGAGATTGGAAAATCCTTCGACAAAGTCGGCAATACCTATCATATCTCCGGCTGGGTCCCCCAATTCGTTGTTCCATCTCTCAAAAAGGAGGTTATGGGAGCCACCAACCGACAGGCTAAAATCGCTATTACCGTCCCAAGCGGGAAACAGCAGTCAAAAGGCGAGCTTTTGAAGATTCCCACCTGTTTTCAAAATCCGTTTCTTTTGAAACCCTTCGAAAAGCTTGTCTCTCAGTACGGAGTCCCCTCCTACGGGGAGGTTGAACCAACCTTTTTCTTCGCTCTCAGTTTTTTGCTCATGTTCGGTGTCATGTTCGGCGACGTAGGGCACGGATTGACTCTCTTCTTTGTGGGATTGCTGGCTTTCAAAAAATCCATCAAGGAGAATATTCAAGAGATCGGTTTGATTATTATGGAATGCGGTTTCATGTCAACTCTTTTCGGCTTTTTATACGGTTCGGTATTCGGCTTTGAACATCTCATTCCCGCCCTCTGGTTTAATCCCATGGAAAATATCTCTTATTTCATGAAAGTTACGGTTGGCTTTGGCACCATTATTATCAGCTTCGGTTTGATTCTCAACATCATCAACTCTATCAGAAACAACGATTATAAAAGAGGTATTCTGGGTGAGTTCGGCATCATGGGTTTAATCTTCTACTGGGGCTGTATCGGACTGGTCCTTATCTATATGATCACGGGGAAATTACTCGCCAATTTCGGATGCCTGTTCATTCTCTTAATCTTCCCTCTTTTGATGATCTTTCTGAAAGAGCCCTTATATAATCTCTACAGCAAAATAATACTCAAGGAGAATCGGCCCGTTCTACCTGAAAACTTAGGTATTTATCTGATGGAATCCCTGATTGAGGTTGGAGATACGGTCATCGGATTCCTTTCAAATACGGTTTCCTTTGTCCGCGTGTCGGCCTTTGCCTTGGCTCATGCCGGATTATTCCTGGCCGTTTTTGCTCTGGCCAATACCTTACAGAATCTAAAAGGAGGAATGTTCTGGTATTGGCTGATTATGCTTTTGGGAAATATAGCTATTATTGTTATTGAAGGCGTAGTTGTATCCATCCAGACCATTCGGCTGGAATACTACGAATTTTTCAGTAAGTTCTTTAAGGGAGGAGGGGAAATATATAAGCCACTAAAAATCTAGTAGCACCATGCTGTATCTCATTTCACCAGATTCCCCCCAGCAAAAGCTAACACTCCCAGCAAGATAGGTAATTCACCCATACATAGCCCAAAGTAGGTATTCTGGCAAAAGAAAGGCAGCTATCAGTAACAGTTATGAAAGGAAGGGGACAAGACTATGAGACTCACATTCACTTCTTCAAAGGCCTGGTCTATGGTCATCATCATGCTTACCATTATGACTTCCTGCATGGTAGTCACGTTATTCACAGGAAAAGCATACAGTACCGAAGCCATCACTCAGGAATCAAAAAATCCTGAAAGCGCAAAGTGGGGCTTTATTTCGGCAGCTCTGGCCACAGGGCTTTCCACCATCGCTGCGGCTGTGGCCGTTGGATTAGTCGGTTCCTCGGCTATGGGAGCCATGAGCGAGCGGCCGGAAGTGGCCGGCCGGGCTCTGATTTTCGTCGGTCTGGCTGAAGGAATTGCCATCTATGGATTGATCATAGCCATTATGATCCTTGGTAAGGTTTGAGGACATGAAATTATTTCTCATTGGAGATAAAGAGACAGCCCTCGGGTTCTCCCTGGTTGGGATTGAAAGTGCTCCCGCGGAATCAGAAGAAGAGATCCTGGCCATCCTCCGAAAGGCTAAAAGTCGATCGGATATCGGTATCTTTCTGATTACGGAAAGATTAGCCAGGCTTGTTCGACCAGCCCTGGACAGTATGCTCATGCAAAAGGGGGGGCCGTTGATTCTGGAAATTCCAGATCGCCACGGGCCTCTGCCTGAGAGACAATCAGTGGAAGCTATCGTCTTATCTGCTCTGGGAATCAAGGTTTAGCTTGAAAGGGCAGACCCGATCTGGTTATAAGGATGGTGTATTGAATCATGGCAAGCAATGTGGAAATCTTAATCAGTGTTATTATGGAAGAAGCTTTTCAGGAGGCTGAGGCCATTCTGGAGAAAGCGGAAAGGGAGGCCGCCTCCATCAGGGAGAAAGCCCTTCAAAAGCGGGCTGAATTACTCCAACAGGAGGAAAGCTCCCGCTATCAATCAGAGGTGCATATAGCCAAAGCCAAAATGGTTTCTCAAGCAGAATGGCAAGCTCGAATGGAAGTTATCCAGCAAAAAGAGGGTATCATTGAAAGTCTCTTGCGGGCTGTGAAGCAGGAGTTTCTCTCTCTGCCCCGTCACCCCCAATATCCATTGATCCTGAAGCAATTAGTCATCCAGGGACTGTATTGTCTGGATGGAAATGAATTCACCTGCTTTCTTCAGGAGCGTGACCGCGCTCTCATTCCCCCTTCCCTGGTAGAGGAACTGATTCAAAAAACAGGGAAAAAGATATCCCTGGATACATACAGCTCAGAAATGGCAGGTGGAGTTATTGTTCAACGAAGCGACGGCAGAGTTCTGTATGATAACAGCCTGGAAGCTATATTCCAGCGCAAACAGGAGGAGATGCGCTCTCTGGCTGCCAGGCACCTGTTTACCAGGTGCTGAACCTCTTTTGGCACTGGTCAGCTTATGGGCAGGAAACATTCGAGGGTAGATAGATGTTGAAAACAGTCGGTACGGTAGAGTGTGTAAATGGGCCGGTTGTAAAGGCGGGAGAGGTCCATTCCATTGAGATGATGGAATTGGTTGAGATCGGAGACGAACGTCTCATCGGAGAAGTGATTGAACTTCACGAAGATCGGGCCACCATTCAGGTATATGAGAGCACTACCGGTTTAAAACCCGGTTCATTGATATATGGTACCGGTCTTCCTCTCTCCGTCGAGTTAGGGCCGGGCTTAATAGGTAATATCTATGATGGAATCCAGCGACCATTGAAACAGATATATGAACACACAGGGAATTTTATCAGGAAAGGGATAAAATTAGTCCCCCTGGATCAGCAAAAGCGCTGGCCTTTCAGGCCCGTGGCCAAGGCAGGAAAATATCTGGTGCCGGGTGTGGTCCTTGGCCTTGTTCCTGAGACTCCCATCTTTGAGCATCGTGTCCTTGTTCCCCCGGATATTGAGGGAGAGCTGGAATATATTCAGAGGGAAGGAGACTACTCTGTCCATGAGCCGATAGCCCGGATCAAAACGGCCACCGGCCCTGTCGAGATTTCCATGGCCCAGCGCTGGCCGGTTCGTCTGGCCCGCCCTTACCTTCGCCGCTTGATCCCGGACGAGCCATTGATTACCGGGCAACGGGTTATTGATACGCTCTTTCCTCTGGCTAAGGGCGGTACAGCAGGGATCCCGGGCGGCTTTGGGACAGGGAAAACCATTACCCAGCATCAGCTCTCAAAATGGTGTGATGCGGATATCATTGTTTACATCGGCTGTGGCGAGCGGGGGAATGAAATGACGGGGGTGCTCATGGACTTCCCGAAGCTCATGGATTTAAAGCGCGGCCGTCCCCTGATGGAGCGGACTATCCTGATCGCCAATACTTCGGATATGCCTTTAGCTGCCAGAGAGGCCAGCATTTATACGGGAATTACCATTGCTGAATACTACCGTGATATGGGCTATGATGTAGCGCTCATGGCCGATTCTACCTCCCGGTGGGCTGAAGCCTTACGCGAGATTTCCGGACGGCTTGAAGAGATGCCGGCTGAAGAGGGGTTTCCTGCCTACCTGGCCTCCCGCCTGGCCAAATTTTACGAACGGGCGGGACGGGTTCAAACCCTCTGCGGCAAGGTAGGTTCGGTCAGTGCCATTTGTGCCGTCTCTCCGCCGGGCGGCGATTTCTCCGAACCGGTGACACAGCATACCAAGCGATTCGTGCGCTGCTTCTGGGGACTGAACAAAGAGCTGGCCAGCGCCCGATACTTCCCGGCCATCCATTACATGGAAAGTTACAGTGAGTACCTGGATTTGATTCAAAGCTGGTGGGTGCAGAACGTGGACCCTGAATGGAAAACCATGCGGGATGAGGCCATGCTGATTTTGCAACAGGATTTCAAACTGCAGCGGATCGTCAAACTTATCGGCGAAGATGCCCTGCCTGACAACCAGCGCCTGATTCTGGAAGGAGCCAGGCTTTTGAAAAACGCCTTTCTTCAGCAGAGCGCCTTTGATAAAGTGGACATGTATGCTGTGCCTCAAAAGCAGTTCCTCATGCTGAAAACCATTATCCACTTTTATCGCCGGGCCCGGGAGATTATCAAGGCCCAGACCCCTATTTACCGGCTCATGCAACTGCCGGTCCTGAATGATATAAACCGCATGAAGGAAAAAATTGCCAATAATGACTGCGAGCAGTTCCACCTCCTGCTTAAGCATATAGATCATCAATTACATGAATTAGAGAAGGAGAGTATGGCTGTCCTATGAGCAACGGGATTTTAGGGAAGGAGTATATAGGTGTCTCAAAAGTAGCAGGGCCCCTGCTGTTTATTGACGGCACGAGCGGTATAGGCTTTGATGAAGTAGTTGAGATTAAAATGAGAAATAATGAGGTCCGCCATGGCCGGGTGCTCATGGTAAGTCGATCATCAGTCCTGATAGAAGTCTTCGAGGGGACAGGCGGTCTGACTATTTCCTCCACCAGAGTTCGATTCCATGGAACGCCCTTACAGATTCCGGTTTCTCTGGATATGCTAGGCCGCGTTTTTAACGGACTCGGCATGCCCATTGATGGTGGCCCGCCCCCGATATACCAGGAACGGCGGGACATCAATGGAGCTCCCATGAATCCGATCGTCCGGGAATATCCGGAAGATTTCATTCAGACCGGTGTCTCAACTATCGATTGTATGAATACCCTGGTCCGGGGACAGAAACTGCCCATTTTTTCCGGAAGCGGTTTGGCCCATAACGAGCTGGCCGCCCAAATCGTTCGGCAGGCATGTGTTTCCGGAGAGAATGATCGATTTGCCATCGTTTTTGCAGCCATGGGCGTAAAAAACGATGTGGCTCAGATGTTTCGAAAGAGTTTTGAAGAAAGCGGCGTTCTTTCACGGGTGGTCATGTTCCTGAACCTGGCTAACGATCCCTCCATCGAACGTCTGGTGACACCCCGCTCTGCCCTGACCATAGCTGAATACCTGGCTTTTGACCAGGGTATGCACGTCCTGGTCATTCTCACTGATATGACCAACTACTGTGAAGCCTTAAGAGAAATCTCCACCTCCAAGGGAGAGGTTCCCAGCCGAAAGGGATACCCCGGTTATTTATACAGTGACCTGGCCTCGATCTATGAACGCGCCGGGAGAATAGTCGGCTGTGAGGGATCCATTACTCAGATTCCCATCCTGACCATGCCCAATGATGATATCACCCATCCGATTCCTGATTTGACCGGCTTTATTACTGAAGGGCAAATCGTCCTGGACCGGGAATTGGCTAAAAGAGGTATTTATCCACCCATCAACGTGCTCCCCTGCCTGTCCCGTTTGATGAATGATGGCATTGGGTCAGGGAAAACAAGGGAAGATCACGCCAATATTTCCAACCAGTTGTACGCAGCCTATTCCTATGTCAAGAAGGTTGAAACCCTGGCTTCCATCATCGGAGAGAACGAGCTGTCTGAGCGGGACAAAAATTACCTGGAGTTTGGAAAACTCTTTGAGGAACGGTTTGTCCGCCAGGGACAGAATGAAAACCGAAGCATCGCCGAGACTCTGGATCTGGCCTGGAACATAGCCGCAGTTCTTCCCAAAGAGGAATTAATCAGGGTCACTGAAGAGCAGATTCAGAAGCACTATCCCGCCAAGGGTAAGGAAAGGGAGGAGCCATGTCCAATCGACTAAGCCTTTCAGTTACCAGGAGTAACTTACTGCGGGTCAGAGAAGAGCTGGACTTTGCCCAGGAGGGTCACGAACTCCTGGAACAAAAGCGTGAAGTCCTGGTCATGGAGGTCATGTCTCTCCTTCAGGATTTAAGGGTCTGGAGGCGAAAGGTGGAGGAGCAGCTTCAGAGAGCTTACCAATCCCTGGAGCAGGCCGTGGTGATTCTCGGGGAAGAAAATGTAACCCGCATAGCTCTCTCGGCCACCTCTCAGGAAAAGATCCGGATAAAGGACAGAAGTATTATGGGGGTGGTCATCCCAGTCGTAACCTACAGCCATGAAAACAGAACCTGTCATAGATACGGATTCCAGGGGACTTCAGCCAGTCTGGATATAGCCGTAAGCCTTTTCTGCTCGGCTTTACACATGTTAGCGAAATTGGCCGAGTTAGAGGTTTCCATCCTGAGGCTGGCTATAGAACTGAAAAAAACCCAGCGCCGGGCCAACGCCCTGCATTACCTTTTTATACCGGAGTATCGTGAAACCATTCAATACCTGGAAAACACTCTGGAAGAAAAAGAGCGGCAGGAGCTGTTTCAATTAAAACGAGCCAAAAAAATTCATTGTGATACGTGCTGACTATACAGGGCAGGATCGGAATACCGGTATCCACCTGACGGGCAAAGGGAAAACTGTCCTTCCGGCTCACATCGAATCAGCCGGAATCCCTATCTACCTGACGGACGAGGGAAAAGAGGGCCAGGTTCCTACAGCTTCATGGCTTCATTCATGGCGCCCGTCCTGTATCCTTCAGTGTCTATGGCTACATAGATGAAACCCGCCTTCTTGCAGATAGCCTCAATACGTTTCCTTGCGGCCCAGCCTGCTTCTATTTCAGCCTCCGTAAATTCAACTCTGGCCATATATCTATGGCTCCTGACCCGAAATTGAGTGAAACCCAAAGCCTTGAGCTCCCTCTCTGCCCGTTCAACCCTCCTGAGCCCGGCTCTAGTTATCTTTTCTCCGTAAGGGAATCGAGAGGCCAGACAGGCACAGGCGGATTTATCGGCTGCAGGAAGCCCCATGTTCCGTGATACATCCCGAATCATTTCCTTGGTGAAACCTGCCTCATCCAGGGGTGACCGGATGGAAAGTTCCTCCAGGGCCTTTCGGCCGGGGCGATAATCTTTCCTGTCATCCGCATTGCTTCCTTCCATCACTGCCTCACATGAGTTCCGGAGGGCAAACTCTTTTATCTGAGTAAAGATCATACGCTTACAATAGTAGCAGCGGTCGGGTCCATTACTCCAAAGCTCCGGGATGTGTAATTCATCCAGGTAGATAATCTCATGAGCCAGGCCCATGGAAGCAGCAGCCCTTTTGGCATCTTCAAGCTCGGAAGCCGGATAGACTGAGGAGGCAACCGTAGCCAGGATGATATTATTCCCCAGCACCTCTCCGGCCACGGCGGCCAGAAAGGTGCTGTCAACTCCACCGGAAAAGGCCAGGACAGCGGATCTGAAGGAAGCCATGATCCTCTTCAGGGTCTCTAATCTTTCCATGAGCAGCAAAATATTCCTCCTCATCATCAATGAGTCCTTGTGCACTTCAAAGGCAACATCCTTATTCTATCACCTCCATGAAAACAACCCAAGAGGTAAGAGGGCCATCGCCTCTAAAATTTAGAAATATCACGTATTGAGCACTTATCAAGGGAGAAATGATGAAAAAAGGCAGGTATTTTTCGAAAATGAACACATGTCAGGCATTCTGCCGGAATAAAGACTTTCCCAAGCTACCGGTAAAGGCCCGTCACTCTTGAGAATCTATTCTTTGGCCATGGGAAAACAAAACAACAATACACATATTAAAAAGGGAGAGAATGTGTCTGAAAACAAGATGGACAAGCCCCATTATGAAAGTGCCTTTTTCAGGTTCAGCAGAGGGATTGGAAACCTGACTCATAAGTTGCTCTTCATCAATCTCTTCGCATCGCCTTGGATATTCTGGATTGACCAGGTCCTGCACGTTGGGTTTACCCCAACCTGCAAATCATGAATCGCCATAAGGATTATGCCAATGAGAAGAAACTTCGTTTCTTCTAACCAGAGCAAAAAACCGATGGGATACATATAATAAATAATTTCTCTTTTGTCGATAGCCTAATATTTCCAGTGTCTATTGCACATCAAATGTGAGCTTTGGCAGTATTCCCATTAACAATAAATGTACTTGAGGGGGTAGTAAGCATTGGGGCTTTTTTAACCTTACCTGTACACGGACCAAGAAGAAATGAGCCAGAATACACAAAGTCATATGATGGTGCCACCCCGGCCAGGTGCGTACCTCATAGTCTCCCATACCCAGATATTGTTTAGAATCCTTGAACGTGTTCTCAATAGGCCACCTCATACCACTGATGCGTACCAGAGTCTCAAAGGGGGTCCGGATTGGTGCATTGCTCAGATACGTTTTCAACTCATGGGTCAGGCAGTTTCGGCGCAAGACCAACCAAACTTCTGGCCCTGGCAGACCATTACGTACTGCCACCACCCGTATAGCTGCAAAGTCTGCAACCATGGGGCCTTTACTCCCCTCTTTGATGGTATGAGGAGACCAGTTTTCATGGGGCAAACTATAAGCTATCTCGGCCACTGTCTGAGGGCGTGGTTCTCCTTTTTCCAATTGTTTTTTCCTGGGCTTTCTACCTTGCCCCCTCCACTGAGGCACAAATGCTGCCTCAAGATCAGATCATCATCCCACATGCCCTCACCGATGAACTGCT
>JBLIRT010000024.1:0-25738 GCA_049472445.1 bacterium
TGATACCCTCGTGGATAAGAGAATGTCATTGACGGTGAGCGATTTGACCCCATCAACAGCGCTCACCTCTCCCTCCAGGAAGCATTCATCCCAATCTACAATGACACGATCGGGAAGCTCCTTAAGACGAATAACAGGTTTTGTTTTTCCACTTACTTCTGTATCAGGCGTTGATAGTTGTCCATCCCTACATTCGACACTTTCCTGTAAATGACGGCTTAATGGATTTGCATAGTGGACCAGTGTTATGA
Source organism: bacterium (assembly GCA_049472445.1). Lineage (GTDB taxonomy): Bacteria > SZUA-182 > SZUA-182 > DTGQ01 > DTGQ01 > JBLIRT01. The sequence continues at coordinate 252 of JBLIRT010000024.1, forward strand.
CGATGACACTTGAAAGCAGAGCAAGGTTAATATTTTTCCACACACCGTTAAACCTCAGGCTGCTCATAGATGATAATATCACCTTGAAATCCACACATCCCTTTCCTCCTCAATGAATATGCAGGCAGAGATATCTACCTTTTCCTGTATAGCCTCTGATTGAAGAACAGGATGTAATCTATCCTCATATTGACTTTGTAAAGGAAGCGTAATTTCTTCGTCCTTCATCACAGGAATCCGTGGAAATAAATCACCATAAATACAGTCTTCTTCTGGGTCATCTAAAGACAGAATTGTTTCCAGAGTATTTCTGACCCTTTGACAGGGACCAAAAAAATTGCATATGCAAAACATAATAAAGAAAATTGATACTATGCTTACCATTCTTACAACTTTGGTCATTTTATCCTTCCTTCCATGAAATTTTCACCATCGAGTTCGGCCAATGCCCTCTCCATAGCGCGAAGAGGGCGTTGACAATTCCTTATAATTGATATGTATTATTCTTTCCTCCTTTTTGAGCCTTAATATTTCACGAAGCTATTTTGTTTCGTAGACTGCTGATCTATGCTCAATGATTTCTCTTAAAATTCGAAACAGGTCATCGAGATTATATGGTTTCTGAAGGAATCGAAATCCTCTTTCTTTGAGGACATCTCCTTGTAATTTATGGTCCGAATATCCGCTCACCAGAATTATGTCCATCCGTGGCTGGCGCAGCAGGAACTGGTCAGCCAATTCGAGACCTGTCAGGTCAGGCAAAATAAAATCACTCAAGATCACATCGAATTCACCTTGTTCCTGTTCAAAGTTATTCAGTGCCTCTCGAGCAGAGGCAGCACCAATCACCGTGTAACCATTTTCACGAAGTATCGTTATGGTTAATTCCCGGACTGTTTCATTATCCTCTACGACTAAGATTCGCTCTCCCTTCCCGGGCAACAATTCAAGAGGACACATCTTTGTGGTTTTACTTTCTGATCCAGTCTGAAAGGGTAAAGGGGATGCCGGCAGATAAACCTTGAACATAGTACCGTGCCCCGGCTCACTATAGACATTAATCCACCCCTGATGCTGCTTGACAATTCCATATACCACTGACAAGCCAAGTCCGGTACCCTTTCCGACCTCCTTCGTGGTGAAAAAGGGCTCAAATATCCGATCGATGATTTCTTTATTCATGCCAATTCCCGTATCAGTAATAGACAAGCAGGTAAATTGCCCGGCACGTGCCTGAGAGATAAACCTGGAATGTGTCTCATCCAGAGTCACATTTTGGGTTTTGATTGTGATCCGGCCACCATTGGGCATAGCATCTCTGGCATTAATTACTATATTCATAATTACCTGCTCAATATTACCTTCATCAATCAAGAGCGGCCAAAGCTCAGCATCGAGGTCAGTATCAACGGTAATGTTTTCACCTATAAGGCGATGAAGCATCTTTAACAGGTTCTCAATAGTACTATTGAGACTGATTAAGGCAAGTTCCCTTGGTTTCCTATGACTGAAAAGGAGTAATTGACGGGTAAGATTAGCTGCACGATCGGCAGCCAGTCTTATTTGATTGAGATCTCTGCATAGAGGATGAGCTTTATCAGTTTTCATAACAGCCAAGGTGACGTAACCTTGAATTGTAGCTAAAATGTTGTTGAAATCATGGGAAATTCCTCCCGCCAGAAGTCCAATGGCCTCCAGCTTCTGGGACTGGACAAATTGCGCTTGAATTTTTGCTTTTTCCTCCTCTGCCCTTTTGCGATCTGTGACATCTTCCAGGAAAACCATAGCTCCGTTATACTTTCCATCATCGTTGATCAGCGGTGAGGTCTCCAGAATCGTATAAACCAGTGATCCATTTTTATGGAGGAATTCGAATTGATGCCTTTCCCTGGGGCTTTGCCGGTAAGCTTCAAAATAGTCTTTGGTCACTTCTCCATGTCGATTATCCATAAATGAAGATATTGTTTTTCCTAATATTTCATCAGCAGGGTACCCAAGTATTTCAGTTATACGTATGTTGACAAAAGTAGTCATGCCCTCGGGATCTATAGTCCAAATACCTTCCTGGGCATTTTCAAGTAATTGGCAATACTTCTTGTCACTTTCCCGCAAGGCTTCCTCTCGCTGTTTCAGATTTCTGAACAGAAGATTGTAGGGCTGCATAAGCCCTGTCTCGATAATAGCTTTATAAATAAGGTAAAACGAGGTTGTCTGTAAGGAATGCCCAACCAGACTCAAAAGGTCGTCAGTGTGTGCGGAAGTAGTGAAAGCCAGTTCGGCACCCAAGCTCACGACAATGGAGGCGATCAATAAATTCAGGACACCTGGATCGAATTCATGCCGTTTTTGTACCAGACAACCAATGGAAGATAAGAAAATGAGACAAATAACCGCCTTGCTGACTGTGTTAAAAAGGGTCAACTCCCCTTCCCCCCGATTAATAAAACAAGTAGGAAAAGTGTGCCAATAAAAAATTGATCCCAGTAAAAGGGAAACGATGGTAGCATAAACGAGTAAAACATGATTGATAATGAGCTTACGTTTTGCGATTAAGGGAGCAATAAGAAGAGAAATACTTTCAACATACCGGGAAGCGATCCGGAGTTGAATCGATAGGTTAAGGTCATAACCTTCAAATATGCCTATCCCCGGATAAGCCAAGGTATGCACAAGATCAAGACAAGCAATAAAGAGATAAGCCACACCAAGAAATAAAAAATAATTACTGTCATGATATTGACGTGAGTTCCAGGCGACGATAAAAATGCCACTAGCTACGATAATACTAAATATCTCAGCAAGACTATGAAAAAGAGGATCATTGTAACGGCTGATCACAGAAAGCCCTGACATAGCCAAGATGACCACTAATATAGTCCCTCTGTATTTATCAGCAATAACCGACCTTTTTCCCATATTTCCCTCACCAGATACTGGTTTTTTCTGGATCGATTTCGTTCCTTGAATCAAGTATTAGTGAAGATCTTTATTGAAACTATACCTCAGGGTAAATTAGAGAAAGGTTAAAATAGGATTAAAAAAGTTTAATCCTAAGGCGTGTATGCAAACTCTTGCTCAAAGTGATAAAATAGACAGGTAAGTGCAGAAATTTTGGTAGGAGAGACTCATGATGGCCTAAAAGGGCTGCGGGGGCTTCGGTGAAATCTCCAGTGGATACACCTTTTACATACAATCAGGGAATTAATTTCTCACGCTCTGGTAAGTATCCATTCCTTATCTTTACTCATGGTGCACGTGTCCTTTCTTTATTTTGCATGATTCATGAAAAAAGGGAGAGACAAAAGGAGATGAGGTGTACCGGAGAAATAAACCCTTGAGGGGAAGGAGTGTCAACCTCTCTGTAAGACACAGAGACAAAGGGAGACGCGTATAACAGTCATGCTTAAGGTAAGCCTGTCTATTGACCACGGTTATAAAACCATGAAAGAAAGGAAATACCTATGAGAAAGCTGGGTTGGGTTGTCGTATTTTTCTGTTTATTCGCCTTCATTGGCCCAGGGTGTCGTCAGGAGAGGAGTGAGTTTGAAGAACAGTCTGCCATAGAGATGGAGGAAAGAGCTGAAGCTCCGGCCGAAGAGGGTACTGCCTCGGAAGCAATGGAGGAGGTCGCAAATCCGGGTGAGGGAGATACTGCCTCGGAAGCAGTGGAAACCGTGAATCCGGCTGAAGAAAATGTAACTCCTGAGGAAGGCGGAGAGGCCGGCGAGATTGAATCTTTTGAGGAAGAAAATCCCGCTATTGAAGGAGGTGGACAGATCGGATCTCCTGAGGAAGCAGTTCCCCAGGGAGAGGAAGAAGGTACGGAAGGTGAGGCTCCGGAAGAAGAGCAGCACCTCAGGTATGAGGATAATTTAGGCAGCCGGGCCATGGTTGGAGCCGGATATCTGCTCACGAAATCCGTCTAGGAAGGCACTGCGCACATTAGTCAGGTCATATCAATGGATAGCCCGCGCGGTAAGATCGGGCTATCCATTTTTTTACCTTTTTTCGATTTGCTCAAGGAGCCAGTTCACTGCCCAGGGAGAATTATGAGATCCATGGCATGGGGAAGGGCTTTGGGTATTACCAGAGTAACCATATTCCTGCCAATCCAGCGGTCAGCCCTAAGAGAAAATGAGAGAGGTAAACAAGTTTTTCCATGAGTTTGATGCCCTTGCCTCGGAATAAGATTCCAAGGAGGTAAAGAGATAAAAACAATCCGACCAGAAAGGCCATTAAGGAAAGCATGGCTGCTCTGGGGGAAAAAGCTAAACTGGTCAGGGAGAGCGTTAACAGGAGGAGGATGTTTCGGGGCCGTTTCAGGCTCTCAGAGAATCCGGGGCAATGTTGATGGCTGTGCTCCCTTTTTTCTGAAGGGGTATGAATATGGAGATGTTCATGCTCATGGAGATGATCATGGGCGTGCTCCGAGGGAACCTGAAGAGGCTTATCAATATCTTGAGGGAAATGGTGAACATGACTATGAGGTTCCTGGTGATCCCCGGCCCTGGCTTGTATCTGGTGGAGATGTTCGTGCTGATGCTGATGCGGGTGATAGTGCTGATGGAGCAATGGCGGAGGCAGACGGAAGAATTGATAGGCGTTGTATAATCCCAGACCGCAGAAAGAGAGGCCCAGGATGGAGGTGGAGGGGAAGCTGGAGAGAGAGAAGACTTTGGCCTTCAGCAGAATCAGGGGAACGATAAGACCCGATAGATACCCCATATGGATGAGGCCGAGTTTAAAAGAAAACCATGATGGACGGTCATAGATCTGGCGGGCCTTTGGAGAATTAAGAATTTCCAGGAGATGGTCACCCTGCAAGCCATGGAAGAATCCCAGGAAAAATATTGTCCCGATAACCCACAGAACCTTATTCATAATACCTCTCTACCATGAATATGACAATCTATCATGAATATGACAATCGGGGAGGAATTATCCGCCCTCCCGGTGATTTTTTCTTTCATTCTCATCTAATCCGCATTCTTGCGGAGTAAGATAACATTGGGGATCTTCCATCCATGGGTCATCATACACCCGTAAGGCGCGTACCCGGAAGGAGCCCCCACAGGCATCGATCCATTGGCAGCGGGCACACTTCCCCTTCAGGAGTGGTTTCCGGTGTTTCAAACCGGCCATAATGGGGTCTGAGGTATCCATCCATATTTCGGAAAAGGGCCTTTCGCGGACATTCCCCAAGGTATGATCCATCCAGAATTGATCAGGATGTACCCGGCCGCAGAAGTCAATTTCGCCGATGCCTACGCCTGTTGAGTAAAGCCCGCCCCCGTTCCAGGTCAGGAGAGCCATGACCTCCTCGGCCCGTTCCGGGTTTTTCTCTTTGAGCTTCAGGTACAGGTAAATGCCGTCTACATGGTTGTCAACGGTCAGAATTTCCTTTTCCAATCCGCGCCCGGCAAAATCCTCGGTCCGCTGCAGGATGATATCCATAGCCTGACGGGATTCCCCGGCCGTCAGATCATCTTTTTGAATATCGAGCCCGCGGCCGGAATAGACCAGGTGGTAGAAGCAGGCCCGGTCAATATGTTCGGCCTCGATAAAATCAAATATCCGATGGAGATCCTGATAATTTCTTCGAGTCAGGGTCAGGCGTAAGCCCACCCGCTGGTCTACCTCAACACAATTCTTAAATCCCCTCATGGCCCGATCAAAAGCGCCCTGAACACCCCGGAATTGATCGTTTATCTCACCGATTCCATCAAGGCTGATGCCGACATAGGTAAATCCTGTCGTCTTCAACCGCTGAGCAATATCTCTGGTAATCAAGGTGCCGTTGGTGGAAAGTGTCGGCTTTACTCCATGGTCCAGGGCATAGGAGGCCAGTTCAAAAAGATCCTTTCGAATCAGTGGTTCTCCCCCGGAAAATAACATGGCGGGTACTTTGAAGCCTCCCAGATCTCTGATCATTCCCTTGGCTTCACCTGTGGTCAGCTCCCCCTGATATTGGATGTTATCAGAATCAGTGTAGCAGTGGACGCATTTCAAATTACAGGTTCTGGTAGAATTCCACACGACAATGGGCTTCCTGGAAGAGGCGGATTGAGGAATACACCCTTCCTGTTTCCCCGTGGATAACGGTACTCCATGATGGCCTTTCAGAATTTTTTGCCCGTAGCGGATGTCGTCACTGGGAGTTTCCTCACCACAGTACAGTCTGGTAATATTAATCATGATCATTCCCCGTTAAGATAATGTTATGGCCAGCTGATGGTTCAAGCTTATGGTATCTTCTGTCTATCTCATTGTTTCGGTGATTTCCCTGATTGCCTCCATGGTCACTGAAAGGAGTTGCTCGAGCTCTGGAGTCGAGATGGAAAGAGGGGGCATAATCACCATGACATCTCCGAGAGGGCGGAGAATCACGCCCCTCTTTCGAGCGGCCTGAGCAACCCGAAGGCCGATTTTCTCTTCCCAGACATACGGCTCCCTGGTGGCTTTGTTTCGAACCAGCTCAATTCCGGCCAGGATACCTTTTTGCCGAATATCTCCTACGTGCGGCAGATTCCGGAAGGTCGATAGTTTCCCCTGGAGGAAATGGATTTTCCCTTGAAGCTGTTCGATCACTCTCTCCTTTTCAAAAATATCCATATTGGCCAAGGCCGCCCGGCAGGCGAGCGGGTTGCCGGTATAGGTATGGCCATGGAAGAAGGTTTTCTTCTCGCCGTAGTCACCCAGGAAACCCTGGTAAATGGCCTCCGTCGTCAAAGTAGCGGCCAGAGGGAGGTATCCGCCGGTGATTCCTTTGGCCAGGCAGAGTAAATCCGGGTGAACATCTTCGTGCTCACAGGCAAACATCTTTCCTGTCCGGCCAAATCCTACCGCCACTTCGTCGGCAATCATGAGGACCCGATACTGGGTACACAACTCCCTCACCCCTTTGAGAAAACCCTCCGGAGCAACGATCATGCCGCCGGCACCCTGGACACACGGTTCAAGAATGAGAGCTGAGACGCAAGGGGCGTGGGTCTGAAAAATGCGCTCGAGATCATCCAGACATCGCCACCGGCAGGAGGCAGGATCAAGATGATAGGTACACCGGTAGCAGTAGGGAGAAGTGGTCCGGTAAGCCCCGAATAACAGCGGGTGGTACAGCCGGTGAAAAAGGTCAATACCGCCTACACTCACCGCACCGAGAGTATCTCCGTGATAGCTGTTCTCAAAATAAACAAAGCTTTTCTTGTCCGTCTTTCCCTGCTGCTGCCAGTACTGGTAACTCATTTTCAAGGCAATTTCACAGGCTGTGGCCCCGCTGTCCGAATAGAAAACCCGGCTCAATCCTTCAGGAGCGATCCGGATCAGCCGTTCGGCCAGCTCAATGGCCGGGGCGTGAGTGAGGCCGAGGAGAGTGGAGTGGCCGATTTTGCCTAACTGGTCGTGAATGGCCAGATCAATTTCTTTCTTTTGATGGCCGTGAACATTTGTCCACAGGCTGGCTATTCCATCAAGGTATGGCTGACCCTCCGTGTCCTCAAGATATACCCCTCTTCCCCGTTCGATGATTAAGGGTTCCTCTTGAGTCCAATCCTGCATCTGGGTGAAGGGATGCCAGAGATATTTTTTATCCAGGGCCTTAAGACGAGAGGATCGGGCCTGAGGGTCAGTTTCGGAAGAAAGATGTTCCATGATTTGCAGGAGCCTGTCCAGGTGAAGGTATCTTCGGGTTAATTCCTCCAGGTTTCCAATATGCCTCTGTTCCATCTGGATCGATGGAGCATGGGGAAGAACCCCCAAAAGCTCAACCTGGCCGAAGGCCTGAATGACTTCCGGGTTGGTAAGCTCGCAGATTCCTTCAGATGTGGAAACTTCCTTATTGAGCACTACCCCGGCTACGGGAATATTCCTGTTCCGTAAAACCTCCAGGGTGAGGAGCGTGTGATTGATAGTCCCGAGAGCAGCCCGGCCCACCAGGACTACCGGCAAGCCGAAGTCTTTGATAAGATCGATGAAAAGATAATCCTGGAGAATAGGCACCAGGATGCCGCCGGCTCCCTCGATGACCAGGAATGAATAATGCTCCTGTAACCAGCGGTAGGCCTTGTGGATGACAGAAAGATCGATCTCCACTCCTTCCAGTCTGGCGGCTACGTATGGTGCCAGAGGCTCTTTCAGCAAGTAGGGCACATGGGGGTTGAAAAGAAAGGGTGCATTCAATTCCAGACCATGATCACCCAGGGCTTTTTTCATGAATTCCAGATCCTGGGAATATCTGACTCCTGCCTCACTTGGGGCGCCGGTCTGGATGGGTTTCATGGGTCCGATCTTGATTCCCTGTCTTTGGAGCCCCTGGGCAATGGCTGAAGCCACAATGGTTTTCCCCACTCCCGTATCGGTGCCGGTTATAAAAATTCCTTTGGTCATTCGAGATACTCCATGTTTACTGCCTTTCACCACGGGCCAGAACGATCTGATAGGTGGCCTGAATGCCCTTTCCGTTTTGAAAATGCCTGTGGTAAGAGTTTATCATTTCCTCAATGATCTTTCTTCCCCCCAGCCCCGGGAACGGATGTGGAATAGCCTTGGAAGCACCGGCAGCTTTCAGGTGGCGGATCAGAGACCAGGCATCAGGGTAATACTGGAGCATGGTCCGTTCTTTGAGAGCGAGGCTGGAGAAGCCGGATTTTTCCAGGGAATCTGCCAGATCCCGGGACGTGGGAAATGACTGGACATGCCTTTGGCCGGCCTCGAAATTGAGTTTCCGGTAGGCCATGTGGAATGAGGAATTCAATTCAGCCAGTGTTCCCTCCCGAAAGGTGGAAAAGCAGAAGATCCCCTTTGGTTTCAAGATGCGGTAAACCTCCTGGAAGGCCCCGGTCAGGTCAGGTATCCACTGGTAAACTGCATTGGAGAGGACCAGATCAAAGCTGGCCGACCGGTAGGGCAGTTTTTCTGCATCAGCCTGGAGAAAGAAGGCGGATCTGGTTTCGCCTGTACGTCCGCAGGAATCCATCGGCTTCATTTCACGGGACTGTCTGACCATTCCGTAAGCAAGATCAAAACCATGCAGCTCTGCCCCGGGAAAGAGCTCAACGAGGCAATCCAGCAGCCTCCCTGTTCCTGAACCGATATCAATGATTCGATGAGCCCGGGGACGGCCGAGGAAAGAGAGAAGCTCCCGGCTGATGGTAAACTGAAGGCCCGACCTCCGGTCATAGGAGGCGGCTGCAGCCGAAAAATTTTTTTTCACTTTGTTCTTATGAATGTACATGATATTCCTATGGCCCAGGAAAGAATTGTTTCCCTGTAGGGACATTTCTCATGATATTACCATATTATCATAGAGAGTCGCCGTGCGGAAGTCCCCCTCGAAGCAAAAGGTTTTTTTCATGGCCGCCCTGAAGATTGGAGGAAGTCCTCCACCGTCCGGTTGAACCTTTCTTCCCGGGTAAGGAAGGGTGCATGGCCGCAAGAGGGGAAAGTATCCAGCCGGGATCGGGGTATGTGCTGATGCATGAACAGGCCTGCTTCGATCGGGCAGATTTTATCTTCCTCTCCATGAATAATAAGCACCGGCATGGAAAGGTGCGGTAAAACAGGTCTAAGATCCGTGCTTTCCAGAATGGCCAATCCCTCAAGGAGCGCCTGGTCACTGATATTCCGGTTGGATCGCAGCCTGTTGCGCGCTCTCAGCAGCACCTCTCGATTTTTTTCCCTGTCAGTAAAAAGAAGCTGGTAAAAGGTGGTCAGGGCAGCTACTCTATTCTGCTGGAAGCGTTTTCGGAGGAGACGCAGCTCACCCTTCGGCAGGCCCCAGGGAAAACTCTCATCAGCCAGGAACTTTGGCGTGCCGCCAACCAGAGTCAATGAGGCCACCAGAGCAGGGAATCTGGAGGAGAACTCCAGGGCCATCATGCTGCCGAGCGACCAGCCGACCAGGTGAATGGGCGGCAGGTGATAAGCATGACAGAGGGAGGATAATCCCTCCACAATGGTCTCCACTGTTCTTGGTGTGGAGAAGAAGGGCAGGTGAGGAGCGGTATGGAGGAAGTCAGGGGCCATGACCGGCCATTTTGGGGTAAAAAAGGCTACCTGTGATTGCCAGATGTTGGATGTTGTTCCCCAGCCATGAAGAAACATGAGCGGGGTCTGGAAGGAGGTAGTGCTCTTTTGTGTAGTCTTAGCCTTCTTTACCATAAAATCAGAGTAAGCGGAGTTCTCGACCAATCTGAGAGATTTTCTCCAGAGCATTCTCTAAATCGGCCAGGGTGTGGGTGGCCATGAGAGAAATTCTCAATCTGGCTGTTCCCTGAGGAACCGCGGGCGGGCGAATGGCGGGAGCATAAACGCCTGCCTCGAACAATTTCCGGCTTAATTGGACCGCTTTCTCATTTTCCCCCACCAGGAGAGGAATGATATGGGTCTCACTCTCCATGGTATCAAATCCTCTATCCTGTAAATTTTTTCGAAACCAGGTTGCCTGCCGGAGCAGGGTGTCACGGAGATCAGGACGGTTCTGCACAATATTCAGGGCTTTCAGGGCGGCGGCTACGGCTGCCGGCGGGAGGGCGGTGGTGAAAATAAAGGGCCTGGCCTTATTGATGAGATAGTCAATGAGGAGGGAATCCCCGGCTATATAGGCGCCAAATCCCCCGAGTGCCTTGCTCAGGGTGCCCATCTGGACATCGATTTCCCCCTCCAGGTCTAACAGCTCAACAGCTCCATGCCCGTTTTCGCCCAGTACTCCGGTGGCATGTGCCTCGTCCACCATGACCGAAGCCCCGAATTCCCCGGCCAGGGTCACAATGTCCTGCAGGGGTGCAAGATCGCCATCCATACTGAAAACCGAATCAGTAACGATAAGCCGTTTTCCCCGGCTCGTCTGGTAACGGGTCAGGAGTTTCCGGAGATCGTCCATATCCTTATGGGCATATCGGACTACCCTGGCCCTGCTCAGGAGCAGGCCGTCGACAATACTGGCATGGTTGTAACGATCCGAAAAGACAACGTCCTGCCGATTAACCAGGGCACTGAGAAGACCGCAGTTAGCCATATAGCCGCAGTTGAAAAGCAGAGCGGCTTCCGTTCTCTTGAAGGCGGCCAGTTCCGTTTCCATCTCTCGATGGATCATCATACTTCCGGAGATGAGGCGTGAGGCTCCGGTACCTACACCCAGTTCAGTAAGAGATTTGATAGCTGATTGCTTGAGGAAGCTGGAATTAGCTAATCCCAGGTAGTTATTTGAGGAAAGATTGATGACCTCTTTCCCCTGGAGAGTGATTCTGGCCTGTGATGCTCCCTCGATAGTCCTTACCTGGCGATAGCTGTCCGAACTTTTGATGTGAGAGATTTCTTTTTCCAGGAATTTCTTTAAGGATTCTTGGAGCATGGCACCAATTCAGCCTTCTTCAGTCTGCTGTTTCATCCCCCCCGATATAGCCTGGAGAAACATAATCCGTGGTCATGATGACGTAACAGATGAAAGAAATCCAAGGTCCTGAAGCATGGCTCGGTCTTCTGACCAGGGCATCCCTTTGGTGGTAAGATAGTTCCCCACCATTAATCCATCGGCACCTGCCAGAAAAATCCATGATTGCAGGCTGCGTAAAATAACGTGTCGGCCTCCACAAATCATGATACTCTTTTGGGGCAGCATGAATCGTAAGAGGGCTATGGATTTCAAGGCCTCAAGGGGGTGGAGGCGATCTTTTCCCTGACAGCGCGTTCCCGCAATAGGGTGGAGGAAATTGATGGGTAGAGAATCCACTTCCAACTCCCGTAAGGTAAAAGCCAGCTCCAGCCTCTGGCGGGATGTCTCGCCCAGACCGAAGATTCCACCACTGCATACCTTCAATCCGGCCGCCCTGGCTGCTTCGATGGTATCTCTGCGCTGCTGATAGGAGTGAGTTGTGCAGATATGCGGGAAAAAGTCTTCGGCTGTCTCCAGATTATGATGATACCGCTTAAGCCCTGCCTCCTTGAGGGTGGTTAAGGTCGGGAAGGATACCGTGCCCAGGGAGGCGGCACAGTCCAGGGATGGAACATGGACTTTCATTTTTTGAATAGCCTCAGCCAGCCGGTCAATCTCTTTGGGATTTTCCGTTCTGCCGCCGCTGGCCACCAAGCTGAAGCAGCGGGCCCCTGTAGCCTTGGCCTGGGCTGCCCTCTCGATAATCTGGTCGACGCTTATCAATGGATAACTGCTTATCCGGGCCTGGTGGTGCAGGGACTGAGCACAGAAAATGCAATCCTCTCCGCAGTAGCCGCTCTTAACGTTTGTGATGGCACAGAGGCTGATGTCCCGGCCCAGGAATTTTTCACGGATCCGGGTGCTTGTTTCAAACAGGGCGGGAAGGTCAGACCAGGACACCTGCTCATCAAGATGGCCGGCTTCCGCAAGACTCAGAGATTCTCCTTCGAGTACTCTCTGGCCCAGGTTCCGGATGAATTGGCTGTTTTCCGTTTTCATGGAGTGATGACCCTTCGTCATACGTGGTAGTCGTTTTAAAGAATACGAGCTGAACGTTATTTTGAAGAAGGCAAACCCTCTCCATGTTGATGAAAGTTATTGTATGATATATATAAGAGAAATGTCAACCTTCAAAACCGAATTAGAATTGATACGATATCCCCAGAGTGTAATTCCTCTCAGGTGCCGGATAAAGACTCAGTTCCTGCAAGCTGCTGTCAACGCAGGCATATTCACTGTATATCTCATTAAAAAGGTTGTTAACTCCGATCCAGGACTCCATCTTTTTCCACTGAAAGCGCACTCTGGCATCCACCGTGGTATAACTTTCAAGCTTGCCTTTCTCATTATTCCAGTCAGAGATACCAATTTGACTGTCCAGCCAGCGTCCCCACAGGTCGATGGTCAGGAATGTCCAGGGTCTGACATGGGCACCGAGGTGCACCTTGTGATGGGCGACGCCGGGAATCTTTTTATCACGGTAAGGTCCGGCCGCCAGTTTTGAATCCAGGTAGGTATAGGAACCTGAAAGGGTCAGATAGTCGGTCGCAGAGGAGCTGAAGTCAATTTCGGAGCCGTACCGCTTCGTTTTGGGATAGTTCGTGTTGGTATAGGTGACAGGATCAAAGAAAATTTCATCAGTAGTCTCGATCCTGAACAGGGTCACTCCCAGACGAAGCCTTTGACCGAGGCTGTGTTGAATGCCAAGATCATACTGCCTGGATTTTTGAAGAGTAAGATTTTGATTGAGTCCCGGTGTCGGGTAATAAAGGTAATACTCGTCTGTAGCCGGAAGGCGGAAGGCCTTGCCGAAGGACAGGAAGGCCTTGCAGCCCTTGGCGTAGGCTAGGGTCAGCCCTGCCTGAACCGCCTCTTCATCATGGGCGGCCTTATCGGTTGAGGCCGTTCTGAAGGTATAATTGACCCGTTCATAGCGGTAACCAAGGGTTGAGAAAAGGAGATCAGGGATGATGATCAGGGAATCAAGGACATAGTATCCTTTGGTGCTCCTCCTGATCTCGGATTTTCCCATCTGGTCATCATGGTGATGCCGATAGTAATCAAATCCGAAGGTGATGGTATTTTGATACCCGATAAGATCCTTCGTCAGGATGTATTGCGGCAGAATGCCCAGGGTCTTCAGATGGTGATGAGTAATCCAATCCCAGCTTTCCCAGGCTGAATAAGGTTTTTTCTCTTTCAGGGAGAGCGGAATCTTGAGGCTGCCCAGGTCGCTGAAATGAAAGGTCGGGGTAAACTGAACATAGTATTCATCCGTACTGGCCCAATCCTCCGGATATTTGGACTCTGTACGTTCATATTGGCTACTTTCAAGTTCTGATTGTTTTAACGCGCCGGGCATTCCATAGGTATCCTCTTTGAGGCCCGCTGTAAGATCCCAGCTGAACCTCTCACAAGGGTGATCAGTGAATCTTAAGCCGGCTGTTTTATTTCGCATAAAGCTGTTTTCCCGATAACCATCGCTTTCCAGAAAGCTGGCACTCAGGTGATAGGTGACTGACCCTGTCGAGCGGCCTATTTCGATCATTTCTCTGTGGCTATGATAGCTTCCGTAATTTCCTTCGAGGCGAATTGGCGGTTGGGTGAGGCCATCCTTGGTAATAATGTTAATCACCCCTCCTACGGCTTGATCTCCATAGAGAACGCTGCCATATCCCCGGATGATTTCAAGGCGGTCAATCCGCTCCAGGGAAATCTGGGTCCAATCAACCCCGCTGAGGTCAATCTCATTGACCCGCCGTCCATCTACCAGAACCAGGGTATTCAGGCCGCCTGTCTCACCGAATCCGCGGATATCAACCGAAGAGTTACGACCATGGCCTAAATAATCCTTGACGTGAATTCCAGCCAGATCCCGGAGGAGATCCGGTACTGTCCGGGCAGGGGTATCCCTGATCTGCCTTTCATTAATAATAGTAATATAGGAGGGAATCCGGGAGGTTTCCTCCTCATGGCGAGTCGCCGTGACGCTTATTTCAGGTAAAACAATGGCTTTTTCTCCCTCGGGTTCGGCTTTGGCCCTGCCTGGAGAGAGGAAAAAGAACAAAGAAACCGCCATGACCATTTTCATCTTTAATCCGATCTTCCTCATCTTTTCTCCTTCCTTTCTGAAGTTGATGTGAGAGATTTTTATTTTCGTGGCCAGGAAGGAGGGAGGCAGGGAGGCAAAAAAAAATCCTTAATGCTCTTTCTGAGCATTAAGGATTGCACCCAGCTTCTTCACCCTTATTCTCAAGCCTCGAAGAACGGTGATTCCCATAGCAGGCAGGTCTTCTGACTTACGGATCTTCCTACTCTCTACGCCTTCCCATCCTGTTGAGTACCGGGACAGTGGCTTTCAGTAGATTTCGTCCCCGATGACAGCGGCGGGACCGTGTTCGATTTTCACGAACTTCCCTTTTACTCCTTTTTAAAAGGAGCCTGCTACAGCGATAATGAAGATAAATAATCATTATTTTAAACCAAAATGAAAAATTATGTCAAGACCTTAAAACACATAGCGGGTATCAAGGAAGACTTAAAATCTACCACTTTGTCCCACCTTCCCCTTGTCATGCAGTGATCGGATAAGCCTTTTTGGCTTTATGAGCAGGGTATTGATGGTCATGAGACGGGAGAGGATCTTCCGCCTTGAGGGATTTTCGACGGAATTTTTCGAGGCTGGGGGGGTCATTTCCTAAGGCCTTGATTCACGATGGATTTCTTTATTTCATTACCAGGCCTGATAGGTTATAACAATTTGATTTTAAGATCCTTTCGGTGACATTGAAGCTCTTATAATTGACCATTTTATAAAGGAAAAGTTGAATATACTTTTCCCTTGACAAAACATTTTGAAAGGGGTATTTTGGTTAGTGTAAGAAAGTGGGAGAGAGTGGGGAATAGGGATGCTCATAGGAAAATACGAACATAACCTTGACAGCAAGGGAAGAATCAGTGTTCCGGCTAAAATTCGTGACACCTTGCGGAAAGATTATGGAGATGACCGGCTGATCCTCACCTCTTTGGAAAATTACCTGGTGGCTTATCCTGTCCAGGAATGGCTGCTTATCGGCCAGAAAATCCGGCAGGCTCCCAATATGGAAAAAAGTGTCAGCGATTTCATGAGAGTCTTGTTTTCGAATGCCTCTGAGGTAAGTTTTGATAAACAGGGCAGAATCCTCGTACCTCCACAGATGAGAATAAAGGTGGGTATTGATAAAGAGGTGGTGATGGTGGGGGTCATGAATAAGGTAGAGATTTGGGGCCTGGAAAAGTGGCGTGAGTTTGAACAATCCGTCTACCTGGATCGAGACAGGTTGGCCAGCTTTGGAATATAGAGGCTGTGAGAGCATGAAAGCTCCCGGCCGATGAGAATTTTTCGGTGATGTATATTCACCATCCTGTCCTAGTAACCGAAGTTCTTGAATATCTGAAATGCTCAGAGTCGAAGGTCTACATCGATGGTACCCTGGGTGAAGGGGGACATGCAGAACGGATCCTCGAAGAAAGCTTTCCAACCGGGAGAGTGGTGGGCATAGACCTGGATGAGGATATTCTGCAAAAGGCTGAGAATAGGCTCAAGAGATTTGGTTCCAGAGTAACCTTTGTCCGGGACAACTTTAAAAACATTAAAACGATTTTGCCTCGGGTTGGGTTACGTCAGATTGACGGGTTTTTAATCGATCTTGGAGTATCTTCCTTACATTTTGAAAGCAGGGAACGGGGATTCAGCTTTCAGTTGGATGCGCCTTTGGATATGCGCCTGGATCAGAGAAACCCCATGACAGCCGCTCAGATCGTCAATCAGAGCGGGGAGGCAGAGTTGGCGGATATGCTGTGGCGATACGGAGAGGAACGGTGGAGCAGAAGAATCGCTCGAACCATCTGTTCCCGCCGCCGGAAAGCACCGATCTCAACTACCGGTCAATTAGCAGAAATTGTGGCTTCTGCTATTCCGGCCAAATATCGCCCGAGGAAAATACATCCGGCTACGAGGACTTTTCAGGCTTTGCGTATTATGGTTAATCAGGAATTGCAGGGTCTGGAGCAGGCTGTTATTGATGGTATCGATGTTCTGAGAGCGGGATCAAGGATATGTATTATCTCGTATCATTCCCTGGAGGATCGAATTGTTAAATGGACCTTTCGAAAACTGGCCAAGGCTGAAGAAGCAAATGGAATCTGCCCGGGCGGCCCGAAGATAAGGATATTGACCCCAAAACCGATCATACCTTCTGAAGCAGAAATTCAGGGAAACCCGAGGGCGCGGAGCGCAAAGCTGAGGGTGGCCGAAAAATGCTAGCCAGGGGAAAGCTCCAGACGAAAATCTCCCAAGTTGGATGCTTGTCCTTTCTTCTCTGGCAGAAATGCGAGTATGGCCTGGGCATCCTTTTCTTTACCTTCATGGGTCTATTTTTAGCCTGGAAGCCGATTCAGGTGACCAGACTGATCAGGGATATAAGGCAGTTGCATAAGCTTAAAACTGAGATGGTCGAAATCAATGCTCGTCTCAATCTGGAAAAAGCCACCCTCACTCGCCTGGACAGGATCGAGGAAAGGGCCAGACGGGAATTCGGTTTCGTTGATCCGGATGAAAGCCAGGTTATTGATTTTACATTAAACCTTTATCCTCACCAACCTTTTTAAGCTTGGCCTGTGAAGCTCAGCAGTTGAAGCTTCAAAAAAACTTATTTTCATATTGCCTATCAGGTGTATAGGTCTAATTAAAAGCGGGATCCTTACCGTGCAGTCAATGGGCAGGAAGAAAAAAGTAGTTAAGAGCTCGAAGAGGCCACCCCATCTCAAGATGAGGATGGCAGTACTCCAGGCTTGTTTCATGGCGGCCATCATCCTTATCGCCGGTCGGCTTTTTCAACTCCAGATCCTTCACCACGAATGTCACCTGAAAAGGATTCTGGGACGCGCAACGTCCGGGCCGGGGGCTATGGAACCAAGGCGGGGAACCATCTATGATCGCCAGGGTCGTGAACTGGCCGTCAGTGTCAAGGTGGGTTCGGTGTATGGCGTTCCGGAGCAACTGCAGCAGGAAGACCGCTTTACCCTTCGCCGGGTCTGCCATATATTGCAGGTAAAGACCAGCACGCTGGAAAATAAGCTTGATTCCGGGCACAATTTCGTCTGGCTCAAGAGAAAGATTGTCCCTGACATAGCTGATCAACTGAAGGGGTTAGGGCTTGAGGGAATCGGTATTCGTGAGGAAAGCAAACGATATTACCCGGACAGGGAACTGGCAGCTCAGGTATTGGGATTTGCAGGTCTTGACAATCACGGCCTGGAAGGGGCAGAGCTTTTCTTTGACCGGATTCTCCGTGAGGATGGGCAAGGGGAAGGGGGGGGAGATGTAAGGAGCTTCATACATTCTGAAGAAGCGGATCAAACGACATCACCCTGTATCTCGGAGGGGCCATATGACCTCTTTTTGACTATCGATCAAGTTATTCAATATCATACGGAAAAAGAACTGTTCACATGCTGTAAAAACATGAGGGCTAAAGGTGGAATGGCCGTGGTTATGGAAGTAGGGAGTGGTGAAATCCTGGCCATGGCCAACTATCCGACTTATAATCCCAATAACTTTTCTCAGTTTCCGGCTGAAAACTGGCGGAATCGATGTGTGACCGATGCCTTTGAACCGGGATCAGTCTTCAAGATCTTTCTGGCCGCAACTGCCTTGGAGGAAAAGGTCCTGGAACCGAATGATATGCTTTTTTGCGAACATGGTGTCTTTCGGATTGGTGGCCGGACTATTCATGATACTCATAGGAACGGGTGGTTGAGCTTTACCAACATCATCAAGGAATCAAGCAATATAGGGTCAGCCAAGATTGGATTGATGGTGGGGAAGGAAAGGTTCTATCATGCTCTCATGAAGTTCGGATTCGGAGCTAAAACAGGTATTCAACTGCCGGGAGAGAATGATGGCGTTATCAAGCCTTTGAGAAAGTGGACAGATTTAGGTACGGCCAATATCTCTTTCGGCCAGGGGATTCTCGTTACTCCCCTGCAACTGATCAATGCCACCTGTTGTCTGGCTAACCGTGGATCATGGAGGAGCCCAAAGATTTTGAAGGCAGTGAGGGATAGAAAGAAGACCATCATGGAAATGCCTCAAGGCCCGATCAGGAGAGTGGTTTCAGAAGCTGCCTGCGAGGCTGCCATTACCATGCTCGAAAAGATTGTTCAGAGTGGCACAGGGAAAGCAGCTTACATTCCCGGCTATCGAATAGCCGGGAAAACGGGAACTGCTCAGAAGGTTGATCCGGTCAGCAGGCGCTATTCCAAGGAATGTTTCTTCTCTTCCTTTGTGGGATTCTTTCCGGCGAATGAGCCTCACATTGCCATTTTAGTCGCCATTGATGAGCCGCAGGAGGAACACCTGGCCGGGATCGTAGCTGCTCCCGTATTCCGCAGAATTGCCCAGAGTATTATTCATTACCTGAACATACCACCCGCTGAGGTGAACGAGTTTTTAAAGGTTCCGGCCCTGGTTCTGGCTCATAAAACAGACGATGATATGATCTCCATGGGAGTAAAGAGGTAAGCATGGACTTGCGGCATCTGGTAACTGCCTTGAAGCAGAAGGAAGTGAAAGGGGAGGCCAATCCCCGGATAACGGGAATCACCCAGGACTCCCGCAAGGTACAGCCGGGCTTTCTTTTTGTCTGTATTTGCGGATTTCAGCTTGATGGGCACAATTACCTTGAAGAAGCCGTAAGGCGCGGAGCTGTGGCCGTTGTTATTGAAAAGGACCTTCTGGAGAGATCCAGGTCGGCTTTCGGCAGCTCGCTGGTCTGGATTCGGGTTCAAAACAGCCGGGAAGCTCTGGCCTTGCTGTCTTCAGCCTTTTACCAGCATCCATCGTCCAGGATGCGGGTGATCGGTATTACCGGTACGAACGGAAAAACGACAACTACCTATCTGGTGGCTTCCATCCTGGAGACCGCAGGCTTTGGTACCGGTCTGCTCAATACCCTTACCTGCCGGATCAGGGGTGAGGAGATGCCTGCAGTCAGAACGACGCCGGAATCGGTGGATTTACAGAGGTCCTTGGCCCATATGGTGGATAAAGGCTGTCAATATGCAGTCATTGAGGTATCGTCACATGCCTTGATACTCAATCGTGTTCTGGGTTGTGAGTTTGACGTGGGAGTTCTGACGAATATTACTTCAGATCACCTTGATTTCCATGAAAACCTGGCCGAGTACCGGAGAGCCAAACAACTCCTGTTTACAGGTCTGGGGGATGGGCCCAAAAGCCCGAAAGCGGCCGTACTCAATCTGGATGATCCATCCTTTCAGGTTATTGAGAAAAGCACGGCTGTGCCGGTCTATTCCTATGGTGTGGAAGGGATGGGCCGTATACGGGCCGAGCGAATTGAAACCGGCAGACATGGTTTGAGCTTTGAGGTGTCCTCTCCTGCCGGAAGAATGAAAATCCGAAGTCCCCTCTCGGGGCTTCACAATGTTTACAACATCCTGGCCGCCATTGGCGTAGGGGTGGCGGAAGGGATTGACACAGATACGATTGAAAAAGGCATCGAGGCGGTATCCGGGATACCTGGGCGGTTCGAAACCATTTCCTGTGGTCAGGACTTCTGGGTTGTGGTGGATTTCGCTCATACGCCGGATGCCCTGCAGAGACTCCTTGAGGCAGGTCGGCAACTGAAGCCCCTGCGGCTGATAACTGTCTTCGGATGCGGCGGAGACAGGGATAAGAGCAAGCGGTCTCCGATGGGCCGGATAGCCGCCGGATTCAGTGACCACCTCATTATTACGAACGATAACCCGAGAAGTGAAGATCCTCTGGCCATTGCCCGGCAGATTGAGGAAGGAGTACGATCTGTCAGTCAGGGCGAGGGGGAAGGTCGTCTTGCGGCGGGCCGGATATCCTCCGCAGGATATGAGATTATTCTTGACCGGTATCAGGCCATTGAAAAGGCCCTCATCCAGGCGAAAGCGGGGGATATGGTGGTGATTGCCGGTAAGGGACATGAACAGTATCAGGTGATTGGATCAGAATGTAAGCCCTTTGATGACCGGCAGGTAGTGCGGCAGATTCTCAGCAACCTGAAGGTGACCTGCTGAACAGGGAGAAGGAATGACCGAATCCCCAGCCCAGTGTCTTTCCATATCGGATATTCTTGCTGCCACTCAGGGTGAGTTGGTGAGCGGCCGGAAAGACTCTCCTTTCCACGGGATATCCATCGACTCAAGGACTATTCATCCCGGCCAGTTGTTTTGGACTTTGAAGGGAGATCGATTCGATAGTCATCAGTTTACTGCTGAGGTTATGAGCCGGGGAGCGATCGGCGCAGTTGTGGGCCGGGACTTTTCCATTTCCCCGCCATGGCCGCAGGGCCGCATTCTTATCCGGGTGGCCGATCGTCTGCAGGCGCTGCAGGAGACGGCCGGCTATGTGCGCCGTAAGATTCGAGTGCCTCTGATAGCGGTAACCGGCAGTAACGGCAAGACCAGCACCAAGGAGATGATTGCTTCCATTCTGTCCGGCCAGGGGCGGGTTTTGAAGACCGAGGGAAACCGTAATAATCTCATCGGGCTGCCTCTTACCCTTTGCCGGCTTTCATCGGATATACATTCAGTTGTTTTGGAACTTGGTATGAATAAATATGGCGAGATCAGAAGATTGGCTGAGATTTGCCAGCCGGATATCGGCGTGGTAACGAACATCGGCCCGGCTCACCTGGAATTTTTCGGATCTCTGGATGAGATCAGCCGGGCTAAGGGAGAACTGTTTGAAGTGATGGGACCTGACAAGGTAGCGGTCATCAATGCAGACAATCCGTATGGCCGGAACATGGCCCACCTTCCCGACCGCGTCATCACCTTTGGTCTCAACGACCAGGCCGATGTCCGGGCCAGTGATATTCATTGCACAGACCATCTTTCCTTCACCCTGCACCTGGAGGACGAGAGTATGGACATCAGGCTTCCCTGCCTCGGACAGCACAATGTCTATAATGCCTTAGCTGCCGCGGCTTCAGCTCGAGCCATGAACATTCCTTTGGCCCTTATTCAATCAGGATTGGAAAGCGTCCGTTTACCTCCCATGAGAATGGCCAGAATGGAATTTCGGCAGGGGATTATGGTGATCAATGATGCCTATAATGCCAATCCTGCCTCTATGCAACTGGCCATAGAAACATTGGTGCAAGGTAAGAGTGAAGGGCGGGCTTTTTTAGTGCTGGGAGATATGCTGGAGCTTGGTGAACAGGCTGAAAAGTTCCACCGGGAAATAGGGCGTATGATAGCCGGCTGTCCCATAGAATTTCTCTTCACCTGCGGTCGACTGGCTCACTGGATAGGTGAAGAAGCCCTGTCCGGGGGAATGAAAGAGAATCAGGTCTTCTTAGACTTGAGCCACGAAAGGATAGCCAAACATTTAAAGGATCTGCTGACCAAAGGAGATTCCGTGCTGGTCAAGGGATCGCGCGGAGCTGGAATGGAAAGAGTTATTGAACTTTTGATGGGTGAATAACCATGCTCTATCATATATTATACCCGCTACGGTATCAAGTTACCTTTTTTAATGTCTTCCGGTATATTACCTTCCGGACTGCGTATGCCATCTTGACCGCACTCGTACTCTCCTTTATCCTGGGGCCCCCGCTGATACGATGGCTTCAGAAGCTGAAAGTCGGAGAGAGCATCAGGAAGCATGGACCAGGGTGCCATCAGGCCAAGGCCGGTACCCCGACCATGGGCGGGATTTTGATCCTCTTCTCCTTAATAGTACCCACCTTGCTGTGGTCTGATTTAACCAACCGGTATATCTGGCTGGTTGTCATTACCACGCTGTCTTTCGGTATCATCGGCTTTCTTGACGATTACCTGAAACTCACCAAATGGAGAGGATTTACCGGCCTTTCCATACGGGTAAAATTTATTTTACAGATTCTGGTGGCTGGATCTGTTGCTCTGTACCTATACTACTTTCCGGCCAATTCATATACTACCGAGCTGACTGTACCCTTCCTGAAGAATGTTCGCCCGAATCTGCATTGGTTTTACATTCTCTTTGCCATGATAGTCATTGTCGGGGCCTCAAACGGGGTCAACCTGACTGATGGATTGGATGGATTAGCTATCGGCCCGATGATTGTTGCCTCCATGACCTTCATGGGTATCTGCTATCTGACCGGTCATGCCAACTTTTCCAATTATCTGATGATCATCAATGTCAAAGGGGCGGGGGAATTGACCATCTTTTGCGGCACCATGATCGGAGCCGGTCTGGGCTTTTTATGGTTTAATTCTTATCCGGCCCAGGTTTTCATGGGTGATACCGGCTCTCTATCCCTCGGAGCTGCGCTCGGTACCATAGCTCTGATCAGCAAACATGAGCTTTTGCTTATTATCATAGGCGGGCTTTTCGTCATCGAAACCATATCTGTTATCATCCAGGTTGTTTCCTTCAGATGGCGGGGCCGGCGAGTATTCAGTATGGCGCCCATTCATCACCACTTTGAACTGAAGGGGTGGGCGGAGCCGAAGATTATTGTACGTTTCTGGATTATCTCTATTATTCTGGCTCTCTTGAGCCTCAGTACCTTAAAGCTGCGGTGAAGGCTGTGCATCTTGGTGAAGTGAAAGGAAAAAAAATCTTAATTGTGGGCCTGGGTAAGACAGGGATAGCCTTGGCTCGATTAATGGCTCAGGAGGGGGCTTTGGTAACGGTCAATGATATTCAGACCGAAGGGGAATTAGATCGCGCCCTGAAGGAACTGGGGGACATACCTTACCGCTCTGCGCTCGGAGAGCATAAGGTTGAGATATTCCTCGATCAGGATCTTATTCTGGCCAGTCCCGGTGTTCCTCTTCACCAGAAGGCCTTTGAGGCGGCCAGGCAGCGGGGGATTCCGATTTCCAACGATCTGGAATTGGCCTATTCCCTGACTTCCGCTCCCTTTATAGCTGTATCCGGGACCAACGGGAAAACAACAACAACTACTCTCATAGGAGATATATTCCGGCAGGCAGGCAGGCGGATCATCCTCGGGGGGAACATAGGCTTCCCTCTATCACCTCTGGTTTGTGAGCAACCGGAGGCCGAGTTGGTCATTGCCGAGGTGAGCAGCTTTCAATTAGAGCTTATTCAAACCTTTCGCCCTCAGGTGGGCATCATGCTGAACATTACGCCGGATCATCTGGACCGTTATCCCCAATGGAAAGATTATCTGGAGGCCAAAGCACGACTGTTTATGAATCAGACGCCCCGCGATTTTGCCATAATCAATGCTCAGGATGAAGCTACTCCTCAATTATCAGCCATGCGGGGAGGCCATGGAAACGTCCTTTTTTTCAGGGCGGATGGGCCGGTGGAAGAGGGAATCATGATCCAGGAGAGGGATGTGGTGGTTCGGCTCAATGGACGGGAAGAATGTATGTGCTCCCTGGACGGGGTGAGCCTTGCGGGAGAGCATAACCGGCAGAATATTCTGGCTGCAGTCCTGGCTGCCCGGCTCAGTGGTATCGATAGAGATGTGATTCAGCGAGCCATAGAGGATTTCAAGGGGCTCTCCCATCGCCTCGAATTTGTAGCCGAGGTCAATGGAGTGCGGTTTATTGATGATTCCAAGGGAACCAATGTAGATGCCGTAGTTAAGGCTATCCAGGGCTTAAGCGGGCCGATCTGGCTCATTCTGGGGGGCCGGGATAAGGGAAATGACTATGGTCCCCTTATTTCCTCTGTGAAAGAGCGTGTTAAAGGCATTCTGGCTATCGGTGAATCAAAGGGGAAAGTAGATCAGGTCTTCCGGGAAACAGTTCCGGTTTACTGCATGGATTCCCTTGAGGAGGCAGTCCGATCAGGCTTTCATCTGGCTTCACCGGGCGATGTTATACTCCTGTCTCCGGCTTGCGCCAGTTTTGATATGTTCGATAGTTATGCCCATCGTGGGCAGGTCTTTCAACACATTGTCCGGGAGATGGCTCATGTCTCAAAAAACCTATGACTATCTCCTTTTAGTGATTGTATGTATTCTTATGGGACTTGGTCTGGTCATGGTTTACAGTTCCAGCGCCCTGATAGCTGAAAGCCGCTATCAGGTTCCATCCTATTACTTTTTGAAAAGGCAGGCCATGTATGTTGGATCAGGCCTCCTGATTCTGTTTGTGGCCATGATCTTCCCCTGCTGGCGGTGGCGGGATTGGTGTTACGTTATTTTGCTGCTCTCAGTCCTTCTCCTGGCTCTTGTCTTCTGGCCCCGTTTGGGGAGACATGTAGGCGGCGCCTACCGCTGGCTGCAACTGCATGGATTCAGGTTTCAACCCGCAGAGTTTGCCAAATTGGCCATGCTTCTCTATCTGGCTCATTTTCTCACGAAAAAAGCCCGGCTCATGGATGATGTGAAAGCCATATTTTTGCCCTTATGTATTATTCTGGGCCTCTCTGTCTTTCTCATTATCAGGCAGCCTGATTTAGGGACAGGCGTATTGATCATTTTACTGGCCTTTTCTCTCCTGTTTTCAGCCGGAGCCAGAAAACGGCACCTGTTTGGCCTGGCCGCTTTGTTTTCCCTTGGTCTGGTCGGGCTGATATGGTGGGTTCCTTATCGTTACCAAAGAGTTCTGGATTTTGTCCGGTCATGGAAGGATACATCAAAAGCAGGGTATCAGATGGCTCAATCGTTCTATGCTCTCGGTGCCGGGGGATGGTTTGGCCGGGGATTAGGGCAAAGTATCCAAAAGCGGGGATACCTGCCTGAGGCACATACCGATTTCATTTTTTCCATTATTGGAGAAGAATTGGGCCTGGCAGGGAGTCTGGTTGTTCTGGCTCTTTTTGCAGCCTTCATCTGGCGCGGCTTTCGGATTGCCCGCCAGGCCAAAGATCCCTTCGCCTGCTACCTGGCTTTAGGTGTGACCTGCCTGATCGGATGTCAGGCCCTGATTAATATTGGTGTCGTGGTGGGATTACTGCCGACCAAGGGGCTTCCCTTGCCCTTTATCAGCTTCGGCGGATCTTCGCTTATGGTGAACTCTTTGGCAGTCGGCATGTTGCTGAATATTTCTCAAC
>JBLIRT010000025.1:0-25488 GCA_049472445.1 bacterium
TCCTTGCTCTGCAGCGAATCTAGATGCAGCATAGGATATAGCTCAGAGCCCTTTCTCTTTTTCCAGGCTCTGTTCAATCGGTGGCTGTTCCCACTCGACAAACTCAACCTCTTCAAGATCGACAGCATATTTAGCGGCAAGAGCCTGAAGATCAGGGGAAGAGACGGCCTCAGAGGCAAGGCGTATCTGTTGTTCTCTGGACAGAGCAGAGAAACGGCGAACCAGGGTGGCAGCGTAGATATTTTTTTGCTGATCACGCAGAAAGAACGATCCGGTAATGGTCAGGTACTCACCTTTTACAAACTGAAATTGCTGCTGATCTGCATACCATTGCGGCGAGACATGAACGATGTACTCCCCCTCTTTCGTCTCTACCGTCAGGTGTAAGCCAAGCTCTGAGACGACCGGGTTTGGGGTGGTATGCACTCCCATAATCCTTCCCTCAATGGTGGTGGGTGTTCCCTTCTCATAAGGAACCATACCCCCGAAAGCCGGGTGAAGGGTCGTGATCAGGAAAAAGGGGCAGCCCAGGATAAAGAGGGTAAATAATTTTCGGCTCATGTTGGTATCTCCTTTCTGGAAATAGTTATCCGTTCTCTTTTCCCCCGTCTTGCTATCCATTATAATCGTGGGAAAACTTCTGTCAATCAAATTATCCTGAGTGAATTTCGCAGCTTAAGCCAGACCTGAAACAGGTGATGGAAACGGGTGTTGATCGCATAAAGCGCCTTCAGGTATAGGCTTATACCTGAAGGCGCTCTTGAGAAATGACTACAGGTACCTATTTCATCCGGTCCTTCCGGCTACGGAAGGTTGACGGTGATAACGACCATATCCGTATCATGGGCGCCGCTATTGTCGGTTACGGTCAAAAGGACCTGATAAGTGCCCTCGGTATCATAGACATGTGATGTGTCTTCTCCCTCAGCTGTCATGCCATCGCCGAAATGCCACAAATAGTGAGTTATCGTCCCATCCGGGTCATGAGATCCGGAACCGGAGAAGGAAACCGTCTGGGAGACCGGCACCGTCTGATCCAGTCCAGCCTCAGCTACCGGCAGTTGATTCGGAGGATTGATGGTGATGGTGGCTATGGTGTCCGTGCTTTCGGCTCCCTCATTGTCGGTCACGGTCAAGGTGACCGGATACATTCCTGCCATACGATAGGTATGAGCGGCCAGGATGCCTTCGGCTGTTGAGCCGTCACCAAAATTCCACTGGTAGCGAGCAATCGAGCCGTCAGGATCGTAGGCGCTGACTCCCGAGAAAATCCCGAGATATGATACTTCACCGGTGATCTCAATACTCGGCGTGTTGACCTCCGGTGGATCATTCTCCAGTCGGGGAGGATTGGAGGCACCGGAATCACCGACTACCGCCATCTGGTATTTGGGAACATCATATCCCAACGCATGGCACCCCCAGAGGGCATCGGGAATAGAGCAACTCCGTTTCACGTAGCTGGTTCGGCCAGCCTTGGAGAATTCAGTCATGACCGCCATATCACCATAGTTATAAGGAGAAACATCGGTGCGATAAGCAATCAGCCGGGAGACTGCAGTTCCGTGGGGTACAGCCGTATGACACATGACGCAGGGCGCCCCGTCATACTCAACTCCTTGTACTACGTACTTCTGGCTGTGATGCGGCCCCTTCTGGTGGGCATTATTCACAAAGTTTGGACCATCCAGGAAGGGATGGCAGATGGCGCAGAAAAGCTTGTTCTGCCAGTCATGAAAATTGGCCCTGATGTCAAGAAGGGTCCACAGCTTACCATCGGGTCTTTCAGGCCAGTAAACCCTGGTGCCGCCTGAAGGATCCTTCAGCATAAATTTGTGGCTTGAGCCATGGGGTCCTTGCGCATCAGAAAAGCCGGCCGCATCAGTGCCGTGGCAGTCAGAACAGTACATGGTCTGGTTTCCGGCCTGCGCCTTCCATGGATCTTTGAGCTGGATCGGCTCAAGCCCCTTGGGTTCATTAGCACCCGGCTGAGCAGAGGTTTCCATCACCACCGGATGAGCCGCCCGGTTGGCCGGACTGAACTCCATGGCCTGGTCAGTGATGTTTGCTCCTGAAGGGCCGATGATACCGGTTACTCCATGGTCCGCGTATCCCAGGGCATAATACGAGTGGCATTTAAAGCAGATCTGGTATTCTTTGGTGCTCCCGTTGGGATAAGTGGGGGCTTTCAGCTCCACAAACTGGTAGATCTGCTGTCCGGGTTCGGGCGGAGTATCAGGATCGACTACCGGCTCAACTCCCCAGGTCCCCTTCAGGACACTGTCCCCGGCAATCTCGTTTCCGGCGGGGGTATGGACGGCCGCCCCGGCTGAGTGCGGATCATGGCAATCAAGACATTCGGCATGCCTGTTGTCCGGGCCAAGATCCGGCCCACTCTCATCTGACAGGTGGAGGCCGATCCTCTCAATGGGATGCCGATACTCTTTCTGGAAGGGAACCTGCATGTCCCTGGTTACCATCTGCCCATTATGGCAGGCATAGCAGATACCTTCCTCTATCGGATCAGAGGTCTGACCAGGAGCAAGGAGAGACGGCTTGTTCGATCCATGGGCATTATCATGACAGCCCGTAGAGAGGCCGTCTCCCAGGCAGCTTAAGCTAACCATGCCCCGGCCGCCGGTGGCGTGGGCAGAATCAATCCAAAACGTAACACGTTCAATGTCCGGCACGATTACGCCATCAGAAAAGGGAACCTCAGGAACCGGCTCAGAATCATGGCAGCTCAGGCAGGCCTTTTCTGCTGTAAAAGGTGTGTCAGGATCATATTGATGCGAGGCTGCTCCATCAGCATCCCGAAGCCGGATGGTGCCTTCGGTATGGTAGGTTTGATCATGGCAGGCCTTACAATCCTGGTCCTGAACGACCTGGTTCATTGATCCATCGGTGACATGGTGCGAAGGCAGTACAAAGTCACCATTCTCTCCTGTTACCTGCCTCCTGTCGCCAAAGGGTCTAGAGTGGCAGGAGACGCAGCTTACCACTTCAACGGCAGTTCGCAGGTAGGTCAACCTATCAGGATGGCACATATTGCATATCCCGTTTTTGGCCGGATTCCCCGGTCCGGGGCCCCAAAACTGGGTTATGCCTCCTATACTTTCCAGAAGATTAGTCCCTTCATCTCTAAAAGCCAACTCGTTCAGGTAATAGAGATTCAGGGAGGGGGTTTTATTCCATTCCGGTGTACTGATCAATTCACCGTGCCTGACCATGGCCGGTGCCGGTGTGCCATGGACATTATGACAGGCCGTGCAGCTCTGAGGAGAATCAGGTGTCCCATCCCAGTCCGAATCCCAGTCAAGAGCATTTCCAAACGGCCCTCTTCCCTGTAAATGCACAAGGTGCTGGTTGCGGATATTTTCATTTACATCAAGGCTAAATTCATTCCAAAAATTCGTCTCCAGGGTGGATTTGTAGAATTCAGCGGATGATGAGGCATCACCGAGCAGGCTGTACTTATCGTGGCAGGTAAAACACAGGGCAAAGTCATGGTCTGTCCGGGGATATTCTGCCCAGTTAGTGCCTGATCTCGGGACTTCCAGGGGAGGATAGGTTATTCCGTTAATATCCACTGATTTCAGCCTGTACCCATTCTGATAATTCTGTAAATCCTGAGGATTGTAAGGATTGGAGGCATGCTGGTAGGTTCTGGCCTCGCCATCTATATGAGGCTTTTGGATATCGTGGCATTGGGTGCAGCTCATTCGGTGGCCGGTTGCATAGTACCCATACTGCAGATCTTTCTTGAATTCGAACTCCCTGAGGACAGTGCTCCCTACCGGCCAGGGACTTATCTTGACCAGTTTGAGATATTGCACCGCCTGAAACCTGTCTAACCGGATCTCGTTCCAACTTCCTAACTTGCCAGCTTCTGTAGCCCACCGTGGCGCGGTAAAAAGAACACCTTGCCCAAGCACTATTTTGGTCCAGTTGCTGAGGTCATTTCCACCATAGACATCCCAATAGATTGAAGTGACATCTACAGTCTCAGGACTAACCATAAAGATTCTGAGATGGGTGACTTGAAGAGTATCACCCAGATCAAAGATAATCTCTCCGGCCGTGCAGCCGGTACTGATATCCCCGTCCAAGAGATTGGCTGCATTAGAAATATTGGCGTAAAATACGGAGCCAGGGTTTGCCCAATTCCCGGTTATGGATATTCCGGCTACATTGGCTGCAGCCACATCACCAATGACGCTAGTTCCGCCATCATGGCAGCCTACGCACCACTTCTCTTTTTCTTTTTTCAAAACGTTGCCCTC
The DNA here is from genome assembly GCA_049472445.1 of bacterium. Taxonomy (GTDB): domain Bacteria; phylum SZUA-182; class SZUA-182; order DTGQ01; family DTGQ01; genus JBLIRT01. Next base: position 4,284 of record JBLIRT010000025.1, read on the forward strand.
ATAAACTCCACCGGAATCCCAATTGGCTTTAGCCCCGATGACCGCATGGTCTACTCCGTTGTATTGCCCGTCCGGGCTGTGGCAAGAGTTACAAACCGCGGTATTGGCCAAAGTCAAGCCATCTTTCAGGTAATCGGGGAAAGGGATATCATGGCAAAAGGTGCAGTCAATTTGGAGACCATTGAGGCTGTTGACGTGCCGGTTGCAGAGTTGGTCTTGGGCCAGGGAAACTGAAGTAACTACCAGGATGAAAGCAAAAAATGAAAAGGTTGCCAGGAAAAACGTATAAACCGAAGCTGCCTGTAATCTTCTTTTTCTCATCTAAAACCCTCCTTTCCCCCCGCTAAAAAATACAAAAGCTACCCAAAACGAACCCACATCGTTTCTCATCCAAGGTTTTTAATCCCAGTCCTCCTTTTCTGTGTTGGTCATTTAGTCACTATTTCTCTAAGAGGTGGATCCAGCCTTCTCCGGTACCTCTCCATACTCATGGAAGTATTTCCCCCATTTGGTATTCAGCTCAATGGTTTTCTGGATTCTCTTGCCTACAAAAGGCCACCAGATCTTATCATGATAAAAATAGGAGCCGAATACAAAAAGGTATACGAGAGGCGTGTGAAAGAGAAATTTCTGGAACTTTTTTAAAGGGCTAAACCAGAACAGATCCCCGAACCGGCTGGCAAAGTTATCCCCTACCCAGAACCGGAAGTTGACGTCCTTAATGTCCTCACCAATAATTTCAATTTCCTTCGGATCACCAACTCCAAGGCCGGCTTCATGCGCCAGGCGGATGTAGCCGATATCCATTGGCTGAAATCCCATCATTTTGGCAGCCACGGCATCAATAGCCACGCTGTCCGAACTGGCCAGCATGAAATCCTTTTCCACGGGAATCATGGTCCTGGGACCGGGACCGCAACCGCAGAGGGTCCCATCCATGATGGTAAAGATGCCCGGATGGATCTCTTTCTGAATAGCCAGGAGATCGACCAGGGTCTCATGAATAACACTGTGTGTATAATGCCTCTTGGTATTGAGCAATCCCCCGAAGGCATTTTTCATGGCTCCGGTCGTAGTCGTGTAGATGTGGCATTTAACCGTAGGTAAATGAAGAATATTTTTACCCATGAAGTATTCCGGAATCTTCAGGCCCTCCGGATAGATTTGATCCAGCACCCGCATCTTCGCTTTAGGGTGGTAAGTGATCCATTGAATTTGTTCAGGATTAAAGTTATACTTTTCAGGAAGGCGATATTTCCGGTAAAGAAGGTCCAGCTTGTTCAGCCTCTCACCCTTGAGGGGATCGGTAACAACGGTATTATTGTGAACGGCTACCAGATTGTTGAAGCCGTGCTTACGAAGGGACTGTATCGCCCCCTCCAACTGCCAGGGTGTGGTATTGGCGCTCAAGTATGGAAAATGCCATGAGATGTTATCTTTTAAAATAGTTGTCTGCGAAGGGGAGAGGGCCTCTTTCAAACCAGCCGTCCGGCAGAGGGTATGAATGTCTTCAAGGACGGTTTCAGGCTTTGTTTTCAGAACACTGACTCGAGATCGCATATATATTTCCTCATCAATGATATTTCTTATGGTATGTTTACTCTTATGGTTTCTTCATACTGCCTTTACTTGTAATTGTAATCTTTAGGTGGTAAGCTTTTGGAAGTGCAAACTTTATGCCTTTCAATAGTATTTACTCCATGTTAAATATTTTAACCAATCTGAGGTCGATGGTCAATGAAAAGTGCCGTCATGAGGGGAGGAGAAAAAGGTATGCCATATCGCCTGGAAGAAGATAGTCTGGGAGAGGTTGCCATTCCGTCCGATCGCTATTATGGGGCCCAGACGCAGCGGGCCTTGAATAACTTTCGGATAAGTTCTGAACGATTTCCAAGGGAATTCCTTTATGCTTTCGGCATCATAAAAAAAGCGGCGGCCAGGGTGAACAACCGCCTCGGTATTCTGGATAAAAGGATAGCCGGAGCTATTGAGCAGGCAACTGATGAGCTGTTAGCGGGGAAACTGGATGATCATTTTCCCCTGGTTGTCTGGCAGACAGGCAGCGGAACCCAGACCAACATGAATGTCAATGAGGTCATTGCCAACCGAAGTATTGAAATACTCGGCGGAAAGATCGGGAGTAAAGATCCTGTCCATCCCAACGACCATGTCAATAAATCACAATCCTCCAACGATACCTTTCCGACGGCCATGCATATGGCCGCCTATGGGCGTATAGTCAATCACCTGCTGCCCGCTCTCAGCCACGTCAAAGAGTCTCTCCAAAAAAAATCCTCAGAATTTTCCGATATCATAAAAATTGGCCGGACCCATTTACAGGATGCCACTCCCCTCACCCTCGGACAGGAATTTTCCGGATATGTATCCCAGCTTGAGCATGGCTTGAAAGCCGTCCATAATGCACTTCCCCACCTTTCCGAATTGGCTGTTGGCGGGACTGCGGTTGGAACCGGCTTACATGCACCTCCGGGATACGCAGAAGGTATGGTCAAGGAGATTTCTCTTTTGACCGGCCTGCCCTTCGTCAGCGCTCAGAATAAATTCGCTTCCCTGGCTGCTCATGAGGCTATCGTGGAAATGAGCGGAGATCTCAAGGTGATTGCCACCAGCCTGATGAAAATAGCCAATGATATTCGTTGGCTCGCCAGCGGTCCCCGGTGCGGTCTGGGCGAAATCATGATTCCGGAAAATGAGCCTGGAAGCTCCATTATGCCGGGAAAGGTGAATCCCACCCAGACTGAAGCCCTGACCATGGTTGCCTGTCAGGTTATCGGCAACGACACAGCCATTGCCCTGGCCGGTGCTTCCGGCAGCTTTGAGCTCAATACCTTTAAACCCGTCATGATCTATAACCTGCTTCAATCCATACAGCTTTTAGCTGATGCCTCGATCTCTTTCAATCAAAACTGTGTAGCCGGCATCACTCCCAATCGAAACAGGATCCAAGCCCTTGTGAATAACTCCCTTATGCTCGTCACTGCCCTGACTGGTAAGATCGGCTATGATAAAGCAGCTATGATTGCCAAGCGAGCGCACCAGAAAGGAATTACCTTGAAGGAAGCAGCCCTCGAATTGGGATTCTTAACGGAAGAGGAATTTGATCGGGAGGTACAGCCTTCCAAAATGATCGGTCACATCCCAGAGGGAAAGAGTTAACCCATACAACCTATGGGATCTCCTGTCATAACTTTTATACCCTCCAGGCTGTCTCACCCGGCTCAGTCTCATCAGGTTAACATATTGAAATATAGCCATAAAAACCGCATCTGGAGCAGGAAGGAAGGAAGGTACGGCTTCGATTCCCGGTGAGCCATTCTCCTCAAGCCGAAAAAAGAACGATCTTCTTATCCCATAATTACCTTCAATATCAATTGGTTATGATCAAGTCTTTGAACCGGCATTCTCCTTGCTTAACAACCTTGTAACGAAAGGGAATAATTCTTATGCCCGGCATGAATTTTATACTTCATTTGAGTGTACGAGAAAGAGGAAAGGGAGGTGAGAGAAAGGGACAAGGAATTCAACAGGAGCAGGTAAATACATATCATGAGCCTTTCATGAGTGGTTAGGGGTTGATAATCAGGATCTGCCGTATTCAAAGAAGCGAAGGAATATCTTTCAGTAAGGTTCTTGGGTGAAATTTTTGGGAACGTAAGGTCTTTATTCCCATTGCACAAATTGTGCCTCCAGAGGAGAAATTCTCCCTATTCCGGCCTTTTCATGATCACGAGCTGATCAAAGAGCCGAACCTCACGGGGAAATAGCTAAAAGACTATTCTTATCGATAGGCCAGCCAAAGCGAAACCCTTAACCAGAGATTTCATAATCAATCTTTCGTATTCAAAAGATAGTGGAAAGGGTAAAGATTATGTTGGGGAAAAAGACATTGGGTAGACGAAAAAAAATACTATTCCTTTTTGCTTGTTTCGCACTCCTTGGAGTCACCTTTTATACGGGAATCGAACTTACCTGTACTCCCTGGTTTTGTACCCGCTGCCATGAGATGAAAACCTTGGGTGACTCCTGGAAATTATCCAAGCACGGCCCGTCTAATCCGAAGACACATAACTGCATGAAATGTCATGCCCAACCAGGAGCCGTAGGATTTGTCAAAGCCAAAATCAACGGACTTTTCTCCCTCGTCTATCACTTCAGTGGAAACTACCATATTGAGGCTACCCAGCCTGTCGTCTGCCTCCGTGAGGGTTGCCATCAGATGGAAGATATGGACAGGGCTATCCGAACGGACCAGACAGCCAGGCTGAATCATGCCAATCACATCAAGGTGATGAAAAAAATCGGAACAAGGCACCAGTGCATGCCCTGTCACAGAAATATCGCTCATGGCCAGGAGACCTATCTCCCGGACATGAAGAAGGACTGCTTCGTCTGCCATACAGAGAACTATCAGGAGATTTGTTCAACAAATTGCAGCTCCTGCCATTCCGACAACCATGAGAAGGTCAGATTTGCCGGCCAGGAATTACCGCTCCTCGACCTGCACAACGATGCCGAAGTTTCATGCACTGAATGCCATGAGGTTATGCAGGCAATGAAAGCCAGTTGTGAAGGATGCCATGAAGGTGAAAATTACGAGGGTGAGATAACCCATGAAAAGGAGGCACGGAAATAAGCACAATGCAAACGGTGTCCTTCTAATCCCTCAGAGGATTTTTTTAAACCGGCAGGAACCGCCAATTGACGGCATTGACAAGTTCTTACAGCCGCGCCCGGTTCCCTCCGAATTCATTTCAGCCACGTAAACCGGTCGGACCGGCTTTCTATCCTCTCCCGCCTAAAAGCGGGACCTGGTCAGGTGAGGGATCAGAAGGATACAAACCGCTCTCTTCATTCTTCTTTTTTCCTGGTCTCTCTTTTCCGTAGCCATACCTCCTGGCCATATGTATTATGGCCTGTCTTCAGGGACGGCTTATGATAGCCAGTCTTCCGGGACGGCTTACCATAATCAGCCTTTCGGCCTGGCCGACCATGGTCAAGAGGCGCGGGCGTGGATATTTTACATCTCAAAAGCTCATACAAGCCAAGCCAGGCCTTGTTAAATACCTCGTAACGAGCTGCTTTGATAAGATCAGCAACCGCCTGTTTGGGCAGGTAAAGCTCATTGGCCACAGAAACGAGATTGCCATTTTTCCGGTAAGATTCGACAACAAGGCGCTGTCGATCGGTCATTCTTTCATCCATCTCATGGATAAAATAAAAGAGCGCGTTCAAGGCTAAATTCATCTCGAATCGGTGGAAAATTAAAAATTCTCCTTTATTTTTAGCCTCAGACAGGGCCTTAGCGGCCGCGTAAAAACAACCTCCGGGCTTTTTCTCCTGCGTAAAGCCAAGCTCTCCGAGTCCAATTCCAAAATGGGTGCCCACGCTCTTACCAAATTCTCCGTTATAGAGAACCAGAAAGTCCTGCAAGGGGAAAGACCGCTTGACCGCTCCTTTAAATTCCAGGTCCGTCGTAATCTTAAAGTTCACTTTTATCGTCTCTTTAAAGGTAGTGTTGATTTTGTCCAGCAAAATCCGCAGGCCTCCAAGCGCCTGCCCCCGATCCTGTAACTCCTTTAATCCAATAAGATAGCCGATAATACCAATGAATTCTGAACCCGGCCCGGATTTCCTCTGCTTATGATGCTTATCAAGCAATAGCTTTACCTCTCAGTATCCTTAATCCTTTTTATGATCGCCCTTTTTATGATCGTTCTCCCTTGAAGACAGGAAGGAAAAGGGCAGCTTTTTTAAAATAGCTTCTGCCGCTTCATCAATCTTGTTATCAATTTCCCTGTTGACATTACATATGGCCGATACCAGTTGGACCACCAGACTATCCTTTTCCTCTTTCCTCACCGTCCCCCGATTGACTAAGTCTTCAACAAATTCATCAATCTGCTTTTGAAACTTCGCTTCAGTAGAGGATATGGGGCTAAGTCCGTCAATAATAATTTTTCGAAGCTTATCCAACATAGGTTACCCTCCCCTTTTCTTTGTCCCCTGGTTTACGTTCTCCCTTCCACCGGTCTTTTTGACCTCGGTTTTCTCCATGATCTTCACCCTTCTGTCCCATGGAGTTGTGTAATACCCTCCGCCATTGAGATAGAAAATGCTCTATGTCACCATCAGGGTATATCGGCGGAAAAACCTTTACCGTAATAGAGGTTCTATGGAATCCGGGATTTTTCCGTGAGTAGAGAGCCTCTGTACCCCCGATAAACAGGGGTACCAACGGAGCTCCACTCTGCTTGGCTACGTACCCTATACCCCTCTTCGGCTGTTCTATTGTTCCCTCAAGCGAGCGTCCGCCCTCAGGGAAAGCACAGAGAACCCTTTCTGAGGCTAACACTTGGTAAGAATACTGGAGCGATTTGAGAGCCGTATCCTGGGTTCCTGTTAAAATAATCCGTCCAACTTTTCGAATAGGAGAGAGCGGAAAGGTATCGAAATACTCAGGAAGGGAAAGGAAGAAGCACTTTTGAATAATCCGAAAAGGAAGAAGACCGTAAATAACGAGGCCATCGAGCAAAGATCGGTGATTGGGAGCAAGAATAAAGGGCGGTTCCAGATTGATCATATGCTCCTTACCCTGTAAGGTACCTCTAAAAAAGAGCTTCAGGGCTCCTCTACAAAAAAGGTAGAAACAGAATCTCATCAATCCTTCTATAAGATTGCTGCCTGCCCTGACGTGCTCCTCCAACGGTGGACTTGGAGGTGTTGAAATCTCGCTCTGAAAGGAGATTTTATCCGGCGTGATTTGATGGAAAGAGCCCTCAGGAATGAACTTTTTTAAATCATCGAGCGTGAAGATACCGCCCGCCCTTTCATCATCAATGGTCAGGCCGTATTTTTTTTCAAGGATGGTGAAAAATTCGAGTCTTGACAATGAGTCAAGGCCAAGATCCGTTTCCAGATTACTGCTCAGGTCCGGAATCTGTTTTAACTTCAATACATCTCTCACCAAAACCAGGAAGGGATCGTGGGTTTTTCCGGCCACAGGTTTTCCTGATTCCCCGGATGATACCGGTCCATACGGCGGTGAGGTTTTCTGCCTGAGCGCTTCCATGATTTTATAGCGCTTGACCTTACCAAGGGGAGTTTTGGGAAGCTCCTCATCAACGAGCTCTATCCGTGAGATCCTTTGATAAAGTGGAAGTTTTTGAGCCGCTGTCTCAAGGCAAAACTTAATCTCCTGAAAGATGTTCATGTGTCTATTCCGCGCAAATACCTCTTTATTGGGATGAACAACAGCAGTCAATACCTTCTTGTCCTCCTCCCTGGTAGTGATGATGCATATTTCCTTTATTTTATCACTTTGACCGTAGTAGGTCTCAAGCTCTGATGGATAAATATTTTTGCCGTTTGAAAGTACGATTACTTCATCCTTCCGACCCGCTATAAAGAGACATCCCCCAGGGCCGAAGTACCCAAGATCCCCCGAGTGAAACCACCCATCAGATATAACCTGCCCGGTCAAATCAGGCCTTTTGTAATATCCCATCATCACATTGGGACCTTTGATGCAGATTTCCCCATGCTCAAGGCGTGATCCGGCTTTCTGTATGGCTATCTCTACACCCGGAGCAGGCCGCCCCACCGACCCCGGTACTGGTTTATGAAGGTTGTTTATGGCTGCGATGGGAGAGGTTTCGGTAAGGCCGTAGGCTTCGACGATCTTGAAACCAAGGTTGGCGAGCCTCTTATGAATATCGGCTTCAAGACGTGCCCCGCCACAGGTAAAAAAGCGAAAAGCAGATAATTCCTTATGGAGGGAGGGAAAAAAGATCCTCCCGACTCTGAGGCCGAAGGGGCGAAGCAGGGCAGCCAGCCTATACAGGGTATGGAAAAGAAATCTCTTCCCCCGGGAGAGCGAGGCAACTCCATCAAACACTTTCCTGCAAAAAAGCTCAAGGACCCGCGGCACAGCCACCAGAATAGTGCCGTTATGGTCTTTTATGGCTCGCAAGATATCCTCTCCCCTCAGGGAGGCAGGATAGATAAGCCCCGCCCCAAAATACAGGGGAGCCAGGACGGTACAGACAAAGGGATACACGTGGTGAAAGGGGAGGATAGCCACTATGTTGTCATGAGAGGAGATAAGGCCTGTTATTAACTCAAACATTCTCAGGTTTGAAAGAAAATTTGATTCGCTCAGCATGGCCCCCTTAGGATTGCCCGTAGTTCCGGAAGTAAAAATGATTGACATGGGCTGGTCTGCCTGAAGAGGTACGATATCCAGGTCAGAATCATGATCCCCAGGTAAGGGAGGAATATCTTCGAGAAAGATAATCTCTGTGATTCCCTCAAAATGTTGTGCGAATTTCCTATCACTGAGAATGAGGGATGGTTTGGCAAAGTCAAGGATGGTATGGAACTGATGCGGCGTAAAGGCGATATCTCCATGAATAACCGTGAGGCCGCAAAGATGAGCTCCAAGATATGCGGCCGGCCATCTGGGTGTATTGTCCCCAACCAACAATACCAGACCTCGATGAGGAATCTCCTTCGATTGAATAGCCTGTCTAAAAGCGGCTGTTAACCTTCTGAAATCATGGTAAGACAGTACCCTCTCTTCTCCATTTTCATGAAAAATGAAAGCCGCCTTATCCCCTTGCTGCCGGGATATGCTGAGAATGCGCCTTCCAATATTCTCCATATTATTCCAGCAGAACATCCCGATAATCTACTATGTTACCTTCCATATACACAACCATATTCTCTCTCACATCTTTTCCCTCTCTCATCTTTCCAGAGAAGCTTGCTCTTCTATCTGTCTATGTCTCCTTCCTTAATGTTACCTTGGTTATAGGTCCAGATGCAAGAAAAAATAGTTACTATAAAGATCAACTTTAAAATTTTAAGCTGAAAAAGACTATCAATCAGGTCACACCATAATATCCAGCTCTATCATTCCATTATTCCAGCTCTATCATTCCAGCCTGGAAAGACAGGGTAAAAGGCAGGTCAGGATGAAACGAGGGACACCATATTTCCGGACTATGAACCTTCGCCTCGCCTATACACTACAAAGCTATATCCATTCAAGGTTATTTCACCGGACGAGTATATCTCACCCGGACTCAGGGATCCGGGTCCATTCCATATCTTGTCAGACGAATCGATGGCCTTTTTCCAATTTCCTTCAGGGAGGGAAACCGCAACTCTCACTTCCTCTTTCTTGAAGTTGAAGAGTGAAACCAGGTGACTGTCAGCTTCATCCTGCCATCGCCTCATGAAAATAACCCGTTGGCCATCAAACCCTGATACATAAAGCTTGTTTCGGTCAAGGGCGGAAAGGGCGGCCATTTCCTTTCTCATGTTGATCAGCCTCTGGTAAAGGTTCAGCAGAGTATGATGATTTCCTTCCCTTCGTTGTTCCCATTGTATTTTGGAAGCCATGAATGTTTCAAGGTTCTGGGCATCAGGGGTTTCGCCTTTCCACTTGAATTCCTTGAACTCATCTTTTCTCCCCCTTCTCACTGCTTCGACCAGATCAGGATCTGAATGACTCACGAAGTAATAAAACGGTCTTTCCTCCCCATATTCCTCCCCCATAAAGAGGAGTGGTATATAAGGAGATAAAAAGACGACTCCGGCCGAAAGCTTCAAGGCCTCAAAGGAGACAAGGGCTGATAACCTTTCCCCCAGCATCCGGTTACCGACCTGATCATGGTTCTGGGCAAAGACAACAAACTGATGAGCAGGCCGGTCTTTGGAGGAATTTCCAAAATACCGCTTTCTGTATGGGGAATACTGGTCAGTATACACATATCCCTCCCGCAGGGATTTAACCAACTGGTCGATCCGGCCAAAATCATGATAGTAACCCTGGTCCTCTCCGGTGAGCAGGGTATGGAGACAATGGTGAAAATCATCACACCACTGAGCAGCCAGGCCGTATCCTCCAAGATCCCTCGGTCTTATTACCCTGGCATCATTCAGGTCACTTTCAGCAATCAGATGGAAGGTCCGGCTGCAGTGAGCCGAGAATTCATCTACCCTCTCAGCCAGTTCCTGCAGGAAGGGAACAGCACTCATATCATAAATAGCGTGAATGGCATCAAGTCGAAGAGCATCTATATGATAATTATGAAACCAGTGAAGGGCATTTTCAATGTAGAAGTTTCTCACCTCATGGCTATAAGCATCATCATAATTGATGGCCTTACCCCATGGTGTAACGTACTTATCTGTTAAATAGGGGCCGAAGTCCCAGATGTAATTACCCTCAGGCCCGAAGTGATTATACACCACATCGAGTATGACCGCCATTCCTCTCCTATGGCACTCCGCCACCAGGTGTTTCAACCCTTCAGACCCACCGTAGGAGTTCTGGACCGCGTAAAGGTAAACGCCGTCATATCCCCAATTCCGTTCTCCAGGAAACTGGGCTACCGGCATCAATTCGATGGCCTTCAGGCCAAAAGCTGCCAGTTCATCAAGCCTTGGGATAATGGACTTAAAAGTTCCCTCCGGGGTAAAGGTTCCGACATGGACTTCATACATCACCATCTCCCTGAGATTGACACCTTTCCAGGATTTTTCCTGCTCACCCCAGGAATAAGCCGTGTGATCAACCACCTGCGACGGCCCATGTACTCCCTCAGGCTGAAAAAAGGAAGCCGGATCTGGCCTGTCCCTCTCCCCATCGAGCCTGAAGTAATAATGACTCCCAGGGAAAACTTCATCAGCTACAGCCCTCCAATAGCCTCTTTTATCCTGCTCCATGGCTATCATCCGCTCAACCGGCGAAACCAGCTTTAACTGAACCTGAGACAACAAAGGGGCCCATACCGTAAACTCTGCCTTCCCATTTCCCAAATAATGTGCTCCAACTCTCATCTCGCCTTTCCTTCACTAACGAAAACGTTATGATTGCAGTCTACCTTACGTCTCATCGAACTGCCTCATGGGCAGGATTTGACGCTCTTGACTTTAAGATTAAGGAATCATATATCTCCTGCAGACTCTTCGTTAAATTCCACCAGCCAATCTTGAAGGCGGCGTAATCAGGACCAGCCATAGCTGAGGCAAACCGTACCGAGTTAGCATAGAAGAGCCATTGTTCAACCCAGCTTTGTTCAAGTGCCTCATCAAAGGGATGAGATCGATCAGCCAACTTTCTGTCCCAGGCTTCCAGGAGGAGGTCGGTAGCAGCCCGGATCATTTTGTTGGTCTCAGCAATGGTGGAATCGAATTTAGCCAGATGCCCGTCAATCCAGCCAGGGCCGTGGCAGGTCTGACATACCTTTCTCATTATCTCTTGTCGCTTTTTCTGTTCAGATCCATCAATAAGAAATTCGGCCGCCAGTTCCCCGGTAAAGGTAGATGGAAGTGGCAGGCCGTCCTTATTCTTTATGATATAGGTCCGAGCATCTTTGGGTTGGGGATGGGCATAAATCAGTCCGAATATCCTCACCCATACCCTGGCTCCAAAATCGTGAGTCCGCGGTAAAATAACCTTACCATCAGGAGCAGCCAGGAGACTGTTATGACAGACCGCGCAGGTGGGAGCCTGGAAGTCCTGGCCTACTCTCCAGGGGATATTTCCCCAGTTCCAATCCTGTCCCTTGGAGCTGAATATATTCCCGTGTTTACTTTCGGAATAGACATTATAAGCCGGCACTTCCGGCTCAAGATGGCACTGGGAGCATGAATACGGCTTTCTGGCCACCTTGAGAGAAAAACCATGCCTTGGATGGCATGATGTACATGATCCCCGACTCCCATCGGGATTTATCCGCCCTACTCCTCCATTCGGCCAGTTGGCCAGATCAGGCAGGTAGAGGTCAGCTCCGTCAGCAGATACCTTCTTCATTCCCTGGACCGTAACCTCGGTGCCATGACAGGCATAGCAGGTCTCAGCTTTGGTCAAATCCGTCGCCGGAAGGGCGGCTATCCTGTCTTCCCTTACCTCTTCCCTGACCCTGTGCCCCCTAACCGAGACGACTTTATCTCTTTTTACCTCCTTGACGCTGACAATGGCTTCGACCAGTGTATGATATAATGGATTTTTCTGCAAATTATCCAGAGCATAAGCCTTCTTGCTTTTCGAATATTCCTCTACCTCAACGGCATGACATGTCTTACAGTCGTTCGGGGAAACAATGACATTGATCTTGAAGCCAAAGTGGCTGAAGTTATCCTTGTGGAGCGAGGGATTCTGGCTGTGACATTCATAGCAGCCAACGGTAGTGGTGCGCAGATGATCAGGAATAGCCTGGCTTGAAACCGTCCTGCTTATAGGGGGCTTTTGCAGTATCTCCTCAGGGGTTTTCCTGGCGTGGTCACTGGCCTGCCAATCTTCTACAATACCGGGAGTATAGGTGTCATGGCAGCCAAGGCATCGTTTGGTCTCCTGGCTGGTTGGAAATTTAGCCGGCTCCTGCTGGGCGATTACCGAATGTGGGAGTGCCACGAGAAAGATAAGTGCCAGGTTTATCAGGCATATCATATGTTTTTGTTTGCTCAATGATTATCCTCCTATTTTCCCTTAATATCGCCATTTTCGTCTGATACGCCTTACCGCCCTATGATATTGAACAAAAGGACCTCGTCCGGGTAAAGAATATTGATTCACTATCCTCCTGGCAAAACCCGGTATAATCTTATCAACATATCCAGGGTAGTTTCGCTTTACATGACCATAATTCCTGACAAAGTGGAGATCTATACTGAAGCGTGCAAATTCCAAACCCTGAGGACCGATCCTCCTGGCCATTGCACCCGCTATCGAGGCCGCTCTTCCGGGAAGCCAAAGATTGTAATCTAAAACGTAGAGAAGCATCTGTAAGGCCCATCGCCTTTTACCTTTTGACGGTATTGGCCGGTTTTGGAGCTCCAATTGATTCTCGATCACCTCAAACATTTCCTGTCCTGCCTGGTTGCGCACAATAATCCATTGCCATCCGAGAGGCGAACCCATGTAGCCCACTACCAGATCCGCCAGTGAGTTGACATAATCAAAACAGCTCCTGCAGGATGGATGAATGAGATTGGATAACTTTTTAAACTGAAGGGAAAAGAAGGGAACCCTTTCCCTCAATCCATTCTGATGTATGAATTGAAGGCAATAGTCCTGCATGAATTCATACCTGACCACAGTATCAGGTGATGAGCTGACTTGCTGCAAAAATTTTTCTGCGCTCTCAGGGGTGCAGTTATCAACACAAGGAAAACCCAGGACATATATTTTATCAAAAGGCAGCCTGGGCTGTAAGGCACGCAATGCCTGAACATGACAACCAGATCCGATGAAAAGAAGCCGCCTTATCCCCCTCTTTTGGGCGAGATCTAACATGGAAAGATTGGCCGACAGCATAGGTTTATTCCCTCGTGCGGCCAGAACTTCCGCTGCTGTAAAGGCAAGGCAAGGTACAGGCTTCAGCCGGTTTTCGCCCTCACCGTGAACGCATATCACTCCATCCACCATATCACGTTTCAGCATCTCGGAGGCAACGCTGCTGATAACGCCTGTCCACTGGGCACCCTCTATGGGCACCGCCATACGGCCAGCCATCATCTTTTCATAGATGCCAAAGTACCAATGGTCGAAATTGTTGATCTCACGCCCCTTTCCATGGACAAGCCTTTCGAGTCTCTCAATACGGGAAGAGACAAAGGCACATGTCTCCCGGGCAAAACGTGCATACGAGGTCAGGCACAAACCGCAATGGCAGCAAAGGCTGCCCGCAGGTCTTTTGTGATTAATATCTCTCTTATGATCAGAACCTTCCGACATCGCTGAAATTCAGCCCAGATCACCGAGCATATATAAAAATTTTTTTGCTTTTTCAGACATTCTGCCCATTTTAGGCATATGCTTTTTCAGAAAAGAGTTTTCCATAACTGCTTTGAATCCGCGAAAAAGCATCTTCTTTTTCAATTCATCCTTAACCGTTAACCACTGGAAAAGCTTTCTCATGTAAAAGCTTTTATAGCATTTCACTACTCTGTCCATCAATTCTTCACGACTCATGCTCTTTGGTTTGACTATTGGTTCGACCAGATTATAATTGCTGTAGTCAAAGTCTTCAATATATGGACTGAGATTTTCATATATATCACTGTATGGCCAGGGCGTAACCAGGAGAAAGATAACATGGTCAACATTATAGTATCTGGAAAGTTTCAGGGTATTATGGATGGACTCTTCTGTTTCATCAGGAAAGCCAACGATGAAAGAGCCTTCAGTAATAATATTCTGTTCATTCAACAATTGTATAGCTTCCCGGCCTTCCTCACAGGTTTCGCTCTTTTTTAAGGTGTCCAGAGCATCCTGACTGGTTGCCTCTAATCCGATAAACATGTGAATAATGCCGGCCTTACGGTATTTATATAAGATATCTCTATCCCGCAGTATATCCTGGGCACGGGTCTCAAGAAGGAAGTGAACCCCCAGATCTTTCTCTACAAGCAGGTCCAGAATACCCTCCCATCGCTCCCGATCCTTGGTAGGGTATTCATCTATAATAGAAAAGGCTGTTACACCATACTTCCTGTGAAGGGTTTCGATTTCTCCCACAAAGTTTTCCGGGGATCTCGCCCTCCAGTTCCGCTGCCAGAATTTTTGCTGTGAACAGAAAGTGCATTCAAACGAACAGCCGCGCGAGGAGGAAACCATGGCTACTCTCTCATGAGGGAAATAGCACACGTAATAATCTTCCCAGTCAACGAGATCCCAGGCAGGGCTCAGTGAATCAAGATCTTGAATGTATTCCTGTTGTGCTGTCAGCACAAGTTCATCTCCATCCAGATAGGCTATCCCTCGTACCTCTGAAAGGTTCATCTTCCCTTCCAAAGCCTTCAGAAGTTCCGGAGTCGTATATTCACCTTCCCAGCGAATAACAAAATCAATAGCCCCTTCTGCTTTCTGTAATGTCTCCTCCGGCATCATCGTGGGATGGATACCACCGATAATCGTTGTTATATTCGGATCTATGGATTTTGCTATCTGCAGTATTCTGGTGGCAGCTTGAAGGGTAGCCGTATAAGCATTGGATCCAACAATGTCCGGCTTGACTTCTTCAATTTTCTCTTCAATATCTTGATAGGTATGGCCTTTAGCCATAGCATCATATACCTCAACCTGATGTCCCTCTTTTCTCAGTTCCTCAGCTATATAAAGAAAACCCAGGTTCTGCCATTTTCCTCCTGATTCAACAACGCCACAATGATAGGGAGGGGTAATGAAAAGTACTCTCTTCGACATATCTTATGATTATCTCCTCAGTCTCAATCTAATTGTCAACTGTATACGCAAATTAAACTCTTTTTAAACAACATTTCGCTATACCATTTTCGGTAGATTTAGCACTTAATAGCCTATCTTGAGGAAATAAGAAGATTTGCTTTTGAAGTTGCGGAAGACCACTTTTTAAGGAATAGCGGCTTCCGATAGAGAGGCGAGCTCTCTTTGAGAGAGCCTCTCTATCGGGTACACAATTCATAGATACGCAATCAGGTATCAAGATGAATTACCAGGCAACCGCCTGCTTCATCATCTGAGCTGCATATCCCCATTCATTATCATACCAGCTCATGACCTTCACCAGATCACCATCCACCACCTTGGTCATGGTTAAATCGACAATTGAAGCCCGTGGATCTCTGATAACATCGGACGAGACAATAGGATCATCAGTGATACCCAGGATATCATGGTACCTTTGGGTGGCGGCTTCCTCTCTGAAAATATCATTCACCTCTTCAACCGTCGTTTTTCTCTTGGTCAGAAATACCACATCTGCAATTGACCCTGACGAAACAGGACCACGAATAGCGACACCATCAAACTTCCCCTGATATTGAGGCAAAACCGCTGTCGTAGCTATAGCCGCACCAGTTGAAGCGGGCACGAAATTAGCTGCTGCCGCCCTTCCCCTCCGAACCTTCCTGGCCGGCCCATCCACAAGTGCCTGCGTGGAGGTGTAAGCATGGACAGTAGTCATGATCGCCTTCCAAATGCCTATTCTCCTTCCTAAAACCTCGACTACCGGGGTAATGCAATTGGTAGTGCAGCTAGCGCAAGAAATAACCCTGGCCGCGGCATCCTCCACTTTGTTGACGCCGTAGACAATCGTCAACACATCCGGAGTTTTTGACGGCGCTGATAGAATAGCTCTCTTGGCACCTGCCTGAATATGCTTCTCAAGACCTTCCCTGTTGGCAAATACTCCGGTACATTCAAGAGCAATATCGATGTTTAAATCCTTCCATGGGAGCTGGGCCGGATCTTTCAGGTTGAATACCTTGATTTCTTTACCATCTATTATGAAACCGGTTTCGCTGGACTCCACGCTTTTCTCATATCGGCCATAGACCGTATCATACTTCATTAAATAGGCAAGGTTGTCTGTCGCCGTCAGATCATTGACGGCTATAACCTCTAATTGCGGAGTATCCAAGGCAATCTTTAAAGCAGCTCTTCCTATTCTTCCCAATCCATTAATGGCTATACGTGCCATGTATCTATCTCCTTATTATATAAAATGAATTTCATGGTCAATAAAGAAAGGGTATCATCTTCTTTGTCCCTCTCATATAATTTCTGTACCTGTCACCAAAGGTATTGATCATCATTTTTTCTTCCAGAGAAATTCTCCTGCGGACATAGAGCCATAAGAACAAGATTTCAATCAAAAAGCCGGGAAGGTTGATATAAATGATTGAGAAAGACAATATAATCATGAAGATACCCAGATAGCTCGGATGTCTGATATACTTGTAAACCCCATCAACTATGATCGGTTGACGCTCTCCCTCTGTCTCAAGGCTATAGGAAAAATGCACCCCTAACCTCTGAATGGCCAATTTTCTCAGGATTATTCCTAAAATCAGACTGATGAAGCCCAAGAGGGTAATAAAAGTATAATCAATGTCCCCGAGGACAACACTTACCAATACACCGGATAACATCCCTGTCTTCAGGAATAAATCGAAATACGTAAGTTGAACCCTGCTGTCCCCCTTCATCTCCCTTATCTCGATGAATCCCCACCAGGCAAGAATTACAAGCAAAAGAAAGGTTAAGGGATGGAGGCGATGGGATGGATTAAAAAGCACATGCGATATCATGATGACCAAAGAGAGGATAAAAGGCATTATTCCCCCTACTGCCTTCCCTTTCAGAGTTTTATTTCTATACATTCCTCATTCCTACGCTCTTTTTACTCCCTTTTTGTAGTTAATTCACTTTTACTTTGCCGGATTAATCCCAAAAAGTTTCGGAATATCAACCAAATTCGCCTTACTGGAAAATCCTTTAGGCCAGGTAAAATAAAGCGACGGGTAAATGATTCTCCTTCATCAGCCGATAGTTTGAGCAATGATCGTTTCATGCTGAAGGAAGCGAAAGTCGTATCCAATACGACAACGAGACTTCGCTTCAAGGCCTTGAGCCAGGGGATGTTCCAGTTTTTATAGAGCAGGATGCTCTGGGAGAACTTGATGGTTTTTAAAAAAGATGGAATGAAGTATGCGGCCATGGGGCTTCTCTTCGTATTGACCATGATGATAAAAATGTCTCAGGTAAGGGGTGCTGATGATAGCTTCTTTCTCAGTTTTCCTCTATCTGAGTACCATGCCTATAATGCCCCTGTAGGATCCGTATTTGATCATGCCATGGAGATGCCGTATGGCAAGGATATAAGGGTAGTAGCCTATACCGGCGAGGTTGGCAATTTTATAAAATCAATCTGCCCTTTCTGTGATGGCTGCTATAACACAATAAATGGACAATCATTCGTGGTCAATGGTAATTATACCGGAATAGTGAGCTGCGGAGTCTCAAAATTTTTATGCTATGACGGACATCCCGGCTTTGATTATATCGTACCAGCGGGTACACCCGTCTATGCAGCAGCCGAAGGAATCGCCTCTTTCCCCGACAGTTACCCTGGAATTATGGATGCTCAATTTTTCAATACTCTTGAAATTGATCATCAGAATGGCTATAAAACATACTATCTTCATCTGAGCGAGCAGCTTGTAGCTCCTGAACAACATGTCTCAAGAGGACAATTGATAGGCTCTTCCGGCAATGTCGGGAGTCCCGGCTTTTATCATCTCCACTTTGAAGTACAATACCATGGGATTCCCATAGATCCGTACGGATGGAAGGGGGATGGCTCTGATCCCTACCAGAGTGCTGTCAATGTGGAGTTGTGGGCACCAGGAGACCTGAATATTCAATGAGATTTCTCATGCTATTTCCCTGAAATAGTCAATCCGCTCGATTGCAGCCAGGGGAGAATGGCCCTGCCGAAATCAATCCTTTCCTGTGAAATATTCCTTATATGGTTTAACATAACCAGGAGATTGCCGGAGATCATGGTTTCGGTAACAGGATATTGTATTTCACCACCCTCGATGTAGTAACTGTTCTTGGCAATACCGGAAAAGTCGCCGTTTTCACTCGGATTGCCCCCTGAGAATCTCCCCAGCCAAAGACCACTCTTGACTGATCTTACCATCTCTTCAAGAGATACCTTTCCGGCATCTATAACATAGGCACCTCCATCGTTCACCGCCTTTGGCCTTCCCGTCTTTTTTGCGCCATATAAACTGAGAAGGAATGTCTTCAGAACACCCCGGTCAATGATAATACTGTCCTGAGCCTCGTATCCATCTCCGGTAAAAAAATAGCCGTCGTCTATCTCTTCAGAAACCGGCTTCGAACAAAGTGTGAGTCTTTTGTCAGCTATGGTGCTGCCCAAGGCATCCTTCAGGGGTGATGTGCCGGTAATGAGAGGCTGATCACTCAAAAAATTTCGAGCCAGAAATCTGATAAAATCTTCCAGGCAATCAGGTGTCATAATAACATCGCCTACCATCTTTCTTTCAAAGGCTTTGGCCTCGATCTGCTCACCCGATTGTCTCAGCAGGGCATCGAGAGAGCCATAATTCTGAATCTCCTGATCAAGACTCGTTGATGAAAAGCCGGAGGTGTTGAAGGAAGAGCTTCTCCCTGCCTCCTTCGAGGTAAAGAGGGTAAAAAAATGATAAACTCCCTTTTGAGAGAAAAAATCGACTCCATTCGTATTCTGGAAGCACCTCTTCTCCAGGGTAAAGTCAAAATTCGCTCCTTCGAGAATGACCAGAGGATACATCTTTCGAACATAATGGATAAAGGCATGTAACCTCTCGTACATAGCCTCAAGGTCAGGTTTTTCCGGACCCTTTTTGAATGCCTTCGGTGGTTGTTTCTCTGATATATCATTGGCGCTGTCAGCTTCAGAGGCCCTGGCCAATTCGATAACCTGCCTGACAGCTTCATCAAGAGAATCCTTATCCGTTTTATTGAGAGATATGGCAGCTCTTTTCTCGTCAAGAACAGCCGCAAGGCTTATGGCCGTATCAAAGGTTGTCCTCAAAAGGTTCAGTCTATTACTCTCCAGGTTAAGCTCATTCCTTTCCCTGTTTCTTAAGACGCATTGTGCCTTGCGGGCACCTGCCTTCTTTAAGGCGTCAAGGCAATAGCTTACGGTTTCATGTTCCTCCATGCCCTATTTCCCTCCAATATGTAAAACGCATTGTATAGCCGGCCCGCCCAGGCCAACAGGTATAAGCTGCTTCTTTCCGCACATCCCGCTGTTTGACCAGACCATCTGGTCGGATACCATGCGCACGGTTTTTAAAACATCAAAAGCAACCCCTGAAATAGTGGTATCCCGAAGTGCTCTCCCTATCTTCCCCTTCTTTATCTCATAACCCAGGATAATTCCAAACATGAATTCGCTGGTCGAGTCGGCCTGACCATTGCTTGCCTTCATGAGATAGTAGCCGTCATCTATGGAAGCTATCATATCCTCCAGCTTACTCCGGCCAGGTAAAATGGCCGTATTCCTCATTCTGATGAGCGGTTCATCAGAAAATTGGAAAGCCCTGGCATTGCCCTTCGGTATCACGCCGAAGTGATTGGCTGTCTCCTTGTTATGGAGAAATTCTCTTAAGATACCTTCTTCAATAATAAGGGCATCCTCTGCCTTTGTTCCTTCATCATCGATATAAACAGGTACCGGGCACCTTTCATCCAGGGCTGAATGAGCAAAATCCACCAGGGTAATCAGGGGATCGGCAATCTGTTCATTCAGGTACTCTGAGGCTATCGATCCTCCCAGAACAAGATCAGCCTCAGTGGTATGGCCTATAGCCTCATGAGCAAGAATACCGGCCAGATCAGCATCTAAAATGCAATCAGCCAGACCCGCCCTGGGATAAACACCTTCAGCCTTTTTCAGAAGGTGATCATATTGCCGATCAACCTTTCCATAGAGCTGATCCGGGGAGAGAAAAACATCTTCAAACTGCCCGAATCCACCATGCACTTCAAAGAGCTCAACAGGCTCCCCATCCCTTTCCGTCGAGAGGAGGATGGAGAGAAGCGCTCTTGGGATCATGGAATAGGCGGTTGATACATCAGAGGTGATCAGGGATTTTTCCATGTCAAGACACGATAAGGTGATACTCCTTGCCTTGACTCTGGAACATCTCCCGATGATATAATTATCAATCTCTCTCATAAAGACCAGCATTTCCCTTTGAGAGATCCTTTTCTTTCTGGTAGTGAAATCATGATCGGCCATAGCCGTGGCTGCCTGTAATTTCCCGGCCTTTCTTTTCTCCCGTGAATGTAAAAAGAGTGCATTATCGGCAGCAGATTTCATAACCGCTCTGATGGTTTCGTCTGAAATATTCGGATGGGAAGCAAAACCCCAGACTCCCTCCTTGTACACTCTGGCTGAAACGCCACTGGTCGAGGTTCTGCTGTTCTCGACGATGTTTCCCTTGACCATGGAAATTCGTATGCTTCTATTCTCCTGCACTCTCAGTTCCGTATATTCGGAGAACAAGTCAGCATAGGCGTAAAGGTTCTTCAGGATCATGCCATTTCTCCTTTCATGAAAACATATGCAAGGCTTATCACTCTTCGGCAGAAAGAATATTTCTCTTTCCGGCCCACGTCAATTCCCGGGTACTCCTCAGGATGCTTATGGTAAGCGAAACGTATCCAAAAAAGAAACGTTTCTTTTTTAGATACGTTTTTTTATGAAAAGGATCATTGGAAGGATGATAATTACCGTCGGTTTATTTTTAAGGATAGTTTTCCCATCCGTTCAATTCTGGCCCGGCTTTAGCACTTTTCTCCATACAACCCGTCTATTGGGATTGCGGCTGCATC
>JBLIRT010000026.1:0-24602 GCA_049472445.1 bacterium
CATTTTCCAGGGCCATGCCCAGGTTCATAGCCAAAAGGTCAAGAAACTGGATCGTGTCAGAAGAGATAAAGACATCTCTCTGCGGATTATCCAGGAGAAGCAGATCTGCTACCCCTTCACCGCTGCTGATGGGAATGAGGATCATCTCCTGGCTCTGCATGGTCTTCAGAAGATAAAAGTCAGGTGTTTTTTCAGCACACTTACGGCTGTCCAGGTGTACAATGTTCCTGCTTTGAATGCAGGTAAGGAATGGAGAGCCGATCTCCTCATCCAGGTTACACCCTGTCGTGATTATCGGTAAGTTACTTTGAAATATGCCGCAAACCCCCTGTGGAATTATCATCCCTTTCACCACATCCACCGAAAACCAGATCAGTCTGGCAAAGCTGAACCCCTCATGTATTTCCTCCAAAATGCTCTTCATGACTCGAGATGGATCCAGCACCTTTCGGGTTTTAAAAACGATCGTGTTCAAGGCACTCAGCTCATGAATCTGCCTCGCCTGCTTTTTTTTCGTTTCCTCATAGAGAGAGTTGATCCGCCCCAATTCGAGATTTGCCCTCTGCAAGGCTTTTCTCAGCTCTTCAGGATTATTCAAATGAAAATTAAAGATTTTCGAATTTATTTCCAACTCTCTTTTCATCTCTTCCAGAACAGGTTCTATATCCAGATCCTTGAAGTTGACTATCTCTTCAACCTGAGGGTCCAGCATAGGCTGGGAGGGCAGATCGAAAGAGCCAAGGGCTTGAGTCCAGCAAATGAAGTCAGCGGCAGATATAATCGCCGCCAGATCCGAAATGGTCTCACTGGTGCTTTTTACCCCGTGATGAAATTCAATGGCTTTCTGCAGGCTCACGGGAAAATTCCACCTTTCAAAGACAATCTTGCCGACAAGGGCGTGATTTACGTGAAGATACTCTTCTTCAGATTGAAGAGAAAGAGTAGGGTTTACGTGTAAGTTTTCCAGATAGCTCCTATATTGGGCAGGTACTGACTGCTCTATAATTACCTTTCCTAAATCATGAAGAAGCCCCGCTACATAAGCCTCGTCCGGCTTTTTATAATTCATAAATCTGGCTATACTCCTGGCTACGGTGGCCACAGCCAGAGAGTGGCACCAGAGGTGAGACTTGTTGAGATTTCCTATTTGGCTCTTACCCGATTGGTCTTTCTCCAAGAGGTTATCGAATATGGAGATGCTTAAAAACAGATTTTTCAGCGTATCGAGACCTAAGATGGTTAAAGCGTGTTCCAGGGAGCTGATCTTCCCCTGCAGCCCGTAAGCAGCGGAATTGACTACCCTGAGTACCTTTGAGGTTAAGGTTTGATCTATGCTGATAATTTTCGAAATATCCTTGACTGAGCTCCGGTCATCCAGGATAAGGTTCAGGAGGTGGGTAACCACGGTGGGCAGAGTGGGGAGATCCTCTTTGATTTTCAGGAAAAGCTCATTCTTCATGGTTTCGGCTTTCAGCACTCATAGGGTTCAGATCTGAAATTATAGTAATCAAGGGCTGACTTTCTAAAAGGTATAACAAAAAGCATGCCAGGGAAAGAACTTCTCCTGCCTTAGATAACCTGCTGTTTTTATATAATATGCAATCTTATCCTCTGAGTCGAACTGGGCTGTTTTGCCCACCCTGGGCTGTTTTGCCCACCCTGGGCCTATCGGCAATACATTTAACAATAATTCATCGTCAATTCTTTTCCATCTGAACAGGTCAGCCCTGATTCAGGAGGATCCGGGATGGATTTCCCTGGAGCCGCACAGATCTCTATGTGGTTTCCTTCCAGGCTCTTGAAGCAGGCTTTCAGGATTTTTCGGTTGGATTATTCAGGGTGGGAAAAGTCTGTCCGAAGCAAAAACTGCCGCAGTCATAGATCAGCCTCTTGTAGGCCTGACTGTGGCAGTTCTGCTTCCTCATTCCTATCTATGGAAGACTTAAAACGGCTCAATATGGCCTGAGCTGTCAAGCTTGACTACATAAACGTCACTGTAACCACTTTCGGACCGGACAGATCCCGCTACAACATAGCCGCCATCCGTGGTCTGCTGGATGGAGTTGGCCACTTCGTCTGCGCTTCCCCCTATGGTCTGATCCCACTCATATCCTAAATCCTTGTTGAGTTTCAGGATATAGAAGTCGGAACCACCACTTCCATCCGAATCGGTATATCCGGCTACAATGTAGCCCTCATCTGCGGTCTGCTGCACTGCGTAGGCTTCATCATCATCATTTCCGCCAAAGGTTTTACTCCGTGCTACCTGGCCACTGCTATCAAGCTTGATTACATAGAAATCGTAAGACCAATCAGTCTGATCTAAAATACTTCCGGCCACGATATAGCCTCCATCCTTGGTCTGCCGGATAGCCTCGGCAATTTCATCATTGTCACTGCTTCCAATGATTTTGGGCCATCCCGCTGTCACTGCCCCGGTATCGCCGTCGAGCTTGGCTATGTATATATCATTATAATAATATTCTTCGGTTCCTGTATCTATATAGCAACCTTTGATTCCGGCCACGATATAGTCTCCATCCATAGTCTGTTGGATTGAAGTAGCCTCCATGTCATAAGTATCTTCTCCAATGGTTACCTCCCAATCCACCTCGTGGCTATTATCGAGCTTGATCACAACCAAATTACTACGTAGATATTCATCTATAGCATATCCGGCCAGAATATACCCATCGGAAGTCTGCTGAAGCGAGGTAATCGCCTCATCTCCACTTCCTCCGAATTTTTCCGACCATTGCTCAACTCCATTGGTATCAAGTTTCAGGACATAGAAATCATCATCTTCAAATCCGGAATATCCTCCTACGACGTAGCCGCCATCTGAAGTCTGTTGAACAGTATAAGCTCCTTCCCAGTCAGGTCCTCCAAATGTCTTTTCCCATTCCGCCATACCGTTGCTTTTCATCTTGACCAGATACACATCACACCAATTTACATGGTCAGGAATAATCTTGTATCCTGCTACGATATAGCCGCCATCTGAAGTCTGCTGGATGGCATAAGCCACCTCATCACCACTGCCGCCGAATGTTTTTTCTCCACTCGAAGCTTCTACGGTGATGGTCCTTACTTCACTTCCCTCTATTCCGTCACTGTCTGTGGCGGTCAGGGTGATGGTGTGTTCTCCATCCGAAAGATCATTCCGGGTGAAGGATAATCCTGTCCCGATCCATCCATCTCGCGATGATGTCCAGTCGAGAGAGTCACCCGGCAGAGCCCCGTCTTCCGTATCAAAGGCTGAACCCTCAAAAGATATTGATTCCCCTTGAGCAAATTCCTCCTGATCTGGAGGCGAGGAAATAACCACCGATGGGGCATGATTGAGAACTATGGTGATGGTTACACTGCTGTCTCCTGTTTTTCCTTCGCTATCGGTGGCGGTCAGGGTGATGGTGTGTTCTCCATCCGAAAGATCATTCCGGGTAAAGGATAATCCTGTCCCAATTTGCCCTTCCTCTGATGATGTCCAGACGAGAGAGTTGCCTGGCAGGGCACCGTCTTCCGGATCAAAGGCTGAGCCCTCAAAAGATATTGATTCCCCTTGAGCAAATTCCTCCTGATCTAAAGGCGAGGAAATAATCACTGAGGGAGCATGATGCTCAAGTATGATAATAGTCACACTGTCAGTGGCGGTCTTTCCTCCGCTGTCAGTAGCGGTAACGGTTATGGTGTGGATCCCTGGCCATAAATTATTCAGGCTCAGAGATGCTCCTGTCCCTATCTGTCCATCCAATGATGATTCCCAGCTAACGGAGTTACCGGATAAGAGCCCATCCTCAGTGTCCCGAGCTTCAACTCCGAAGTTTACGGTATTTCCCTGGTTGAAGGTTGAACCATCCTGAGGTGACCAAATATCTACAGTCGGAGCATTGGTGTTTGGTGGAATGACGGTTCCGCTCTCACCACCTCCTCCACCTCCGCAGCCCAAAAGCCCGAGAGCGCAAAGAAAGGCCAGGGCGAGGAGAAATGTCTTTCCTGATACAGGAATGCTTCGTAATACTTCAAATCTCGTCTTCATTGCATCTAACCCCTTGTCAAAAAGAGCTTTCAGGAACCATGATGAAAAATCCCTCTCATTTCACCCAAGAATTCCGTTCCAACCAATCCTTATTTCATAATTCAGCAACTTTTGTGCCTGAAAATACCTCTCCTCCACCCTGATAAAACCGAAATAATCTTCCATTCACTCTTATTTTCTTCGGAGTTTAACTCTCTACCTGTATAAAATTTTGACGCATAGACTATAGCCCCGCCTTCTTATAGTAACATGCTTTCTCTTCTTCAACCTTTTGGACCATCAGCCTCATTTTAATGGTCTGCTTTACCTCGTCAAAAGACTTGACATCCCCACCCTTTCTATCCATTAACTTGATGATTTCATAGCCTGCTTCTGTCTTGATGATCCCGCTCATTTCCCCTTTTTCCAAAGGAAGGGCTGCTGCCTCCAGGGCAGGCTCCCCCTCACCCTGGTCAAACCAGCCGATCTCTCCTGCTTTTGAGCTCGATGGATGAATTGACCTTGTCATGGCCAGTTCGGAAAAAGATGCCCCTTCCCTCAACTCCTGCAAAATATCTTCTGCCTGCTCCTGTGTTTCAACGACGATAGATTTCACTCTCACTTTGACAGGTACCTTATACTCATCGAGGTGAGATCGGTAATACTCTTCCATCTCTCGATCACTGACTTTAACCTTATCAGTGATAAACTGCTTCTGAAAGGCATCGGCCAGAACCTGATCCTTTCTTCTCTTCAATTCAGTTGCTACCCGGGGGTCATTTTGAAGGTTCACCTTTTTAGCCTCATGGGAAAAGACCTTAAGCTCTGTAAAGTAATTGATCCACCTCTTCCTCAGCATTTCTTTTTCCTTCTCCGGGGCCTTAGCCAGGATATGGGCGATATCTTCCTCTCTCATAACCTCTTCCCCTATCCTGACCAGTACACCCTCTTCCGAGGATTTCTTATCTCCTTTGGCCCTGTTATAATACTGTTGAATAAGCTCATTTTTATTTTTTTGAAAGAGGATAAGGTGGATATTCTTCTTTGCTTCTTCAAAGGGTATTTCTTTCTGATTTCTTCTGTCGATTACCTTTATAACCTGGTATCCTTTTTCGGTTTTCATGACCTCACTTAATGTTCCGGTCTCCAGGGTAAAGGCTGCTTTTTCCAATTCAGGCTCCATTCTGCCTTTCAGGAGCCATCCGTGATTGCCTCCCTTCTTCCAGCAACGGCAGACAGATTTCTGCCTGGCTAATTCTTCAAAAGGTGTCCCTTTCCGGAGTTCGGCCAAAAGTTCTTCCGCTTTTTCCAAGCTTTTGACCAGGAGATGCTGGATAAACACACTCTCAGGAATAATAAATTGGCTTTTATGCTCCAGGTAAAACTTCTCCAGATCCTCTTCTTCCGGGGTTGCCTGCCGGTCAAGATATTTCTCAGTAAAGGATCGAGCCAGAGTTTCCTCTTCAACTTTCTGCAAATCCTTCTTTATCTGAAGATCTTTTTCCAGTCCGGCTCGTCTCGCCTCTTCGGCAAAGATCTTTATCTCGATGAGATCATCAATCACCTTATCTCTGAATATTTCACGCCTGTGATCAGGTAAGCCCCTTAAGGCTGCTTCCAGTTCCTCTTCAGTTACCTCGTGACCACTTCTCCTGGCCACTACCTTCTTACTGCGGCAATTCACCAGGGAAAATAATAATACTCCGATACACAAGGATAAGGCTGTCTTCCTCGATAGCACTCTCATGGCCATTTCTTCTCCATAGATAAAACCAGCATGAGGTTCAAACTCCCGTCAGGTAATGCCCTGCTTCACGCGCCCTGATAATTCTCTAGTAATAAGGGGGAGGAAGGATAAGTCCTCCCTCCCCCTCGGATTTTAGCCTCAAGCTATACGAGGGATTCAAGGTTCTTAGAGAATCCTGAGCCTCTGGAAATTGCTTTTCAGCCCATTCTTTTCAATCCATACATAATGAATCTTACCTCTCCATTCAGGGAGGATCTCCGCTCTCATCTTCACTACCGTGTTGCTCCAACTCACAACCCCGGTCAACGGATTTCCTTGGCCGAGAATGGGGCTTACGGCCTCAGCTTCAGAACCAATGCGCACCTCACCATTTCCTTTGGCAGGGCCCAAGTTCAGTCCAAAGATTCTCAAGACATCATCAGGTTTGATCATGGTAGGAGAGGTTCTATAAAGAATCGGATCATTCCTGAGCTCAAAGGTTAATGGATCACTGGTCGCCACCTGATAAATCGTATCACTGCTGCTCAAGTCTCCGCTGCCGTCTGTGTCAACAAAGTAGATAGTCTTTATATAGACTTGCCAATTACCCAGAGCCAGGGAATCACACCGGTAAAAGGCCGGCTCACTGCCGACATCCCAGACAAAATTACGCTTCCCGGTCTCAGGATCTCTGGCATCTTTAAAGACATTATAGAATTTTACCTCAAAGCCTGTGCTGCTCCAATTCCCATAGTCAAGGGCCGTGTAAACTCCCTGTGAAGCAGCAAAGTCTACCAGCCGGCAGACACCATGATTGCTGTCGGCAAAGATTTCAGTCTGGTAATTTCCAAAGCCGGCACTGCCGGTGGCCGAAATTTGTATCCAGGTACCACAAGGCCCATCCTCCGGAGTCAAATCCAGGGAATAGCTGCAGTCTTCAATGGTGAATACGCGTATATTACTCGTTCCAGCCGGCGTCACCACCCTTACGTCATAGTTACCGGCTGGCAGGAGCGTCCAGCAGGGAACCTCAAATTCAATAAGTGTTTCAGTCCAGGAATAGATAGGCATATCCATCCAGGTATCAACATCATATCTGAACTGCACGCTATAGCCTTCCGCATGTTCATCACCAAAACACTGACCCCGTAAAGTCACCAGAGCACCACAGCAGCCATGACTTGGTTGAATACCGGCCGCGGAAACCTCAATGATCGGCGGCGAGACCGGCACAGGGGGCATTGGTCCGGTGGGGATATCATCTCCATGGCATCCAAAACACTGCTGGTTAGCCGTAAATCCTGGGAACAACTCAGGAAGATAAAGCCCTGTTTGCCTCCAGGTTCTGTACCGGACAGGGTCTTCATCAGTAGGATCAATGTTCTCGAACGGCACATGGAAGCCTACTGAAGCCCATCCATTGGTGCCCTGGACATGGGGACGTATCCTGTGGAGGGTGCCAATGCTATGGCAGATCTCGCAGTAGCGGATGAGCTGAGGATTGTAAGGATCCCAAGATGGATTCCCCGGATTCTGAGAATGGCATTGGTAACACTCAGAGGCTACATTCCCCATGAACTCCATATGATGAGTATCTGCGTTTCCATAAATCGGCTTTGAATACTCATGGAAGCCCGTAAACTGGCCCCAAGCATCAGAATGGTCATACGTGGAAGGGTGACCCGGGTTTTGAGGATCTCCCGTGGACCAGGCCGATTGTTCCCAGTGACAATTCTCACACGAAAATGGAGTAGGAGTTACGATCGATGGTGGATACATGGAGAAATCCCTTATGGGGGTGATTTCCTCAATCAGGTTTGATCCATGGCAGGCCACACAGTTTGATGAGTCCGACATATCCGTGTCATGGTGCCAGCCGTTATCAAGATCCTGCCAGCTATGACAGCCACTGGTTGTACAATCCCTGACCATGGAGACGCCGGTTGCGGTCACCTCGTGGCAGGCGATACAGTCACCGTCTACTATGACGGTGGCAGTATTGTGGTGCCTGTCAGCCAGGCTGTTACCGTGACAGCTCCTGCAGTCACTTTCATTCAATTCCCAGTACATCGTATCATAAATACCGATTTCCTGGGGCACATAATCCATGAGTGGATTAGGGCGGTTATACTCCATATTCACTGCCCGCAAGATTCCTAAGGTGCCGAAAATTAACAGCACCACTACGGACAGGACTATAAGCTTTTTACTGTAAAGGACATTTTTCATAGTCTTCCTCCTGTTTCTGGCAAGGGAAGATAATTTAATCTCTCTCATGATCTTTCGCCTTTCCTGATAACCTCAAACATTCCTTCCGCTCTTTAATAGCTGGAATTCTTAGGTGGTAAAGAGTAGAATCCGGGTTCTCTGGTCAAAACCGAGATGACGCGAAGCCCGCCATAAGGGCCATTATCTCCGTAAACATTCACCTCCGGATATTTCTCTCTCACAGCAGGATCATCGGCCCGAGCCCGGGCCTTGGCGATGATCTCATTCCGGTCTCCGTATACTAAAGCTCCTGTAGGGCAAGCTGCCACGCAGGCCGGGGCCAACTCAGGACCGGCCAGCCAGTCTGAGGCCGGATCCTTAATTGCGGTTGGATAGGTATAACCCCGCCTGTTGAGACAGGCATGGCATTTCACGGCCGACTGGCCATTCATTTTCGGTACCCCGAAGGGACACCCAGCCGTACAGGCATTACAGATGGCCGGCTGACAGAGATTCTGATTAATCTGGACAAATCCGTCACTGTCCTTATAAATGGCCCTGTAGAGAGTATCGCAAACCTTCATGCACCGCGGGTTGAGGCAGTGCATACACCCGTACTTTAAGAATTGCCAGTTGCCATAATCATCAACATCTGCTCCTCGTCTTCCATAACAGAAAAACTTAACTAAGGTTAGAGTAATGCTGGAAAGGTCCCCTGGATTTTGATACCCCGGACCACCAAAAAAGGAGGTTTCTTCAGCAGGAAGGTCATTCCACTGCTTGCAAGCAACCTGACATCCGCGACATGCCGTACATTTTGTTGTATCGATCAATATTGCCATATCTGCCATCTATATCACCTCCTTATATCTTCTCAACCTTGCAGAGGAAGGCCTTGAACTCCGGAATGCGAGTATTGGCATCCCCTACATGGGATGTTAATCTATTGGCACTGTGGCCTGTTTTGATACCCTTGTAACCCCAATGCCACCAGATGCCGATATGATGACGATGCTGACCGTTAATCTTGAAAGTTCTGAACCTGTTCGTCACCAGGGCTCTGGCTCGGAGGTATCCGCGCATGCTGGTAACCCTTACCCAGTCACCGTTTCTTACTCTCTTGCTCCTGGCCAGTTCCTCGCTCATTTCCACCACCACATCAGGCATCAATTCGCACAGCCAGGGAAGGTGACGGGTAGCAGCGCCTGCCTGCCAGTGCTCACTCACCCGGTAGGTAGTTCCGATGATCGGAAAATTCGTGGGATCGCCGATCTTGTCCGGCTCATAGATGGTAATGCAGGGGTTGATCAACTGCCCATGGCCGGTGGGCAGGGGAACAGGATTCACTCCCAGGGCCGCCATCGGAGTATCCAGGGGTTCGTAATGTTCCGGATACGGGCCTTCTGCATTGCCAAAGGCATGGAGCCGGCAATGGCCTTCTGCCTGCATGATGAAGGGGCCGCGCTCAACATGGTTGGTCTGCCCATGAGGAGCAGGAACTCCGTCAGGGATATCACCCCGCCATGACCAGGTGAGACCATCAGAGCCCCACCAGATGACCGAGTGGCTGGTATCCCATGGCGTATCCGAGACACCGCCCCAGCCGCAGGGAACGAGGGAGGCACCATTATAGATAATTCTCCTGTTGACCGGCCAGGCCCAGCCCCAATTTGAGTAAATCGGAGCCATGGCCGGTGGTTGGGTATTGTTCCGCCTCTTGGCCAAATTATTACCGGCACTGGGATACATAGCCGTATAGAGCCAGTTTCCTGAAGCGGTTGTCCCATCAGCTTTTAAGAGTGAGAAGCTGGCCACCTGACTTCCGTCGGCAACATTCTGGCCGTTAATCTCCTGGTCAAGAACATCAGCCGGTGGATCATTGGTCCCGTACCACGAAGATCCCATGGTCAGATGCTCCAACCCGGCCAGAGGTCCCCCAAGGTCTATGGTCCTGCTCCTAACAGCCTCAAAAAGATTGTTGATCATGAGGATCTCGTGCTCGGCATCCCCCGGCGGCTCGACCGCTTTATACCTGAATTGGGACCAACGGCTGCTGTTTACCACAAAGCCATCTTTTTCAAGATGCGCTGCAGCCGGCAATAGAAAGACCTCGGTATTGATCTCGGCCATCTCAGCACTCGTGAGTCTTTCTCCGGTCGTGCTGTATTGCCAGAAGGCTGCTGTCTCATTCTCCCAGATCTCGGACACTACCAGCCAGTCAAGTCTCCGTAAGGCTTCCCTCTCTTTGATTGAATTCGGACCGCCTACGGCCGGATTGGTGCCGAAGGCAATAAGTCCCTTAATGATTCCGGCATACATATCCTCAAAAATCTGGATATGTGAGGCATGGCCGTGAATCTTGGGTATCAGGTCATACACTGCCTGAAGCTGAGCCGGTGTAGCCGGATCTGTGGGAGTCGGACTTCCCAGGGCATTCCACCAGTAGTTTTTCATCAGGCTGACGATGTATTTCTTATAATTACCCCACCAGTTCAGCTCATTCTGATGCCGCGGATAAGGGGTACATCGCTTGATGTAGCTGGCCGGCTGATCAGGATAACCCGCATGGCCACCGCCTATGAGAGGATCGGTCAGGTCAAAGTCAGCATCTGCGGCCTTCGTAGCATCAGGCACTTTGAGGTATCCCGGCAGGATATCGAACAGCAGGGCAAAGTCCGTTGATCCCTGGACGTTGGACTCACCCCTCTGGGCATTGATTCCACCTCCGGAGAGTCCCATATTGCCCAGGAGGATTTGAAGAGTCGAATAGGCACGTATATTCTGGGTACCGACGGTATGCTGCGTTGTACCCATGGCGTATAAAATGGTGCCTACCCTCCCCGGTTCATAGGTACGGGAGAAAAGGTCGCATATATCGTCATAAACATCAGCATCTGCACCGGTGATGTTCATGACCGTATTCTTATCGTAGCGATCATAGTGGAGAAGTATATGTTCCCAGGCGGTCCTCTGATTGGCTACATCGCCCCCTATCTCAGCGGGACTAAGTCTACCTGTATCCACCAGGTGCTGTCTGAACTTGCCGATAAAGTGGGGGCTGGCCGGATCAAGGCTCAAGGTGCCCATGCTGAAGCCGCAGGAGGTACCGCACGTGCAGTTTCCCGAGGCATCCCAGAAGTCAGTGGCTATGTTAATAGCCTTGTATTCCAGGGCATGTCCAGCCACATACTGAGCATACTGCCAGGACGAGGTATCATACCTTCCAATCTGGCCGAGGTGAGGGGCTGGCTGGGTTGCAGCCGGAATGAATCCCGAGAACTTCCCGTCTCCTGTTTCAGCCGGACCCTGAAAGTTCTCATTGACCAGGAAACCGGCCGTACTGTAACTGAGAACATAGGCCTCGTTATATCGTTTATTCCGGATGACGTAGTTGATCATCCCGTTGATAAAAGCTATATCCGTCCCTGATCGCAACTTGCTGTACATCTGTTTGCCATTCCAGATCGAGGATTTGGACGCAGACCTGGTGAACCTCGGATCAACGACAATGAGCTTTGCCCCGGTACCGTCAGGGCCGGTATTTCCGAATTTGTTTTCCAGGGCGTTGGTGATATGCCTGAAAGCCATAGGGTGATTCTCGGCGGGATTGCCGCCAATCACCATAATAACATCACTGGTGCCGATATCTGTCCATGTATTGGTCATGGCCCCTCTACCGAACGACTCTCCCAGAGCCGCTACTGTAGCGGAGTGTCAGATACGGGCCTGGTGTTCTATGTACACCAGGCCAAGTCCGGTAAAGAATTTCCGCAAAAGGTGGCATTCTTCAGTGTCATGAGCTGCCCCTCCCATACCGGCAATGGCCCTGGTGCGATTGACCGTCATCGAACCGGCTCCATCGTCGCTTGTTGCCTCCCAGGTGTTGTTACGGGTGGTAGCAATCCTGTCACCGATCATACCGAGAGCAGTTCCCCAATCAAGAATCTGCCATTGGGTACCACCGGCCGGACGGTAGAGTACCCTGGCCAATCTTTTGTCCGCTGGCCACTCATCGATCGTATTGTTAATGGCATAGGTGGTGGCTAACTCATCATCGCTCACCAATTGGGTAGAGATCTGCCTCATGGCCACACCCTTACTGCAGAGCGCTCCCTCATTCACCGGGTGAGTCGGATCTCCTTCGAGATTAATCACTTTCCCGCCGCTTGAGGTTACGATTGCCCCGCAGCCGCACCCGCAAAAGCAGCAGATGGTCGTGGTTTCCGTTCCCACCTTCACCCCCACATCTGCCAGTGCCTCAGGGACTTTAACAAAGTCAAAGAGAGAGCTGCCAAGCACAAAAGCCGTTACGCCCCCGGATACTTTCAAAAACTTTCTTCTCGTTAAACCCATTTCATTCTCCTTGATAATGCTTCATCAATAACCGAATGAACTTAACCCTTGCTCTTCATCTCACATCTTCTCAGGCGGCATCTGTTCTTCAAATGCCAGTATCACCTCTTCCCTTTCCTTCTTGCCAGGGCTGGTTTACGATGAAAGTTGGTTCAATATCTGCCCGGAGGCCATCATCTCTCCTTGCTTTGGATGAAAGTCCACCATGGAGCTTAAAAAATGGAGGGAGGAAGATATTCCTGCTCCTGAGCTAAAGTATCCAGATAGAGAGTGACCATATCTTCTATAGATAGATCAATACCCTTATCCTGCTCCATTTTCCTCTCATCAACACATTTGATATAGCGCTTGCACTGATCACAGACATAAAGACGATAGGGGCTTTCTTCGTGATAATAGAAAAACTTGAGGCTCTTCTGGTCCTGGTTGTTACAGAACGGGCACTTGACCCTGTCAAATTGCCACTCCGTGCTGCACAATGAGCACTGAAGTATCCTCATTCCATCCTCTCTTCGAATCTTAGCCATAAAGGGATCACTGCCACAGGCCGGGCAGTAATTCTCCCACCATGGATAGCTGGAAAGGAGAGTTTTCATCCCCTCAG
Organism: bacterium; assembly: GCA_049472445.1. GTDB lineage: Bacteria > SZUA-182 > SZUA-182 > DTGQ01 > DTGQ01 > JBLIRT01. The sequence continues at coordinate 12,910 of JBLIRT010000026.1, forward strand.
CTACGACTTCAAAGAGCGGCCTGACCAGAGTAACAGCGGCAAACCTCAAGGTATGTTCATCAACGCCCGCTTTTTCCGAGACTTTTCTGAGATAATCTGAGCCATCGGAAAGCGTCTTTCGGATCAGCTCCTTCAGATCAAGGCGATTATATTCTTCAGACCGGTAAAACATTTCTACCGGACCAGGCTCTGACTCTTCGTACCTTACGAGAATGCCGCAAATCTCCTTGAAATGAGCTCTTAAGGAGCCTATCCTGATATCCATCCGATCAAAATGTATAAGGGGAAAACCCTGGGCCAGCATCTCGTGAGCCACCTCTTTGCTCATCAGAGGATAGAGATTGTCCTTGGCCAGGCGGCCCTTCGCCCGATTATTGGCCTCAGAGATTTTCCCGAAAAAGTCAACATGTTGTTTGGGAAGGTAATCCAGGGCCCTTAATCGATGCAAATCCAAGGCCTGTTTTTTTGATTGGTAGCTTTTGCTCATGATCTCCACCTTAGGGGTAAATAGTGAGTTACTCTTTTTGTATACCGATTACTCCGTAGGTAACATGTATCTTGGCTATGGTTTCCTGACGAAATCAAATTCCACCTGCCCAAGGTGTCGTTTTATGGGAAGATGCATATGTAAAAAAGAATGACTTTTTAAAAAAAAATTTTACGAAATTTATATTAGTAGTAACAAGATTTGTGCCTTGCGGAATAAACGTCGATATACTTTATAAGAATCAAATTGTTGTCATCATCTGCTCCAATCCCCCAGCCAGCCTTTCTTGCGATCTCTGGGAAAAATTATTCCCACCAGGAGGGGGGGCTGTGAGGCAGATTGCACAACCTGAGATTTCTCATCCAAGGCCTCACTCTGTTTTTTTGTTTCCCTGTTGTATATTTACTCCATGTCAATATTTTCATAGATTACTTATGAAAAGGACCAGTCTCAGGGGGAAACAAATTCAGCCGAAGGCTGTTGCGCCCGAAGAGTTGGAGGGGAAACTGAGAAAATATCAGGAAAGGTTATAACGAACACAAAGGAATCAGGCTATCGTGGTATGGTTTTTGCGTGTTCAACCTGTTAAACTTTATTTTTCCATCGATCAAATACGAATTTTTTTGATCAATGTTGAATTCAAGACCTTGATCCCGAAAGATTTTTAAGCATCAGAGAGTAATCTCAATGAAAAAGAGATTTATAAGATTGATGGAGAGGGAAGCCCGGCCAGTGGGAAGGGCGTTTTTCATCGTTCTCCTTTCTCTCCTTTGTATCTGTGGCTATCCTGGAACAGGGCAAGCCGGCCAGGAAGATGTCCCCCACCAAATCCACCTGAACGGAATGAGGGGACCGAGGCTTGGCAATGCCTGCCATGGGTGTCACACCAGTGCTTTCCCTTCGGTTACGGACATAGACTACAACCTGTGCATCCCTTGCCATAGCCCGGACGGAGCCTATGATGGGGTGAATAGTCCGGATATCGGCGCCAGAAATAATTGGGTGTCCGGTGGGACAGAATCTGCCGTTTACGATGATTATGGCTTTTTGAGATCCGGAAAGGAGAGGTGGTGCGTTAGCTGCCATGATGATGGGCAGTGTACCATAAACAGCGTGAAGCCGCCAAACATTGCCGGCCGATCTATCAGCGGAGGCCGGGTGGAATCTGTCTCTCTTTTGGCCAGTGATATTGCCGGAGCTGAAAATCTTCTGGACCGCAACCTGGCTTCAGGCAATACCAGCGCGGGCGGGTCCTCCCTTGTCTTTGATCTGGGCGATTTCATTGATATCTCTCATCTCAGGCTCTATACGAACAATAATGCAGATACTCGATGGGAGGTCTATGGAAGTGACGATTTAGTCCACTGGACCAGAATCGTGCTCGGGCAGTCGGTCCTGTTTAGCTCGCCTACGTGGCAAACCGGCCCCCAGAACGGATGGAATGAAACCAGGTTGGACAAATGTATCCCGGTTCGCTATATCAGACTGGCCAAGGTAAATCCATGGCTTATAACGGCCAACGCTCTTTGTGAATTTGAGGTCAGGTGTGATCTTCAATATGGCTACTATGTAAACGGCCATAAGATCAAATGCCTTCGATGTCATACTGCAACCGGAAATCACATCGACGGCCTCGCCCAAACCTACCGGGTCGGTCTTAACAACTACCAGGCCGGTTATCGGCTGAGCGATGTGGAAGTGGATGGAGAGGTGGTCCTTCCCCTGGAGATCCCGCGGGTTGGGTGCAACTGGGGAGAATTCCCCAGAACCAGCCATGATTTTGCCCTCTGTCTGGCCTGCCATGACGCCTCAAAGCTCCTGGGAGATGCTTATGGCACCGGCGATTTTTTCCAGGATCCACTGCAGACAAATTTCCGCCATGACGGTCATCCGGATGTGAATGGAAAGATAACCAATGAGCACCTGCGCCATTTGCGGGGGAGATATTACTGCGGAAACGGGCAGGATTGGGATTCTGACTGGGATGGAGCAGCCGATTCACCGATCAGTTGCCCGGCTTGTCATAATGTACATGGATCGCCAAGTCCGGCCATGGTAAGGCACGGGGAGTTGGCCGGCTCAACCGGAACCTCTGATAAGTCTCCCATGCTCAACCTGCAGTATATCAGCCAGGATGGAAGGCTGGATCCGGATCTCGCAGAAGTCATGGAAAGTATTGGCGGCCAGACCCAATTTTTCGGCGCCGGTTCCGGAACAGTCTCAAAGAACCAGGTCTGCTTCATGTGTCATCCTGATCAGATGACCTATTATCGTATCCCGGTATCTACCTGCAAGGACTGCCATGCCGAAATGGTATCCCTCCACCCCAGTCACAGTACTCACCTTCAATCGGATCGGGGACCGGACCTCGGCTGCTGGGACTGCCATGGCGGCAGCGCTGATAACCTGCATACAGGCCGATTTGCCGATGGTAAATCCCTGGCCGAAACAAAGGTTTGTGATACCTGCCACAGTCCCGCAGGGTCTTACGATGGGGCTAATGATCCGGTGATCGGAGCCAAGGCGAACTGGCGGGAGGGTGTTTACCAGGCCAAGAGATTAAAATCAGGCCGGGAGAAGTGGTGTGCTGCCTGTCATGATGAGGAGCCTGCCAACAGCAGGGCTGACGGCACAGGGGTACCAGCCCCCATGGTCATTGGCCAGGAGAAGGCCATAAAACCGTACGGATACTATATCACCGGCCATGGACGAAACGGCCGGGTTATCTGCACGGATTGTCATGATCCGGACACAGCTCACCTCGATCATGAGCACCGCACCTATGTGGCCTCCCTTGGCAACTATCAGCAAGGATATCGGCTGAAAATGATCGACGGCCAGTTTTCCCTCAAAATAAGGAATACGCCGCCTCTGATTCCTGATCCAACCATCGCCTGGAAGGATTTTGTCCTGTGCCTGAGCTGTCACAACAAGTATGAGTTACTCGGGCACAGCAACGGAACCGGTCTCTGGCACAAAGAGCCACCCTTTGGCACCAATTTCGGCACCTACCGGAATGATCACCATTTTCACCTCGGCCTCAATGTGAGAAACTATTGTGATTCCGATTTTGACGGCCAGGGTGATTCAGCCGCTACCTGCACCACCTGCCATAATGTCCATGGGTCGCCTTCAGCAGCCATGATACGGCACGGTGAGCTGATCAGTCCGCCGGGAACGCAGGTCTTTGTACCATCTTTCGATTTTGCCTGGCTGACCAGGGATGAAGGTGGCTCCTGCATCTGGAGGCCGTATATACAAACGGAAGGCCTTTATGAAGTTTACCTGAGGTGGGGCCGCGGTGTGGGAGGTAATGAAAAGCTAAGCTCTTTACAGGCCAGGTACACCATCGCCCATGCAGATGGGGAGACGGTTACCTATCAGAATCAGCGGGAAAACCGGGGCCAATGGAACCTGGCCGGAACCTTTTATTTCAACGAGGGAATCTCAGGGTGTGTAGCCCTTACTTCAGATGGGATTATGGACATGGCCACCAGGAATAATACCCCAAGGGATGCAACAAGTTATATTATAGCCGATGCGGTAAAATTTAAGGCTGTTCAGGGTCTCCAGGAGATTGTTTTGAACGACTCCAGAGCAGATTACCTCGGAGTATGGCGGACAAGAAGAGACTCATCCTGTCTTGGTCTGGACTATCATTACTATCGAAAATGCAAGCGAAGTGAAGGGGCTACTCTGAGCCAGAGCATCGGCGGCCATATGAGAAAGTCAGACAGCATCCGTACGAATCATAGCTGCCTCGGCTGTCATGGAGAGCTCTTTTATGCCCATCCGAGCATCTCGCCGAAGATTTCATCTTCTCCGGCTATCTCATCAGCCAAGGCAGAACCGCAGCTTATCTTGGCCGTCAGTAGCCCGGCACCTGTTTTCATCTCTGCTTACGTCTTTGATATCGATGATGATCTGTCTTCAGTCTCGGTCGACTTAAGCCCTGTTCTGGGCAATCCTCACCAGCCTCTCTATGACGACGGCACCCATGGAGATACCATGGCCGGCGATCATGTTTACAGCGTCATAGTTATCGTGCCCTCAGAGGCAAGCTGCGGAGTCTATTCACTGATCTTCACTGCTGTTGATCATACAGGAAAGCAGGATCAAGCCCATATCTCACCCTTCGAAATACGCTAATACTCCTGATACATACATGTCAATGGTAGACATTCATACCCAGATGTTCCCCATATTGGAAAAGTGATAGGCAAGGAGGAAAATAGAAAAGAGAAGAAGGTTGCCTTCCTTTATCTCTCTTTTCATAGAGGTGTCAGGTGTCAGCATGGAAAAGGACAAGATCTGAAACCTGAAACCTCGCCCCTTCCGGCGAAGAGGGCAGGGGGAGGGAGCTATCCGGATGCGTATTTCATGCGAAGTGAGCCTAGAAGCTTCCAAAAGACGACCGTTTAGCGAAAGCGATCACCCCCACCTTGAAAGGTGGGGAGATGGTAGGCTGCATCACGTGCCCGGATGTCACCGACCACCCCCATCCTGGAAGATGGGTAACATCTAATTCATACCTTTCGGAAAGGAAGCTTTTACTTTGACTCAGCCGTTCCTGACCGTCGTCTCTATCCTGATTTTATACTTTTCAATTTTTGACTGAAGTGTCGGACGTGAAAGACCCAGCAATTTGGCAGCATTCGTACGGTTCCCACCTGTTACCGCGAGAACTTCCTGGATGAGAATACTGGCGAAGTAATCCATACAATGTTCAAATATATTCTCCTCACCGCCCGAAATAATCATTTTCCGAATCAATTGCCGGATCTTATCGTCAATAGGCAGGTCTCTTGTATCCTTCCTGGCACCCTTGCCGTGAATAGCTGTAGATATTTCTTCAGCACTGATAGAGCCGCTCGGATTAAAAATTAATGATTTTTGGATAATATTTTTGAGTTCGCGAACATTACCCGGCCAATGATAACCTTTCAGTATATCTTTGGCTTCTTCAGCTATCCCGCAGGCTGCAATTTTCATTTCTTTGGCTAAGCTGGCCAGAAAATATTCGGCCAGCAAAGGTACATCACTGAGATGCTCCCGAAGAGGGGGGAGCCAAAGGGTGATGACCTTGAGCCGGTAGTAAAGATCCTCTCGAAACGATCCCTTTTCAAGAGCTGCTTCCAGATCTCTGCTTGTAGAGGCAATAATGCGCACATCCACTGAAAATGGCTGGCTGCCTCCGGAACGTTCAAAGCTCCTTTCTTGAAGCAGCCTCAAAATCTTAGCCTGGATGTTAAGCGGCAGTTCGCCGATTTCATCGAGAAATAAAGTACCCCCATTGGCCTGATCCACCTTGCCTAAACGGCTACTGAAAGCCCCCTTGAAGGCTCCTTTTTCATATCCGAAGAGTTCATTTTCAAGAGAAGCTTCAGGGATGGCCACGCAATTGATCACCGCAAAGGGTTTATCAGCCCGCTGGCTGTGCTGATATATGGCACGAGCTACTAATCCCTTGCCCGTGCCTGATTCGCCACGGATTAAGATATGTGTATCGGTTGGAGCAACCCGGCCAATTGCCTTGTACAAGTCCTGCATCGAACCATGCTTGCCGATAAGTGCCTCTGAAACTGCCGATTCAGGGAGACCGTTAATCTCTACTTTAGAGCGCATGAATCTGCTTGCCTCTATAGCCTGGTTAATAAGGGACAGCATATGAGGAATCTCGAAGGGTTTCAGGATATAATCGAAAGCTCCCAGCTTGGTGGCTTCAATGGCCGTCTCCGTAGTGCCAAAGGCCGTTAAGATAATAACCGGCGCTTTAGAATCTATGTTACGCATAGCCCGAAAAGCCTCCAGACCATTGATTCCCGGCAGGCATAAGTCCATGATTATCAGGTCCGGAGTATATTTTTCCATAAAAGTGATACCTTCTTCACCAGTGGAAGTGGTATACACAACATGCCCCTCTTCGCTCAAGATTTTCTCAAAACTTTTCCTGAGATGAGGATCATCCTCGACGATCAGAATAGTGCCCATTTCGCCCCCTTTTCTAAAGGAAGTATAACCATGAAAACTGTTCCCTTTCCTTCCTTTGAAGTAAAGTCCAGCCATCCTCCATGCTCGTTAAGGATTCTGGCTGCAATAGTCAGGCCAAGGCCTATGCCCTCCTCCTTACTGGTAAAAAAAGGCTGGAATATTTTTCCTTTTATAGATTCCTGGATTCCAACTCCGTTGTCACAGATACGGATAATAACTGCCCGGCCGCATTTCGCCAGCACCTCCTCATCTTCCTGAATAGTCAGCATCCCCCCGGTTATCATTGCTTCGCAGGCATTGACGACAAGATTCACCAGAACTTCCTTGAGTTGGTCCGGATCAGCCATGATTTCCGGCAGACGGCTACGTCGCTTGAGCTCGGCCTTTACGCCATAAGCTTCCAGGCGGTTTTGGAGCAGCAAGAGAGTGCGATCAACAATATCCGATGGGCTTACCTTCTGCATTTTTAGCTTCGGAGGCCGCGAAAATTCAAGGAATTGCTGAATAATATCATTAATGTGCCGTATTTCCTCAGCAATCACCTCAAAATCTGCCTTCTGACCTGGGAGAAAATCCAGGTTCTGCTCCATGGAAAAGAGACGCATTTTAATTGAGGCTAATGGATTCCGGACACTGTGAGCCATGCCTGCAGCGAGTTTCCCCACTAAAGCAAATTTTTCCATATCTCTAATCAGTTCGTGGACCTGATGTTTGAGAACAACGATCTCGTTTTCAGATTTTCCCCCCTTGTTAGGTCGATTGATCTCGCAGCTCAACTTACATACCGGGCATAAGATCTGAACCATCAAGATAATGGTCAGGACAATACTGAGAAGCGTGGCTGTGACCATAGAAACACCGACAATGAGCCTCACCTTCTTCACTTGATTATGGCTGGCCAGATGAGCACAGGCGATCTTCTCAGCATAGAGATTCTTAAAATTATCAAACTGGTCTATAATATTGAAAAAAATCCTCCGTACCTCCGGGTGAAGCTTCATTCCAGCCTCTCTCTTTCCCTCCCTGTACAGAGCAATCAGCCTGTCCTTGGCCTCGGTATATCCTCTATATTCAACCTCTATCCCATCAATGCATTCTTTGTAACTTCCAGTAAGGCCGAGTCCGTTAATCCTCTTGAAATTCTCATCGAATCTTTGCCGATGTTCTTCCAATTGTTTCAGCCAGTCCGGACTGCCGTCCATAAAATAATAGCTGACCAATCCCTTTTGATTAACTAAATCGATTTCAAGATCACTTATGGTCTGGCTGGTAGCCATATCCCTGTAAATAAAGCTATTGAAAAGTGATTCCAGCCGATAGGTATACCAGATCATAACTGAATTTCCAGCTAATATGATCAAGAGAAGAAGTGAAATGAGAAAAATTACCCTGCTGCGCAGGCTGAGTCCTTTCCACATATTCATTTTCCTTCACATGCCTGACTCGTTCGAAAATCTCTCTATGTGTATATATAAGGCAAACTTTGAGTGGATTTCACGGGAATACAGTTTGATTATGCACGAGCTATTATACACCAACATGGTATTCTTTGTTAACATATTTATTATCATCCACTCTCACGTGAATTTTATCACCGTAATGATAATACTCCTTACGCTTCAAGAGGACGATTTTCCCTGAAAGCCGGGATTCATCAAGTTTCTTTAACCAGAAGCCGTCTTGCCTCCCCCTTTGAGAAATATCTTCTGATAAAAAAACTTCAGTCAAAATATCGCCGGAGAAACAATCTCTCAAAGAGGATCAGAATGACAGGATTGAGATAAACCGGAATTCTTCCTTCGATAGGCACCCGATCTTCCTTTCCATCCCGGCAGGGAATGAGCAAGTCCCTTGAACATGATGTTTTGATGATTTTCTTTACAAAAAAAATCATAAAGCGGATGCTTGTTCACCTTCAGTAATTCAAATGCCTTCTCGATATCACATTTAAAAACATGATATTCTAAGTCATCCAGTATTTTGTGGCGGTATGAGCCTGAAGGGCCGGCATGTTCAAAAAAGAGCAATTGCTGGTAAAATCGAGCCGCGGATGGACGAATAGAGATGAGTATTGTCTTTATTTGATTGGCCAGGCAGTACTGTAAAACCGCTTTCCAGAATAAGAACTTAATTAACTTTGATTTTAGATGCTTAGGGATCCAAAAGCGGGTTACTTCCACACACGGCATCTCGTCTCCTGAAACCAGTGAATCAACATCAAGAAAGGTATCAAGTTCTACAGGGCCATATCTGCGATCAAGAACCCTCATCGTTCCCACGACCTTGCCTTGTTCATCTTCCGCAAGGAGCAGGATGGTATTAGGTGCAAAATCAAAGGCGTCTGAGGTCTGCTCCTTATTGTTCACATACTTGGCATGCCCTGTCCCACGGGTCTCCAAAATTCGATTGAAGTCTTCCTCACTTTCTGCCTTACGAATAAAAATGTCCATCCTTTGATTCACCATCCTCTCTTCAGCGGTTTTGCGGTAACCCCCAGGGAAACAGTAAGAGTATATAAAGATTTTTGTTTTTTATTGCTTCAAGGTACATGCCAATGAGCTATCTGGAAATAAAGGAAGAAAACAGGAAGAGGTTTATAATTTATTTTTTATTTATACCATGGACTAATAATTTAAGCCATGTACGGCCTGAAATTGTCATACATTCTAAGCCCTTTACCCGCAAGGCCTTATGTATTTTCCTGGGCTTTGGGTGTAAAATCGACCTCCTGATGATACAAAGATGAGTAATTTTACCCGCCATACCTGCCCGGCCAGCATTCTTGAACGTATCCCATCAAACGGGACAGATCCGGACAAATCAGGTAAGCCCTTACTGGCCGAGTACTTATGACGGGTAATGAAATTAATCCAATACCTGAAAAGCTCCCTTTGGCCTCAATGCCTTGACCATGAGGAACCGAAAAGGTTCATTGCTTTCATTGACAACATATCTGGGGATATGTGGCGGAACTTCAACGAATGCCTCTGCTGCTACTTCTATCCGTTCCCCGTCTATCTCAATGACGCCGGTCCCTTCGAGAACGTAAAAAAATTCATCCACAGCGGTACTATGTTTCTTCATTTTTTCGCCAGGCAACAGGTTGATATGAACAAATTGGGTGTATTCGCCGTCATACAATTTGCGAAAACTTACACCATGAGGGTTCTTCATATCTTGAACGCTGCTGGGGTTGATCATTCTGATCATGAAAAAGCCTCCTCTCATGCTGCTGATAGCTTTCCCCAGAAGCTGTCCACTGCGCTGGGGTAAGCATGTTTCATTAGACCACACTCTACTATTAGTATATTGTATCTATAAGTTATTGTAAAGAAATTTATTGAATTAAGCTTCTTTATCCACTTCGGTCACCGGCAGTTCAGCCATCGGTGCCATGTTTCATAAATCGTTATTTCCCCACGATATTCTTTATCCCCTGGTAGCCATTTTATTTTTATCAGTCGATATACAATAATTCTCAATAATAGTATTACATTGAATATATATCTATTCAACAGGTGCTATAAATATCTCGTGCTCTTTGGATATTTGCTACTATCCAAAGCGATCATGGTAATCATTGATTCACGGATAGATGACCTCATTACCGGATGAGGAGAGGGGTTAACGCATGTTCAAAAAAGCATCTTATATACTTTTGTTGAAACTTGTCCTGTTTTCCTTGGCTCCTTTTCATGTCCAGGCAGCCGTCATATCACCGGATCTGCAATCAGCCTTGGCGACCTCTGAGGGAACGGAACATTTTCCCGTAATCATACGCCTTTCCGAGAAGGCCGGACTAAAAGGCCATCAGGAAGGGAGCAGAAAGTGCCACAGGTCAAAGGTGATCAAAGCCCTGAAACAGACAGCAGAGATAACTCAGAAATCCTTAAGATCCTTCCTCAGGCAGGAAGGGATTGAGCCTGTCGTCCCTCTTTGGATAATCAATGGATTAGCCCTTCATGCTCAGCCGGCGGTTATTCGTAAACTGGCCGAACGGCCGGAAATTGAAAGTATCAGGCTCAACAAAACTCTCCAAGTTCCCCGGATGTCCAGGGACGACTGGCTGCCTTTGGCCTGGAATATGAACGCTATTCGTGCTCCGGAGGTCTGGGAGCTTGGTTATAGTGGCCAGGGAATTGTCGTAGCCAATATGGATACCGGTGTAGACATCCATCATCCTGATTTAAGAGGTCAATGGCGCGGCGGCCCGAATAGCTGGTTTGATGCTTACGGCAAGTATCACCTGCCCTTTGATCGGGATGGCCACGGTACACAGTCCATGGGCATTATGGTCGGTGGAGATGGTAGTGGAGTAGGAATTGGCTTAGCACCCAAGGCACAGTGGATTGCCGTCAGGATCTTTGATGATGATGGAGAAGCCTCTTCCACGGCTATTCACCAGGGCTTTCAATGGCTTCTCGACCCTGACGGCAATCCGGAAACTGACGATGCTCCGGATATTGTAAATAATTCCTGGGGATTGGAGGAGAAAACCGGGCAATGTCTTCTCGAATTCCGCGATGATATCCAGGCACTCAAGACAGCAGGAATAGCCGTTATATTTTCAGCCGGGAATGAGGGGCCTCTCCCCTCCTCCAATATAAGCCCGGCTAATTATCCGGAAATTTTTTCGGTCGGCTCGGTTGACAGGTCCCTTATGGTCACAAACTTCAGCAGCCGCGGGCCATCTGCCTGCGATGGGAGTATCTTTCCACAGGCAGTCGCCCCGGGCGTCAGCATCAGAACTTCGGATACCACCTTCGGAATTACCTTCTCAAACCCATATACTTCGGTCTCAGGCACATCCTTCGCCTCAGCCCACGCAGCCGGGGTAATGGCTCTCTTGATGAGTGCCTTTCCTCAATTGCCGGTATCAGATTTAGAATCAGCCTTAAAGCAATCGGCCCTGGATCTTGGTCCTTCGGGAGCTGATCATAGTTATGGATATGGACTCATCGATTGCTTCGAAGCCTATACCTATCTCGTGCATAACTCTGCTGACAAAATCAATGACAGCGATGGTGACGGTTTTACCTCCGGCTGCGATTGCAATGATCATGACCCCACCATGTATCCGGGTGCTCCGGAAATAAAGGATGACGGAATTGACCAGGACTGTAATGGATATGATCTTACCATCCATATTACCAGGGCTGTGTACCGGCGTTGGTGGAAAAGAGGGCTTCTCAAGGTGGAAGCTGCCAGCAGCCTC
>JBLIRT010000027.1:0-24240 GCA_049472445.1 bacterium
ACGTGAAAGCGGTAATGCCCACCAAATCAGGGCGAGGCATGGCCAGATAGTCGGGCGTGCCGAGGTTCTCATCCACGATCGAGATTTCCCATTCAGCGGGAGTCAGACCCGCAAGAACCATGAGACTGAGGGGCTTATGCTCCCTGGCAGCCTGGCCGATTGCATCCAAGTATCCTGTCAAAGCTCTTTAGTTCATGGTAAGCAAAAGCTTTGTCGAGTGGTGGGAATGGTGAAAGCCTCATCACTTCAGCCAAGAGTGAATCTTGAATTTGTAATAATCTGAGATCTGTCATGGATATCCTCTTTGATTAAGATTTGGTTTGCTAAAAGGACAAAAAAAGGGCAGCAAGTTAAAACCTGCTACCCTAAATTTTATGCTGATAGTCCCCTCACTGATTTTACAGTTTGGGGACAAATTGGGACAGTTTTTAAAGGTATGTAAAGCCTGATAACTTCTTGATATTACAAGATAATATATGGTGGAGGCGGGGGGAATCGAACCCCCGTCCGAAGATATTCAGTGAAGAGCCTCTACATGCTTAGCCCATACTTTTTATCTCGTGAACTCCCCACTCCTATGGGCCAGGATCAGGGAATTCACCAGCTCAATTGAGTTTCGCCGCCGTCCCTTGAGCACAAGAAGGCAACTATCCTCTGTTTATGACGCCCTTACTTGCCCCCACAGGAGAAGGGCAAGAGAACGTGACCGCACTAAGTGTTAGTTAGGCAGCCAGAGCCAATTCAGTGTTGGCAGTTGTAGTTTTCCTATTGTTTAACGAGAAACAGGAACCTCGGCATGCAACCCTTACCTCAACTATCCCCGTCGAAACCAGATCGCCCCCTTTCTTATGCTCTGTGGATCTAAAGGTTTCCTTATCGGTTCTTCGTTTCCTTATCGGTTCCTGGCCTTCAAGGCCCGCTTCATGTGCCTCTCTTCTTCCTTTCGTTTCAAGGTCTCGCGCTTATCGTATAACTTTTTCCCCATAGCCAGGGCAACTTCTACCTTGACCAGATTCCGGGTCAGGTATACGCGAAGAGGAACCAGCGTATATCCTTTTTCTACCGCCTTACCGATCAGCTTTCGGATTTCCCGCTTTTTCAGGAGGAGCTTCCGTTTCCTGGTCGGATCATGACTGCTGTATCCACCATGACTATAAGGGCTGATGTGACAATTGAGGAGAAAAACCTCGCTCTTATCGACCTTGGCGTAGCTGTCTTTCAAGTTAATTCGTCCCTCACGGATTGATTTTACCTCGGTGCCCTGCAGAACAATTCCAGCCTCCAGAGTATCCTGGATGAAATAATCGTGAGTGGCCTTTTTATTGACCGTGATAACCTTTCTGCCTTTGTTATCTGCCATGAAACAATTCTATCATTGCCCGGCCAAAATTGCAATGCACCCCAAAAAGGCCACATAATTTCACTTCCGGCAGGAATTATTCACAGCTTCAGCCGATTACGGTACTCGCTTCTTCAGAGGATGGATGAGGTCTCGTTTTTCTTATTGAGGTTGAGGTTGAGGTTGAACAGGAGCAGAGATTCGATAGGCGGTACTGTCCATACTGGCGAAAACCGGGAACGTCCAGAGGGGATGCTTCTCAAGATCAGTTTTGACCAGCAGCTTACCGGAAAGACTGGTGGACTTGGCATCCTGTAAAAGAGCCTGAACCAGAATGTCCAGATCACTTTCAGGCTTCAGTTCGATAGGCCCCTGGACTCTTACGTTCGGAATCTCCACAGTCAGGAAGTTTCCCTCAACGGTAACCGAAAGAATCTTCAGCGGCTCATCACTCAGATTCTTCAGGTTAACCTTCTGGAGTGCTGAATGGCCGAGGCGTAATTCACGAAAGTAGAGATGATCGGGCACAGCTGCCAAAGCCACTTTCACCTCAGCCTGCAGGGTTAACTGGATTATCGGGTTCTCGGGGTCATTCGAATGGACGAAAATGGTTTTAGCCTGCTTCCCGCTTCGGCCCTTTGATGAAAAGGTGGCCTCGATTTCCCCCCGCTCCCCTGGCTTCAAATCTCTCGCCGAGAGATTTGTGGCTGTGCATCCTCAGGAGGCCTTGACCTTATCTATCTTAGCTACCTCGTTCCCCTCATTCGTAAATTCGAAGGTATGGGTAAATTCCTGGTCCTGCTCTATACTCCCAAAGTCAAAGGTGGTCTCCTTAAAAAGGATTTTGGGTTGGGCCAGGGTGGATTGAGCGCAAAGAAGAAGGGTGACCAACACCGAGAAACATAATAAGAGAGAGATGGGCCTAGCCTTTACATGATTCATTTTTCAGATTCTCCTCTCCAGGTGACCTTTCATGGTAGTGGCCTTATATTTCCGCCATGGTGGCATTATATTTCCACCACCTGGAATTTGTCAAATAATTTTTATCTCATAGCTATTATGACTATTTCTTCTCGGATGTTAAAATTTTTCTGCTTTCGAAAATCTCCTCCAGGTCAATCTCGGCCATAACCAGGCCCTCATGCTCTTCCCCCTCGGCCAGAACCTCTCCGCCGGGTGAAATAATACAGGAATGACCGCAGAATACCGATAGGCCGCTCCGGCCGATGCGATTACACCCGGCCACGAAAAAATGGTTTTCGATGGCTCTGGCCCGCAGCAGAACTCGCCAATGGTCCAGCCGTGGATGGGGAAACTGGGCGGGAATGAAAACGATTTTTGCACCCTTCCCGGCCAGATCAAGAAACTGGGCGGGAAATCTGAGATCATAGCAGATAGACAGGCCGACCGTGGCCAGGTTCGTCTCAAATACCGGGCACTCACGGCCGGGAGTAAAAAAAGCATCCTCTCCCATGGGAGGAAAGAGATGTATCTTTGAGTATTTCCCTACCATGCTCCCCTGCCCGTCAAAAAGAAAGGAGGTATTATAAAACCTGCCTTCCTTCTTCTCCGGAATACTTCCGGCGATCAGATGAATGTCCAAAGATCGGGCTATATGGCCGAACCAATCGATAATCTCGGAGGAGAAGACCGGGTCCGGCTCTTGAGCTTTGATCAACTCAAAATCGTATCCTGTGGTGAATAATTCGGGCAGGCAGATAAACCGCGCCCCCTGATCAGCAGCCCGGCGAATCAGCCGCTCGGCCGTAGCCCTGTTCTGATCGACCTGGCCGAGTAAGACATCAAACTGAATATTGGCTACGGTAAGTTTCATAATCCATAATGCCTCACGTATTTATCTTATCAGGAGTCTCCTTGCCTTAAACCAGGAGCCAATGTCCTCCGCCCGTAAAGCATGAGCTGTTTCCGAATCCACCAGGGCTTCCAGAACACCCAGTAACTGCTCCTTCGCATTGTGGCCCCGGAATAAGTCTCCTTTTCTGAAATTATCGGGATACCCGGCCAGTTCCTCCGGTGAAAGCGATATTCCCTGCCGTATCCTACGCTCTCCCTCATCCGTCAGTTGAACCACGGGTAAGAAATGCAGCATTCGATCCATGGAGTAGAGCCTATTGGCCAGTATTTCCGGAGATTTCTCCCGGGTTATCTCCTGGTAGGGGATGGATTCCTCAATATTCAGTTCTCCAACCCGAGTACGATGAAGGGAGACCATATGACCGCCGACACCCAAGGAGTCGCCGATATCGGCGCATAAGGTTCTTATATACGTCCCCCGGGAACAGGAGACATGAAAGGTAAGATACGGAGGATCATAGCCCTGAAAGGTCAATCGATAAATGACCACCCTCCTTGGCTCTCTGGCTACCTCAATGCCCTGCCGGGCCATTTCATAAAGCCGTCTTCCCCGATACTTCAGGGCTGAAAACATCGGCGGGACCTGCTCAATCTCACCGGTAAAAGAGGCTAAGACAGCCATGATCTGCTCTTCGGAAAGGGATACAGGCTCCCTTTTTTCCAGGATACGGCCGGTGGCATCCTGGGTGTCGGTGACAATCCCCAGATGCATGACAGCCAGATATTCCTTGGAAAGATCCATTAGAAACGGAGCAATTTTTGTAGCCTTATTCAGGTAAATGGGTAAAACCCCGCTTGCTTCAGGATCCAGGGTGCCGCCATGTCCGATTTTTTTCAGGCCAAGCGTTTTCCTTAATCCGGACACAACGGCAAATGAGGTTATCCCCCTTGGCTTGTTGACGTTGAGCACTCCGTCAGACCTGCTCATGTATGACCTGAAACCATAGGGAAAGGATCTCTCATGTTCCCACTTTCACCGGATTGACAATACCCTGAAGCGTGGCTATACCGGACAGAGCGGCCAGATAGCTCGTTTTCGGATTGAAGGCTGAAGGGACATTCACCGTCCGGGTCAGGACCCGTCCGGCCTGGCCAATGGCCTCAATCTCGTGACTGTTGGTGGTAACGTGCGGATCGGCAATAATTCTGACCCTGGTTTTATCCGGTCCCAGGCCGGCCAGGCTTAAGGCTGCGGCCACATTGATATTCTTGGGGAAATATCCGGCTGCCTCCCGGGCTGATCCCTCAAATACCACCGTTTCCCGGTCAAGGGATTCAAGGTCGATTCCTCTCTCCTCACAATAGGGAGCCCCCTTGAGTCCACGGGGTGGTTTTCGAGTGGTCAGGGTAACAGCCTGGAGGCCGCCAAGGCGGGCTGCCTTGATGGCGTCAAGGCCGGCTATGGCTCCTGAAGGGACATACAGGCGGCTTCCGGAGTTCCGGAATCGCTCCTCGAGTGAATCAAGAGACAGGAGACCCCCTACACTCATGACCAAAACTTCCTTGGCCTGCGTAAGGACCATCTCAATAAGCTGAGGGACCACCCTCTGGCCGGCTGCTTCCACGATAAGATCCGCCTGTGAGATTAAGTCCGGCCAGTCGAGGATCGGGCAGGGTTTTTGAAGCTGCCTGATCAATTCTTGAGCTTTCGACACATCTATATCGGCCACACCTGCCAATTGAGATGTGACCTTTCCCTGGTCAATAGCCAGACAGATCTGTGTGCCGATCGTGCCGCATCCTATTACCCCAATTTTTTTCATCTTTCTCCACCTATTTGATTATTCGGGACCATCCCCTTTTCCATCCATGGCCCGCGGCAGGACCTCCAGGATTACGGATGTCGAAAATCCGTGCCTTGATAAAAGGTTGGCCAGGGATCGGCGTAATTTTTCCTGCTCCTTCTTATGATACCGGTCAATCCGCCTCCGGATGAGTTGAAAGGCCAGTTCCTTTTCCCGGTCCTCCGAGTCATAAATCCTTTGAATCGTCTCCTCGATGATATCCTCAGGAATACCCTTGCGGTAAAGTTCATACCGTATGAGCTTTCTGCCGGCTATTTTACGGTCAATCAAAGAGCAAGACCAGTCGTAGGCAAACTTTCGGTCATCAAGATACCCAAGATCGATCAAATAATGGACAACCTGCTCGACTATTTCCTCATCGTATCCTTTCCGTCGAAGCCTGTCATACACCTCCTTACAACTTCGGGCACGATAGGAAAGATAATTCAAGGCGAAATCCTTCGCCCGCTGTCGTTCATCCTCTCCGGCCATCGATCTCGCTCAGCCAAGGATTAATCTTCACCGGATTCCTGCTCGTCTGTCCCTTTGGCCTGTTCCTTCGTTGGTCTATCCGGCTTTTCCAGCCCTCTTATTTTCGCCTCCAGTTCACGAAAAATATCAGGATTGTTTTTCAGGAAGAGGCGGGCATTCTCCCGACCCTGGCCTAATTTCTCATCGCCGTAACTGAACCAGGCTCCACTCTTTTGAATCAGGTTATTGGCCAGGCTGACATCAAGCAAGGCACCCTCCTTGGAAACACCTTCATTGTAAAGAATATCAAATTCCGCACTCCGGAAGGGAGGAGCAACCTTGTTTTTTACGACCTTGGCCACGACTCTATTGCCGATGACTTCATCGCCGTTTTTGAGCATGCCCATCTTCCTCACCTCAACACGAATGGAGGAGTAAAATTTCAAGGCCTGCCCACCGGTAGTGGTTTCGGGATTGCCAAACATGATCCCGATCTTTTGTCTCATTTGATTGATAAAGATGACGCAGGTCTTTGATTTTGAAATAGCACCAGTCAATTTCCGCAAAGCCTGTGACATGAGCCGGGCCTGAACGCCCATGTGGGAGTCTCCCATATCTCCTTCAAGCTCAGCCCTCGGCACCAAAGCCGCCACCGAATCAACGACAATGACATCCAGAGCGCCACTGCGGACCAGCGTTTCAGTAATTTCGAGGGCCTGTTCACCGGTATCAGGCTGGGCGACCAGGAGATCATCAATATTGACCCCGAGCTTTTTGGAGTAAACAGGATCCAGGGCGTGTTCCGCATCGATGAAAGCTGCCACCCCTCCCAGTTTCTGCGCCTCAGCTACAATATGTAAGGCCAGGGTTGTCTTACCGGATGATTCCTGACCGAAAATCTCGATAACTCTCCCCCGAGGGACACCATGAACACCTAAGGCCAAATCCAGAGTCATTATTCCGGTAGGAATAGAAGGGACGTCCATGGCGAAGTTTGATCCCAACTTCATGATCGCCCCCTTGCCAAAAGACCGCTCAATCTGATGCATAGCTAAATCAAGGGCCTTGCTCTTTTCTTTTTTGATATCTTCCATGATAAAAATTTCTCCTTTATGATTATGTTCTCCCTTTGAAGTCATAGGAGGGCATCTTTCCCACTCCGTCAACCATCGCCCAGGTCACCTGGCCTTAAGATAAGCCCGCTTACTCCCGGATCAGGGGGCGGCAGCCATCTTTTCCTTATGCTCTTTTATAGAGGACCCGCTTACTCCCGGACCAGGGATATCCGCCCCAATTCCGTATAAATGGCACCGGAAGGATGAAGCTCACTCTTCATCAGCCTGATGTCACGAACCGCTGTAAGACCTGCCACCGGCGAAGGAATTGAAGCCAATATATCGGAGAGAGCCGCAACTTTCCCTTCCGATCGAATTCTTCCCATGGTAAGATGGGCATTGAATCTTTTTTTTTCTTTTGGAAACCTTAGCCGAACGAGTTCCTGCTCAATCCTTGGCTGTAATTTCTGAAGGCTTTCAGCCCCTTCTGAAATCCCGATCCATATCACCCGAGGATTCCGGAAATTCGGAAAAGCTCCCAAGCCTTCAATCTTCATGGTAAAGGTCTCCACCCCGGCCACAGCTCTCTTGAGAGCATCCAGGATGGGGTTTACGTGATTTACGGGTATATCCCCTAAAAATTTCAGGGTGAGGTGAATCGATTCAGGCCTCGTCCAACTAACCCTGATGCCCATTTCAGCCACTTTTTTTATCAATTCCTCCTGAAAACCTCGAATTTTCTCCCGAACCTGACCTTCAATATCTATGGATATAAATGATCGAATAAGCCCTTTTTCCCTACTCTCCATGATAGTATCTCCGAACCATATCCAGAGCCATTTGCGAAGACCTGTATTTAACCTCGCGTCGGGAACCCTGAAACCGGAATTCTCTCACCTGAAATCGCTGGCCGTCATACAGCCCTATATAGACCAGTCCCACGGGTTTACGAAGACTTCCCCCGCCAGGGCCGGCAATGCCGCTGACGGCCAGGGCAAGATCTGTCCGGCTATGCAGTCTCAGCCCATGACACATCTCCTGGACAACCTGCTCACTGACAGCTCCGAAAGATCGCAACGTTGCTTCTCTTACTCCCAGAAGCTCCTGTTTGGCCCGGTTGCTATAGACCACCAGGCCGCGAAGGAAATACTCAGAACTGCCGGGAACATCAGTGAGCCTGTCGGCAATCAAACCACCGGTGCAGGACTCGGCCACACTCAGCGTATGGTGATGCTGCACCAGCAGTCTGCCTACAACTTCTTCCAGATTCTGGTTCTCTCCTCCATAAAGATCCCCGCCCAGTCGAGCCCGGATTTCCTGTTTCAGAGAAGCCGGGAGAGGCGGTTCGGCCCTGCCGGAAGCAGGTAACCTCACTTCCACATCTATCCCCTCCATATGACTCAGGAAAACCCAGGATCCCTTCCGGCCGGAGTTGTCCTCTGAGGATATGAGGTCATCCAGTCGTGCGCGAATCTGTTCCTCGGTGAGTCCGATAGTTCTGAAGACCGCAAGTTGAACAGGATGCGGCCCATGAAAATATTCTTTCACCCAGGAAAGACCTTCCTCCAGCATCATGGGGAAGGCAGGTGAATAACAATCAGGGAGGCAGAGGAATATCCTCTGGAGATACTCCAGAATAAATCCGGGAAAATCCTTCTCAGGATTTGGAATCAATACCCCCTGTTGAGGAACAAGATCAGATGAGGATACATGTTCAGAAAGGGTACCTGAAGGCTGAAGATGGTATTTCTGACTTTCCTTCTGAGCACTCGGACTTAAGACCAGCTTTCGTCCGGTAATTTTGGCCACTGCCTTTTTTGATGCATCTTCGGTGTTTTTTCCCAGACCCCCGATAATGATAATGAGGTCAGCTTTATCGAGGCTGTAATGGAGCCCTGCTTCCAGGGACCCCTCGTCCATGACAAGATGGATATCTGATGTCATTATGCCAAGAGAGATGAGTCGGCGGGCAATCCATTTTTCATCAAAAGGAACATGGCCCTCCATGAAGCCGGCCGGCTGGAAATGAATAATGTGAGCGATTGGAGTCGAATATTTCATGGAAGCCTGGCTTTCTGCCTTCATCTATTACCTTTACTCATCCCTATAAGATTCTTTATCAGCTCTCCTTAGAGCTGGGAAAAACCTTACCTCCATCTGAAGGGATCTGAGGTTTATCTTTGGGCAAAAATCTTAAAAAAACAATAAGTAATATATAGCACCATTATATAATCTTCCTCCTTGCCTGTCAACCCAAGTTCACCTTCCAGGCATTCATGAATACATAACTTTTCAACAGTGATCCTGTTTCGTTCCTTTCTCATCTTAAAAAGGCCTGGCCCATGAAAGGACAACCGGTTCTCTCTTCTTCCGATCCACTGAACCAAACCTTCCGAAGATAGAAAATATAATAGCAAGGAAGAGGAAAATGGAATTCGTTTTCTTTCGCCCTCTTGATTACTTTCGGATTTTTCATTAGAATGACAATAAAAATCGGGCACTTATGTCGGTAAGGCGTACCTGATGAACTGAAAACACAATTTACTAAAAATTTCCTTGAATCGACTACAGTCTTAAGAGACAGGCCATAAAAAGGCCATGGAAAGCAACTTATAAGAACGGAATGAGCCATTATTGTAGGCAAAAACGAAAACCCCTTGGGAAGAAACGAAGAAGGAGGATTTTTCATGTCTCAAAAGCTCAAGATACTCTTGGCTTCCCCGGAAATTGCTCCCTTAGCGAAAACAGGCGGACTGGCTGATGTGGCCGGGTCTTTACCTAAGGCTTTACAGGCTCTTGGCCATGAGGTAAGGACAGTCCTGCCTTTCTATTCTCTGGTTGAGCAAAAAAATATAAAGGTGAAAGAGGAAATCCCTCTCCATGAGGTTCCCATAGCTGACCGCATTGAACAAGGCAGTGTCATGTCAACTCTGCTGGCAGATAACATTCCCACCTATCTCATTAAGCATGATAAATACTACCACCGTGAATATCTTTACACTACCCCGCAGGGGGATTACCCGGATAATGCCGAACGGTTTGTCTTTTTCAGCCAGGCGATTCTGGAAATGCTGAAAAAGCTGGATTTTGTCCCGGATATTATTCATTGCAATGACTGGCAAACCGGATTAATTCCTACCTATCTGAAGGTACTGTATGCTCACGATGACCTTTATAAAAATATAGCTACCGTCTTTACCATTCACAACCTGGGTTACCAGGGGAAATTCTGGGCTCTGGATATGCCGCTTACCAAACTTCCCTGGGATATTTTCAACATTAACGGCATCGAATACTATGGAGACATCAGCTTTCTCAAAGCCGGTTTGATGTATTCAGACGTGCTATCGACCGTAAGCAATGGTTACAGTAAAGAGATACAGACTCAGGAATACGGGCTTGGTATGGAAGGCGTACTCCAATATCGAAAGGATAGCCTTTACGGGATCCTCAACGGAGTCGATTATGATGAATGGAGCCCGGAACGTGATACATACATTAGGCCGAATTATTCGCCCGCGAGCCTCGAGGGCAAAGAGGCCTGCCGGGAAGACCTTCTCAAGGAATTTGACCTCAAGGTCGGTAAGGATGTTCCTGTTATTGGAATAATCTCCAGATTGGCTGACCAGAAAGGATTTGATATCCTGGCCGAGGCCATGCCAGAGCTGATGAGTAAGAAATTGGCTATGGTTGTTCTAGGGACCGGGGAACAGAAGTATCATGATCTTTTTTCAGAACTAAAACGAGAGTACGCTAAAAAGCTCGGGGTTCTCATTGCTTTCGACAATAAAATTGCCCATAAAATTGAAGCAGGAAGTGATATGTTTCTCATGCCTTCCAAATACGAACCCTGCGGACTGAATCAGATTTACAGCCTTAAATATGGGACCATTCCGATCGTTCGGGCCACTGGTGGTTTAGATGATACAATCACTGATTACCATCCGAATACCGGTAAGGGAAATGGTTTCAAATTCAAGGAATATTCAGCCAAAAAACTCATCGAAACAGTTCAAAGGGCACTGACCGCTTTCAAGGATAGGGAAAAATGGACTAAGCTGATGCAGAAGGCCATGGAAGAGGATCACTCATGGAAAGTATCAGCCAAGGAATACGTTACCCTTTACCGTACAGCCATGAAAAGACATAAAGCTGCCTGACCTTTAGCCTATGCTGCTTCCCGGCCCCTTGTCTTTGCCTTGCGTAAAGCCATGGGGCCGATCCTTTCCCCTGATCTTGACATTTCCTGAAGAAGGTGACATAATCACACCTTAAGTTTGAGATTAATCTTTTAAAAATCAAATTCTTCAAGGTTCAAGCCATCATGAGGCCCCGCCCAGGAAGTGAAGGGGTTTTACCTTGCTAAGCCGAATACGTATTCATAACGGTATATGAGTTAAGGAGAAGGAAGATGTCGATTGGTCTTATTGGGAAGAAGTTAGGCATGACTCAGGTTATAAAAAAGAATGGCGAGGTTGTCCCGGTAACGGTTATTCAAGCCGGCCCTTGCACCGTGATCCAGAAAAAAACCGTTGCCTCCGATCATTATAACGCCATTCAGATAGGATTTCTGGAAAAAGCGGAGAAACGAACAAACAGGCCGCAGCTTGGCCATTATAAAAAGGCCGGAGTCAGTCC
This sequence comes from bacterium, assembly GCA_049472445.1. Taxonomy (GTDB): domain Bacteria; phylum SZUA-182; class SZUA-182; order DTGQ01; family DTGQ01; genus JBLIRT01. The sequence goes on from JBLIRT010000027.1 coordinate 11,163, forward strand.
AAAAAAAATTCTCAGGGAAATGAGATTAGATGCTTCTGAGATCGAGCAGTATAATGTAGGGCAGGAAATTTGTACTGATATTTTCAAGGCCGGTGATTATATTGATGTTATAGGAACGTCAAAAGGACGTGGATTTGCCGGTGTTATGAAACGACACGGCTTTCGAGGCGCTCCGGGATCCCATGGAACACATGATTATAGCAGGCATGGAGGCTCCATTGGATCGAATACTTCCCCCGGTAAGGTATTCAAAAACTTAAGAATGCCTGGCCGTATGGGTGGAAACCGGGTTACTGTTCAAAAATTAAAAATTGAAGATATCCGGGCAGATCAGAACCTGCTCCTGGTGAAGGGGGCGGTCCCAGGTGCCAACAATGGAACGGTAATTATTCAAAGGGCTTCAAAAGGAGTTAAAGAAAGCTGAAGGCATGCTCAATAAATTCTTTTCTCCCAAGTCGGTAGTTTTGGTTGGTGCATCAAGGGAGCAGGGAAAGGTCGGCCATGAGATTTTAAAAAATCTCATTTTAGGCGGTTATAAGGGGCTGATTTATCCCATCAATCCCAAAGCTGCCAATATATTGGGAAGAACTGTCTATAAAAGCATTCCTGATATTCCGGTTGAAGAGGCGGATCTGGCCATCATTGTTATTCCTGCCCCTTATGTCAAGGAGGCTGTCATCCAATGTGCGCAGAAACATATTCAGGCTGCCATCGTCGTTTCCGCCGGTTTTAAGGAGTCCGGAACCGAGGGGGCTCAAAGGGAGAGAGAGCTTATCCAGGTGGCTCAGGAATACGGAATAAAAATTCTGGGACCGAACTGCCTTGGGCTCATCAACACGTCCAGCAGTCTCAATGCCTCCTTCTCGACTGAAATGCCTCCCAAAGGAAATATCGCTTTCTTTTCACAATCAGGTGCTTTGGGAACAGCCATTCTCGATTGGGCCGTTGGTCAGCGTATTGGATTTTCAAAATTTATAAGCCTTGGAAACAAGGCTGATATCAGCGAAACCGATATTCTGGAAGCCTTGTGTTTAGACTCTGATTCCAAAGTAATTCTCGGCTATCTTGAAGGAATCGAGAAGGGTCGGGAATTTCTGCATAAAGCCCGTGAAGTCAGCAAGGTCAAACCTATTATTATTACCAAATCAGGGAGCACTTCCGCCGGGACCAGGGCGGCTTCTTCACATACCGGCAGTCTCACAGGGTCAGATGTTGCTTTTGATGCAGCCTTTAAACAGGGAGGGATTATCCGGGCCAAAAGCATTGAAGAGCTCTTCAACTATGCCTTAGCCTTCGCCTATCAGCCTCTTCCAAAGGGAGCAAATCTTGTTGTTCTTACCAATGCCGGCGGACCGGGAATTTTAGCAGCAGATGCAGCAGAAAAGAACGGTCTTAACCTCAGCTCCATAAGCAAAGAGACCACAGACAAGCTCACTTCGTTTCTCCCTCATGCGGCCAGCGTCTATAATCCCGTTGATATCCTGGGGGATGCTAAAGCTGACCGGTACCAGCAGTCCTTGGAGGCCTTGCTGGAGGATACAAGGATACATGGTGCCCTGGTTATCCTTACACCTCAAGCCATGACCGAAGTACCACAGACAGCGGAACTTATCGGTGAGGTTTCTTTAACTACCGAAAAGCCGATCTTGACCTCCTTTATGGGAGAGTATGCAGTCAAGGAAGGAATCGATCGACTAGCCAAATATAAAATCCCAAACTATAGCTATCCGGAGCATGCGGTCGAATCTTTCCGTACCATGTATCATTACCGAGCCTGGCAGGAAAAACCGCCGTTAATGTACACTCCCTTCGAAGGAGATAAGGCGAAAGTTCACCGGATTATCAGCCAGAACCGGGACCTTGGGTATCTGACTATCAGCGATCTCAAGGCCAGAGAGATTCTCTCCGCTTATCAGTTTGAGGTGCCTGTCTCAAAGGTTGCCGAAACTTCCTTTACGGCTGTGGAATTAGCTGAAGAGATCGGATATCCGGTAGTTATGAAGATTGATTCTCCCGATATCTTACACAAATCCGATGTGGGGGGAGTTCGAGTAGGGCTGAGCAGCCCGGAAGAGGTACAATCCGCCTTCCATGAGATTATAGCGAAAGTGAAAAAATTTTTACCCCAGGCGGTCATTACCGGCGTCGCTTTGCAGAAAATGTATGCCGGGGGCCGGGAGGTTATCCTCGGGTTGGCTAAAGATCCCCAATTCGGGCCGATGATTATGTTTGGGCTTGGAGGTATTTACGTGGAAGTGTTGAAAGATGTGTCCTTTCGCATCGCTCCCATCTGCAGGGAAGAGGCTTTGGCCATGGTAACAGAGATTAAATCATATCCCTTGCTGAAGGGAGTGCGTGGACAGAAATCCGTCGATATGGATGCTATTGTGGATGCCCTCCTTCGTCTTTCTCAATTAGCTACAGACTTCCCGGAAATTCTGGAAGCCGATATCAATCCACTCATTGTGAGGGAAAGCGGGGAAGGAGCAGTGGCTGTTGATGCCCGTTTCACCATCAGCCCTGATTAAAAACACGTAAGCTTAAGGAGAAAGCAGACGGGTGAAATCAATGACCTGTAAACATGTTGATATTGATCATGTATTCACTCCGGAGGAAAAGTGATGATAGCCTTGTATATCGGTTCAACATCTGGTTATTCAGGGAAAAGCATGGTTTGTCTTGGCATTGGGACTCGAATGGCCGAGGATGGCTTCCGAATCAGTTACATGAAGCCTCTCGGCAAGACCATGGCCCACGTTGGAGAGGTGATCACTGATGAAGATGCTGTTTTCATTAACCGGGCTCTCTCCCTGAACGATCCTCTGGAGACCATTTGCCCTGTTGTTGTCACTCAGGATCTTATAAATCAAGCTTATCGAAATAAAATATATGGACTGGAAGAGAAAATCATCCATTCATACCGAAGACTATCAGAAGGTCGGGACATCATTCTCGTGGGAGGGGCCAATAATCTCCATGAAGGAGCCCTGTTAGGGCTTTCCGGAAATTACATGGTAAAAAAGATCCTTGATGCCAAGGTGATTTTGATTGATCGATTTACTAATGACGTCTGTGTGGATTGCCTCCTTGGAGCCCATGAAATGCTGGGGGATCGATTGATTGGTGTTGTCTTGAACAGGGTGGTCCCTGATAGGATTGAATATATCCAGCGGCAAATCAGCCCATTCCTCAATGCCCGGGGAATTAATCTCCTGGCTGCCATACCCCATGATCCCCTCTTAAATGCTGTAACCGTAAAAGAACTGAGTGAAATTCTCAATGCAGAGATTCTCTGTTGTGAAGATCAACTGGAGGAATTGGTGGAGAACTTCAGCATTGGAGCCATGGCCGTTGACAAAGCCCTGAAATACTTCAGGCAGAAAAGAAATAAAGCGGTCATTACGGGTGGTGACAGGCCTGAGATTCAACTGGCGGCCCTGGAGACATCAACCAAATGCATCATCTTAACCGGAAATCTCTATCCGAGTGATATTATCCTGGCCCAAGCGGAGGAAAAAAATGTTCCGGTTCTGGTAGTTAAAGATGACACGTTGGCTACTGTAGAGAAAACAGAGCGAATCTTCGGCCGGTTACGGGTCCGTGACAAACGAAAGATGAACAGGGCTATTGAACTTGTAGAGCAATACTTTGACTTTCCACTTCTTTATAGGAAGCTGGGGATCCGCTAGAGCCAGGGATCTTCCAGGCAACTTTTCTCATTTCGGTAATCATTGACCTATGTGCAGGAGGGAAAAAAGAGAAAAATGTCGTTTAAAATAGGATGGCTTACTTCCGGTGAAGATGTAAACAGCCAAAAACTTTTTACCAATCTTCATAAAGCAATTCAAGATCTCAACGTGGATGTTGAGATCTCATACCTCTTTAGCAATCAACAGATGGGAAAAACACAGAAAATTGACCAATTTTTCACTACAGTGAGGGACCTGGGGGTACATCTTATTACTCTGCCTTCGGCTGAATTTCAAAAGAAAACGAATCCCTGTCAAACAGAAAAGGAATCCCCTCATTGGGAGGAGGAATACCATCACCTGGTCATGGAAAAAATCTCCCCGTATCCTGTTGATATTATCCTCCTTGTTGATTACTCCCCGGTAGTCTCTATCGAATTTATCAATGCACATAATATAGCCAAGTTTCGAACTGCCCTTCCGGCAGGCCCCACAGGTGACAGGACGACGACCATTTGGCAGTTGATCGGTACCAGGGCTATGGAGTCTGGAATGAGTTTATCTCTCCTGAATGAACACGACCCGATATACGGTGTTCCCCTTACCTATTGCAGCTATTCCATTCGGGGAGATACATTCGATTCACTCTGGTGTGATTTAGATCAAAAAATGAAATCACAGTATTTGAAACACATTATGGAAACAGAAGGTGAAAGCAATCCCCTGTTTAAAGCAATCAAAGAGACTGGAGAAAAATGGGAACAGCCCCTCTTGAACCTGACCATGCAATATTTATGTACTGGGAAAATATCCATTAAGGACAAATTAGTCTATTCAGGTGATGAAATCAAACTGGAAGGCCATTGCCTGACTGAAGAAATCAGGGAAACCTATTTTGATAAGGCGATACAGGGAAGCGAAGAGGGGGCCTGAAAGGTGCAGGGAAGAGATATCCGCCGGCAGGTCAATGTATCCTGTCAAGGTCCGCTTACCAGAAACAACAACGCCTTAGAGCTGGCAGAGCATTTTATCCCCAGGGGTGGTGTTCTTTTTACGCATCTTCAAGGGTATGATTACCTCTTGAGTGAAAGGGACGGCACAGGTACTCACTCATCCGTGGGGCGGTCACGTATCTTCCTGCTCCCCTTCCTGAAAGCCTTTGGAGCCACCAACCAGCGGATAGAGGAATATTCGACTGTCCATATTTTACTGATGCCCGGGGCCAAAATATTTCTTGACACCATTGAGCAGGGCATGGACTGCTTCGTGGTGAGTGCCGCCTACGAAGCCTTTCTCATGTCTTTCTGTCATCTGGTTCATTTTCACAAGGAGAATGCCTACTGCACACCACTGAATCTGGATAGTTATGTGATAAATGAATCAGAAAGGGAAACCTTGAAGGATCTGGCCGATGAGATCACTCACCTGTCCCCTTTATCTTACAAAAACGGATCAGGCTCTCTTTCCGAAGAGACTCAGGCAGGACATCATCATGGTCATGACCGATTGGCCATGATACTGGGAGAAGAGATACCGGCCATGCAGATCGGCGAACTTGTTTCTCAACATGTGGTCCTGGCCGGTCATGAAAAAATCAAGGCTGTTATGGATAGTCTCGAGAAGACGGGCAATCATCCGGAAGAGGTAATGTATATCGGCCACAGCATTCTGGACGTAGCTGCTTTGAATTGGATAAAAACCAGGGGAGGATTGGCCGTTTCATGCAATGGTGACCAGACAGCACGTATGGCTGCAGAGATTGCTGTCACCACCGGGAATTCCGCAATCCTGGCCATACTCAGCGAGGTTTTCCTGCAGAGGGGAAAAGAAGGTGTCCTGGAGTTCGTAAAAGATTGGGACATGAAGCAGGTTCATACAGATAGGTTTTTACCTTATCAATCCATTATTAACCAGTTTTTCTCTCAAGAACCTGAATCTTTTCCTCACTTGGAAATAGTGACCAGTCACCTGACCGGAAATCCACTGGAGAAAACAGCTCTTTAAAAACAAGCCTTCTTGACGAATATTTCTCGTCAGGTTCAGATAATGTAAGGAGAAGTGAGAAGTAATATGGCAGAAATCAAACCCTTTCGAGGTATTACCTATAACCAGAAGAAGGTTTTGAATCTCTCTCTGGTTATAGCTCCTCCATACGACGTCATCTCAGATAAGGCAAGAGAAAGACTCTATCAAAACAGTAACTTCAACATAGTGAGGGTTATCAAGGGGAAGACTGAGCCCGCTGACTCTCCTCACTCTGACAACCCCTACACCCGGGCAGCTCAATTTTTCCAATCATGGCTGAAGGAACATATTCTGGAAAGAGATACTGATCCCTGCTTTTATATTATGGAAGATGAATATACTATCAGCGGATATGGGCAGAAATCAGTCCGGCAGGGATTTATGGCCCTCGTCAAATTGGAGACGTTTGATTCGGGGGTGATCCTCCCACATGAAAAAACCCTCTCCAAGCCAAAGGAGGACAGGCTTCGCTTGATCCAGGCCTGTAAAGCCAACCTGAGCCCTATTTTTGCTCTTTATTCAGACCCACTCCGGAAAACCAATTCCATCTTTCAGGAAATTAAGGCTCAGATATCTCCCTTTATTGACGTTTTATCACAGGAGAGGATCGTTCACAGGGTTTGGAGGGTATCACTTCCAGAAATAATCCGGGAATTAACGGAGGAAATGAAATCCAAACCAGTGCTGATTGCTGATGGGCATCACCGCTATGAAACTGCCTTGAATTATTGGCAGCAGATGAAAGACACGTTACGGGTGGATGATCCAAGGCGTGTGAATTACTCGTATGTCATGATGTACTTTGCTAATATGGACGATCCAGGCTTAACTGTTCTTCCCTATCACCGTCTGCTGAAAAATCTGCCCCAGGAAATTATGAACAATTGGAAAACACTGGTCAGTCCTTTCTTCCGCGTAGAGGGCTTTCCCTTCGATGGACTCATTACCGAAGAGCATCAGGCCCGCAAAAGGATGTTTTCACAACTGGCTGAAAAGAGGAAAAAATCCATCCCTGCCTATGGCCTGTATACGGGAGACAAGCATTACTACCTGCTTTCCCTCCGTGAAGGAGTCAATCTACAGCAGGAGATACCAGGAGACCAGCCTCCGCTTTATAAAGGCCTGGATGTGACTGTTTCAGACCGCCTTATTATTAATAATACCATCGGCTCTGATATCTGTACGGTGAAGGAAAACTGCCTGGGATTTTCCCATGACCCACTCGAAGCCATCGGTGATGTCAATAATGGAACGTATCAGATGGCTTTATTTTTGAATCCGACTCACATTAACCAGGTCTATCAGATTGCCTCACTCGGTCACCAAATGCCCCAGAAATCGACTTTCTTTTACCCGAAACTTCCTACCGGCCTTATTATGAGACAAATTGAGAGCGATTAAATTCCTGGTCCGAAACTCCCTCAATCTACATTAAACTGCAGGGTCTTTCCTAATTGCTGCAGCATCTCGATCTTTTCAGGAGGCAGCTTTCCTTCGAAAGCTCCAAGCTGCAATATACCGGGATAAGAGGTTAAGAGGTTCTGGAAATGATTCTGCATCTGCCAAAGATTGAGTCTCAATTGAATTTTCTTAGCCAGCTCAAAGAGCCAATGAATAGCCAAAGGGTTTTCAATAAAAGGATTTTCCGCTAAGGAACGAATTTTCCTTTCTAACTGGCGACGAATTAAAAGTTCAACCTCAGGCGTAGATAGTTTAACCTCCCATCGCTCTGCCTGCTCAACAATGCCTAAGATCCATTCCCATGTTCCGTTACCATTCAGGGTTGAAAAATTTTTTATTCCTTCAACCATCTCTCCATACAGGGAATATTCCGTAGCCACCAGAAATCCTTTGGGGATCGGAACCTCAACCTCCCGCAAGTCATTCATTATCTGGCTATACTCATGATAGAGATTATGATACGTCTCGGTAAAGTTCTTCATAACATGTCTGTTGATGAGCGAGGTGATCTTAATACGCTCTTCTAGAAACAACTCTCGCAAAGTCAAATAATTCGTCCCAAAATGCTCGCCAATTGTCTTATTAATGATTTCAGCATCTGAATTGTTAAAGACAGTGAGTAAATTTTCCTTAATACACGTATATTTTTCCTGATCAGGTGAAGGATGAGCAATATAGCAGCGAAGGTTAAAGCCGGCAGAATGAAAAACTGCGAACGTTGCTTCGTGCGCCTCTAACGTAAGCCGGCTTGAGGCTATAACCCTGCCGATAGCCAGATTACTTGAATCGACCTTCTTTTTATCAAAATCCTTCCTTACAATCTGATAGCTATAGATTTCCTGATCATAGGCATAATCCTCAAACAGGGAATTGATGGCATAATGAGTTAAAACTTTCTGAAAATCCACCTGGGATGGCCGGATTATCTTCTTAAAAATATCCGCTCCGGTTCCCATCTGAGGTATATTGCTTTGAGCCTCGGCCAGCTTGTCCAGAAAGCTTTGGCCTGCATCCGGAACTTCCATTTCCTGGGCCAACTGAATAGCTCTGGCTGCATATTTGAGAATCTGGACCGACTCAATTCCCGAGATATCATCAAAAAACCATCCGCAACTGGTAAACATGAGGAGGCCGCATCGCTGCATTTCCATTAACTTTAAAACCTGGACCGTTTCAGCGGCTTGAAGGGGCCTTCGGGAATGGCGAGCCAAAAATCGTTCAATGTGTTCATGACTTCGATCTAAAATCACTTCTATGTAATCGTCTCTGGCTCTCCAGGGATGATACAGGTAACGGATACCTTCCCGCTCAAAAATGTCATCTAAAACCGTCTTAAGATTATCAAGCCCCTCTCGAAGCGGCCGCCTCCAACGCTGATTCCACCCTCGATGTTTACCGGAGTTACAGCCACAATCAGCACACCAGCGTTGTATCCCATGAGCACAACTCCACGATGTATTCTCAAGAATTTCAACCTGGAACTTTGGGGGATGCCTTTCCAGATACTCGCCATAATTAGTCAATTGGGCAATGTGATTTCTCTCGATATAGTCCAAGGCATAAGTCAAGGCCATTTCACCAAATTTGAAATGATGCCCATAAGATTCGCCATCTGTCGCCAAGTGAAGAATCTGCGGCCAAACTCGGGCATCATTAAATCCTTTCATGATTCTCTGTACAAAATAATCACCACTGACCAGAACACGATCAAAAGCAATTGAAAAGGATATAGGAGCATCATAAAAGAAAAGTGCTATTGATCGCCCATCCTTTAAAAAGCACTGATACGGCAAGGTAGGATCAATATTTCCCTGATTGACGTCCATCCACTCCTGTGCCCCGATCTTCCTGATCCTGCGGGCCTGATGGGGAGCCAAAATGGTAAATTTTATGCCTTCCTCGCTCAACCTCTGGAGTACGTCAAGATTGACTGCTGTTTCTGCCAGCCACATGCCTTCAGGCTTTCGATGGAAATGGTGTTCAAAATCCTTGATAGCCCATATTATTTCAGTCCGCTGATCCCTTGGCGAGGCAAGAGGCATAATGATGTGATTGTAAACCTGGGCAATAGCATTCCCATGACCGCCCCTTTCCTGTTGGCTGATACGATCTGCCTCAACGATTCTGTTGTAGGTTTCCTGCTCGTATTTTTTTAACCAGGACAGAAGAGTAGGCCCGAAATTAAAGCTGATCTTTTCGTAATTGTTAATGATTTTCAGGATTTGGTTCTTCCCGTTCATTATCCGGGAAGCAGAGTTAGGTGCGTAACACTCGGCAGAAATTTTCTCATTCCAATCATGGTAAGGGCTGGCTGAGGATTGAACCTCGATTTCTTCCAGCCAGGGGTTTTCTCGAGGAGGTTGATAGAAATGTCCGTGAATACAGAAATACTTTTCCACTTTGAGTTACACAACCATTTTTATGAAATCAGGTACCATAGTTCAGGTCATTCAAAAAGTTTCTTATCTCGTGATTTCACTCTGTTTAATGTTAGTAATAACACCTTTTTTCTACTCTGTCAACGGAGACGGATAATGCAAAGCAGCCTGGAAAGGTTTAAAAATGGTTCAAACATCTCTTTCGGGATGAAACATACAATATCTTACATAAAATTATCGCCTAAATCAAATAAATTTTACAGAAAAAATCACTGCCAGCCACTCAACGCGGAGAGGCCCTGCTTTCCCTCCTTCTCTTTTCATTGCTTATTGACAACCTAAAAAGCCTTTGATATCATTCATCAACTAGCCTTAATGAATTTTTAAACCTCTTTAACCATTGGCCGGACTATAAGACGGATACCGGGCTGCAGGAACGTCTTTCGGATGGGAGTATATATGGAACTGGATGATATTATTGTTTCTAAAGCTATTATTGAACGTTTTTCCCAAAAATTACTTGACTACTCAGAAGTTGAGGTAGCCATTGTCGGTGGAGGCCCTTCAGGGCTCATGGCCGCTTATTCCCTGGCCAGGAGAGGGATAAAAGTAGCCCTCTTCGAGAAGAGATTAAGTATTGGAGGAGGTATGTGGGGCGGGGGAATGATGTTTAACGAGATTGTTGTTCAGGAGGAAGGGAAAAAAATTCTGGATGAGCTGGGAGTAGCCAGCCGAAAATATCATGAAGGTTATTATACGGCTGATTCCATACAGACAGTTACTACGTTAGGATCCCAGGCGACCAGGGCTGGAGCTCAGATTTTCAACCTTATCTCGGCCGAAGATGTCATGGTCCGAGGCGAACGTATCGTAGGTCTGGTGCTGAACTGGTCTGCTGTTGTTATGGCCGGCCTCCATATAGATCCTTTAAGTGTGAAAGCCAAAACAATCATCGATGCTACCGGTCATGCGGCTGAATTAGTCAAAATTTTACGCCAGAAATGTGGAGTACGATTATTTACAAAAACAGGAGAAATTATGGGGGAGAGGCCGATGTGGGCAGACAGGGGAGAAAGGAGCATCCTTGACAATACCAGAGAGGTCTACCCTGGAGTATACGTGGTGGGTATGGCTGCCAACGCAGTCTTCGGGGATCACCGAATGGGACCTATTTTTGGTGGAATGCTCCTGTCCGGGCAAAAAGTAGCTGATCTCCTGACAGCCGGGTCATCATCTTAAGACATGAAGGAGTATGTGCCCTTGAAAACACAAATGCGCCAGGCGCGAGCCGGGCACCTTACCCTGGAAATGGAGAGGGTAGCTCAGGAAGAAGGCATCTCTCCAGAGATTATCATGGAAGGAATCGCCCAGGGAAGTATCTCTATCCCCTGTAACCGAATCTGCCCGAAGCCCCGCCTTTGCGGTATCGGGGCTGGTCTTCGTACGAAGGTTAATGCCAATATCGGCACTTCCAAGGACAATCCCAACCTTGAGCAGGAACTTGAAAAATTGCAGGCCGCTATCGAGGCCGGCTGCGATACCGTCATGGATCTCAGTACAGGCGGGGATATCAGGCAAGCGAGGAGAAAAATCCTGGAGACCTCTCCCGTTCCATTAGGGACTGTGCCCATATATCAGGCTGCCATCGAATCCATTGAAGAGTTTGGCGCCATTATCAAAATGCCGGCCGAGAAACTCTTTTCTATTATTGAGGAACAGGCCAAAGAGGGTGTAGATTTTGTTACTGTTCATTCGGGCTTGACTATGGAGGCACTGCAGCGTCTGAGGAAACAGGGGAGATTAATGGATATCGTGAGTCGCGGGGGAGCCTTTCTGGTCTCCTGGATGATCTATCATGAAAGAGAAAATCCCCTTTACGAGCATTTTGATTGGTTATTGGACATAGCTCAGCGCTACGATCTGACTCTCAGCCTTGGAGACGGACTACGGCCCGGAGCCCTGGCTGATGCTACTGATAGAGCTCAAATCCAGGAGCTGATAACCTTGGGAGAGTTAGCCGAGAAAGCATGGGAAGCAGATGTTCAGGTGTTGATTGAAGGGCCGGGGCATCTACCCATGGATGAGATTGAAACGAATATCATGCTCCAAAAGAGGCTCTGCCGAAATGCTCCCTTTTATGTGCTCGGCCCCATCGTAACGGATATTGCTCCTGGCTACGATCATATTTCCTCGGCTATTGGGGCGGCCATAGCCGCGAAATCCGGGGCGGACTTTATCTGCTATGTTACTCCATCGGAACATCTTCGGCTCCCTACTCCAGACGATGTCCGGGAGGGGGTGATTGCAGCCCGTATTGCCGGGCATGCAGCCGATATTGTCAAAGGAGTGCCTGGAGCTCGAGAACGTGACCGGCACATGTCAGCAGCCAGGAAAAACCAGGAGTGGGAAAGGCAGATTCAGCTGGCCATATATCCAAAGACCGCAAAAAAATTGAGGGAAGCCAGCCCTCCCCTGGAAAGCGAAACCTGCACCATGTGCGGAGAGTTCTGTGCCATCAGTCTCATCAAGAAATTTTTGGCCCCGGATCAGCCTGACAAGCGGAACATAGATACTCCTGAAAAATTCCACTGTCCATCCTATGATTAATCTCCATAGCTGTTATGTATACGCTATCACTCCTCCACAATTCGAAAAGGATGAGATCCTTTTTGAAAACCTGAAAGATTCCCTCACCTCGGGAATCGATATGCTCCAATGGCGATTGAAGGGGAAAAAAGACGGAGAGGCATTTTCCCTGGGCAGGCGGATACGGCAATTGGCAGGAAAATATAAGGTGCCTTTCATTGTCAATGATCGCCTGGACTTCTGCCTCATTTTGGAGGCGGATGGCCTCCATATTGGACAGGAAGATATGCCACTGAAAGAGGCGAGGAAAATTCTGGGATCCCAAAAAATAATCGGAGTCTCAACCCACACGTTGAGCCAGGCCTTTGAGGCCGAAAGGGCGGGAGCAGATTATCTTGGATATGGTCCATGCCTGCCGACCACAACCAAGACAGATGTGTCACCGTGCATAAAGATCGAAGAGATCTCCGAGTTGCAGCGAAACCTGAAAATTCCTTTCTTTGTCATCGGCGGACTCAGACCCGAAAATATGACCCCTTTTATTTCAGCCGGAGCTCAAAGAGCAGCTGTTTCCGCCGGCATTTATCAATCAGGCAATATCCGCCAGGCCATCCGGAAAATCCGACAAATCCTTCTTTATTCCGGCCATAAGGGCCTCAGGGACAGCTATCATGAGTCGTCATCCTGACTTCTGCGAAATATCTTCCTTATACCCGAACAGAGCCCTTACCATCGCCGGGTCCGATTCAGGGGGAGGAGCCGGCGTACAGGCAGACCTGAAAACCTTTACCATACTCGGAGTCTACGGCCTTCCCGCACCAGGAACAGCCGACCACCGAGGCCCGCTTGAGCCATCCCGCAGAGCGAGTCGGCACACCTGCCGAGGACGCGCGCCTCACCCCCGCACGCAAGGCCGCGTACGCGACGGGCGACTTCACC
>JBLIRT010000028.1:0-23147 GCA_049472445.1 bacterium
TACGGAAAACCTTTTTAGCTGTTGAAGATAACAAACAGGATGCTATCAGGCGGATGAGGGAGATAATCGATCCCGAATCTGATATCGACCTGGCCGTGGTAGCCACCAGGTATCCTCAAGGATCAGAAAAACAACTGATCGAGGCCATCACCAGGAGGGAGGTTCCTATCGGCGGTTTACCCATTGATGTTGGTGTGGTCGTCCAAAACGTGGCCACGGCTGCGGCGGCGGCAGAGGCGGTAATCGGCGGAATTCCCCTGATCAGCCGGATTGTAACGGTAACAGGCCGTAATATCAATCATCCGGGCAACTTTGAGGTAAGGATCGGCACTCCCTTTTCGGATCTTATCTCACTGGCCGGAGGATACCGGGGCCGGGTAAGGAAGGTCATTATGGGCGGACCCATGATGGGTATTGCTGTTTATACTGATCGTGTACCGGTAATCAAGGGGACTTCCGGCATCCTGGTTCCTCATGACAAGGAAATCAGGTATTATCAGCCTCAGCCCTGTATTCGATGCGGCAAATGTCTCGAGGTGTGTCCGATGAGGCTGTCTCCCGGGCGATTTATTGACTTTACCGAAGACCAGGAATTTGATAAGGCCCTTGAAAAAAACATTCTCAACTGTATGGAATGCGGGGCATGTACTTATATTTGTCCGGCCCGAAGGCCCATGGTGCAATGGATTAAACTGGCCAAGGCCCAGATCAGGCAGAGAAAGGCGAGCCGGGAGAAGGTAAAGTAAAGGGGGCGATGAGAGAGATCCAGGACTCAGCGGCCAGTGAACCATCATTGATGGAGGTAAGTTTTGCTCCCCACCTTGTTGCTGCTGTCGATATACAGAGCATTATGCGGGATGTGCTGTTGTCACTTTCTCCGGCTGGTCTTGTTTCAATGTACCTCTTTGGCCTGTCCTCCCTCCGGATCATAGCCATAAGTTGCCTGACTGCTGTGCTCACCGAGTGGGGATTTCAACGACTGGCCCACCGGGAGGTACGAATTTTTGACCTCAGTGCCCTGGTCACAGGTGTTCTTCTGGCTTTCAGTGTACCTCCGGATCTACCGCTCTGGACGGCAGCCCTTGGATCAATGCTCTCGATTCTGGTAGGCAAGGAGTTATTTGGAGGGCTTGGCTTTAATCTGTTTAATCCGGCCCTGGTTGGAAGGTCTATTCTCCTCGCCTCCTGGCCCTCTCAGATGACTACCTGGAAACAACCGGTTCGGGCCTTTTGGGGTCACCCTGAGGCCACGACCTCAGCCACACCCCTGACCAGACTCAAACTGACTGGAGAAGGCACTCCTTATCTCCACCTTTTTGTCGGCCAGATCGGTGGCTGCCTGGGGGAGACTTCGGCCATGGCCTTACTTATCGGCGCCCTGTATCTCTGGTACCGCCGGGTCATAGATTGGCGAATTCCCGTAAGTTACCTGAGTACCCTATGCTTCTTTGCCCTCATACTCCGGCAGGATCCTCTGTTTCACCTCCTGGCCGGAGGACTCCTCCTCAGCGCCTTCTTTATGGCTACCGACTACGTCACCTCACCCATAACCCCGACTGGTAAATTGATGTTCGGAGCAGGCTGTGGTCTTCTCACCATCCTTATCCGAATATATGGAGGGTTTCCGGAAGGAGTCAGTTATGCTATTCTTTTTATGAATGCGCTCACTCCCCTTATTGAACAATTTACAGAACCGAGGCCCTACGGGAGAATGAAGATTAAATCTTCCTAGAAGGAGAAACTCCATGATCGAAATCGATGGCGCCATGCTCTCCGGAAGCGGGACCATACTCAGGTACGCGGTAAGTTTAGCCTCACTCCTGGGAGATGATCTTCACATGATCAATATCAGGGCCAGGCGAAAAAATCCGGGCCTCAGACCCCAGCACCTGAGAGCTCTCCTGGCCTGTTGTGAGATGACCGGGGGAAGAGTCGAGGGAGCAGAGGTTGATTCTCAGGAGATCTTCTACCATCCCGGCCAATCGGAGATTGGCGGTCAAAATTTTTCCTGGGATATCGGTACGGCCGGATCAACGACCATGCTGGCTTTCAGCATCCTCCCCCTGGCTGTCTTCTCCCGAAAGCCCCATACCTTTACCATCACCGGCGGATTGTTCCAGGACTTCGCCCCCAGTGCCTATCATTTCAGGCAGGTTCTCCTCCCCCACCTTTCGGCCATGGGGGCCCAGGCAGATTTACAGATCCTTCAGCCGGGCTATGTACCCCAGGGGCAGGGGAAGATTCAGCTCATAACTCAGCCTCTTGGCCAAAAGTCCCTCCGCAGCATCTGTCTCCTTGAGCAGGGTGATGTTCATCGGATACGGGGTATCTCTCTGGCCTCACATCTGAAAGAACAGATGGTCGGCCAAAGAATGGCCCAGGCCTGCCGGCAGGTCTTGGAAAAGGAGGGCTTGGAAGCCTCCTTCGAGTTGATTGAAGATACGACGGCCGTCCAGAAGGGAGCTGCCCTCTTTGTAGCAGACCGGACCAATACCGGCTGCCTGCTGGGGGCGGATATGGCCGGAAAGATCGGCCGGAGAGCTGAGCAGATCGGTAGACACGTAGCCGGCCTGCTCCTTGAGGACCTTCGATCCGGGGCCTGTGTCGATCGGCACCTGGCGGATCAGCTTATTCTCTTTGCCGCTCTGGCTGAGGGCACCACCGAATATACCATCCCGGCCATGACCGGGCACGTGGAGACAAATCTGTGGCTGGTCGAGAAAATGTTAGGTGCCGGAACGCACCGGGAGGGAAAGAGGCTCCGGATACAGGGCGTCGGTTTCAAAAAGTAAGGAAAGCGCGGATGCCGAAAGCAATGGTTAAGATCAGAGGAATCTATACGACCGCCCTGACCAGGCTCCTTCTGGACCATGCCTATAGCCTGGCCCAGCCATCCCGGCAGATTCAGGAACGTTTTCGAATCTCAGACAATGAACTTGAGGAAGATGTCTCCATACGGGGCAGGACGGATGGCCAGGGTCTGCTGATCACAGGCACCGGCCGTCACCTGGCTCAGCTTTTATCCCTGTTCAGAGCCCATTTCTTTGATATGGTGACCAGGATCAGGATTGAAGAACCTGCGGCGGACAGTGCCTATCTATCCCGGAATTTTAATCTCTCATCGAAAAAAGATGATAGCCTTGAGCTTGAGATAGAGCTTCCCGGGGCTTCAAAAGAGGCCATGGACTTTCTTCGGGCCGGGGTAACACCGACCGTGAAGGGCCACCATCTCTTCAAAACGGTAGCCTCCGAATGGGTCGAACTGGCTGAAGGTGAGCTTTCCCGATCTCCTTTTCGCCGGGCGGAACTGGAAAAGGAGCTCCTGGAGCAGGTCATCCTCGGTCCCATGAAGCGCCATGGATTCATTGCCCTGATCCATGTTCACCCTGAGGGCAGGGTATTGTCACTTCGCGGCGGGAAGATCCTGTCCCTGAACCATGATCATCTCATCATCCGAAGAGAATTTTCCGGCGGGTATGGCCGCCGGTACGATGGCCTTCATCTGCCTATCGAGGAGGGGGATTACGGAATCACACAGATTATTGACCACCAATGGTTCATCCGGCATACCTATTATTCTCAGGGTGGATCGGTTAAAGGCAGGTATTGGAACATCAACACACCGGTTGAATTCTATCCGGATCACATCCGCTACCTTGACCTTCACCTTGACATTATCCGGAAGCCTGGCGGCTTCCCCCGGATCATTGATCAGGAAAAATTGGAAAAGGCTGTAGCCGGGGGATTCATCAGCCGGGAATTGGCCCGAAAGGCCCGTGAAACTGCCCGATCATGCCTCCGCCAGGAGGTATCTCTTCCCTGTCAACTGACCTGAAAGTCTGACAGATGTTCCCCACGTTTTATTTTTGAGAGCCAAATGAATGATAAGGAAAAGCACTGGATCGGTGCCATGGACAATGGTTACAGCTCTTTGGATAAGTTGAGAGATCCATGTATTCCGACTGCTCCATTTTTATTTGAAAAGTCGTATGAAAAGGTTCTATAATTTAATAAATTAGATGAGATGATAAGATATAAGTATTTTTTGATGTTAAAGGAGATCCATAATGAGAGGTCATTCTTTTCATGTTCAGGGTATCATCTTATTGATCTTATGCCTTCTGCCCTTTATTTCTTTTAACCAGGCCCAGGCTTCACCCCTGGAGATTTTTGACATCAATCCCAACGAGGGAAGCTGTAAAAAACCTCCTCACATAGTCATCACGGGGGAAGGATTTCACCCCCTGTCAACAGTAGCCATATATGGAGGAGGACCCTATATCATAAGCACCTGCGAGGTGCCCGACTCGGCCATGGGTCTCTTTGTAGCCGGTTCATACGCTTATGTGGCTGATGGTTCAGGACTTCAGGTGGTGGACATAAGCGACTCTTCTCATCCTGTGCTCACAGGCACTTACGAGACGGAAGGTTCAGCTTTCGGTGTTTTTGCAGCCGGCTCGTATGCCTATGTGGCTGACGGACCCTCCGGCCTCCAAATAATAGACATCAGCGATCCGAACCGCCCCTTTCTTGTCGGCTCGTGCCATACAAACATGGCCTATGATGTTTTTGTCTGCGGCTCATATGCCTATGTGGCTGATTACGTATCAGGGCTCCAGGTAATTGATGTCAGCGATGCAGCCACCCCCAGGATAGTAGGCTCGCGTAATACGCCGGGCACAGCCTTAGGCGTTCATGTGGCCGGCTCATACGCCTATGTGGCTGACGAAGATTCAGGGCTTCAGGTGATTGATATCAGCGATCCGGCCAACCCCAGGAAAGCAAGCTCATTCGATACACCAGGCTGGGCTTATGATATCTGTGTGTCCGGCTCCTGCGCCTATATAGCCGGCTATTCTTCAGGGCTTCAGGTGATTGATATCAGCGATCCGGCCCATCCCAGCCTGATGAGCACCTGTGATACCCCAGGTTTAGCCCATGGTGTTTACGCGGACGGCTCATATGTCTATATCGCCGATGATTCGGGACTTCAGATAATTGATCTCCAGGATCCGGCCCATCCCGCCATCATCTGCTCGTGTCATACTACACCATTATTTACTCGTGATGCCTATGTGACCGGCCAGTATGCCTATGTGGCTGATGCTGATGCAGGGCTTCGGGTGATCGATATCAGTTCCCTCAGCAATCCCAGCCTCATTGGCACCTGTGATACACGAGGTCCAGCGTATGATCTTTCCATAAGCGGTTCGTTCGCTTATCTGGCTGATGGTTTCGGGCTATCCATCATTGACATAGGCGATCCCGCCATGCCCATGGTAGTGAGTACCTGCGATTCACCAGGGCAGGCTTTCGGGATCTGTGTAGTCGGCCCGTATACGTACGTGGCTAATAGGTATACAGGGCTTCAGGTGATTGACATCAGCGATCCGGCCAATCCCTCCCTCATCGGTTCGTGCCATACGCTGGACTCAGCTTTCAGCGTTTCGGTAAGTGGCTCGTTGGCCTATGTGGCTGATTACTCATCAGGGCTCCAGGTGATTGATATCAGCGATCCGAACAGTCCCATCATTATAGGATCATGCGATACTCCGGGCTATGCCTATGATATCGGTTTCCATGGCTCATATGCCTATATAGCTGACGGCCCCTCAGGGCTTCAGGTGATTAATGTCAGCGATCCGGTCAGTCCCTCCCTCAGCGGTGCATGCGATACGCCGGACTCAGCCCACGGCCTTTCCCTGAATGGTTCATACGCTTACGTAGCCGACGGATTTTCAGGACTTCAGGTGATTGATATCAGCGACCCGGCCAATCCCCACATTATCGGCTCATGCGATACGCCGGACTCAGCGTTAGCCGTTTACCTGTCTGACTCTTACGCCTATGTGACTGATGGGCCTTCAGGAATTCAGGTGGTGGACATAAGCGATCCGAACCGCCCCATCATCATTGGCTCATGCGATACGCCGGGCTCGGCCCTCAGCATCTATGGAACAGGCTCTCACGTCTATGTGGCCGATGGCCAATCAGGGCTTCAGGTGGTAAGAAAGCTTAACCCGTTCACGGATATTGCTCATATCGATTCCGATACCATGACGGCTGCTATCCCGTCCGGCTTTTCCCCAGGTACCTATCATGTATATCTCACCAATCCTGATGGCCATCAGGGTATACTCCACAATGCCTTCACCTTTATAAGTTATTCTCCGGAACTTCATCCTCCTGGTCCTCAAAGCGTTCGTGAAGGGAAGAAGTTGCTCTTTACCATAACAGCCGCAGATCCGGATGAGGATATCCTGACCTATACAGCCAGCCAGATACCAGCCGGCGCAAGCTTTGATCCTCATACCCGACTCTTTAGCTGGACACCGGATTTTCATCAGGCAGGAAGGTATGAAGTTACTTTTACCGTGATGGATAACGGCTCTCCTCAACTCAGTGATTCTCTCACTGTTTCCATTACTGTTCACCAGACCAGGCGACAGCAATCATTTCCCTGGTCTCTGCCTTCATATGGAAATTGGGATTGGCTCAACCAGATGTCCTATCAGCCAGGTTGGGGTATTATCAATTATCAGCCATGGGGAGACCTCTTTAACCAGCCCCGGTTTCAATTCGGACAGCTCTGGCCTGCCTCGTTCTCAGACTGGTCTCTTCAGCAGAAACAGACTTGGTTCCAGCTATTTACGAACCGGTTTTCCTGGCAGCCGATCATCGAGTTACCACCCTGGTATCGGCAGATGCCATCGCTTTTCGATCTTCCAGACTATCAGGAAGGGGCCTTCTGGGACTGGCAGCCATTCTGGTATCAAACGCCGGTATGGTCGTTCCCTTCCCCATAAAAAGTCCGAGTTCCCGTATAGAAATTATGACAACACAACCTCGAGCCATGGCCAATCCATGCCCCCAAAATTCATCCTTTCGATAAAAAAAACCATTTTATATAGTTTTCATCTCTTAGGTTTCAAGGCCTGCCTTTTCCCCTGCCCATAGTCAATACTGAAAACTGATAATCCTGCAAAAAGTCAGGATTAACAAAAAATTATTATAAATCATGGAGTTATGATACCCCAAAAGCATAATCTGTAGCTCTTGCCCATTGCCTCAAAATTTATGAAAAATAGTTATTTTTAACTAAAAAACAGCAGCTTAACTGCCATAATCCCCCTTTTTTTTCTCATCCATGGTATAAAGTTTGCTCATCACAGATGACAAATAACCATGTGAAAAAAA
The DNA here is from genome assembly GCA_049472445.1 of bacterium. Classification (GTDB taxonomy): domain Bacteria; phylum SZUA-182; class SZUA-182; order DTGQ01; family DTGQ01; genus JBLIRT01. The sequence continues at coordinate 7,198 of JBLIRT010000028.1, forward strand.
GGCTATAACTTTTTACTTGGTGAACCCATGAGGTTAAAGAGAGGAAAGGAAAGGTGCATGCTTATCCATAAAACCTGAAAACAGAGATGATCACTCATAGCCTTGGTTCATGCATTGATGTTTTTTACAGGGAAGAGCGAGAATTGTTCGTGATTGCCATGCTATACCCCAGCACCTCATATTGAATCAGTTATGCTACCTCGTTGAATTTGCTCTGCTGCGAATCCTCGATAAGATCAAAAGGTACACAAGACATATCAATATCCGGAATATAGTTCGATAGTTCTTTCTCCTGCAGACTCCCTCATCGCTTATGGATATGTTCAACACTCCCTCGTGTTCAGGCATCACTTAAAAAAGGGCAAGGACCGCCAGCTGAAAGGAGGTGAAAAGCTATAAAAAAATAGAGATACGCGGTATGTGATCAATACTCTTAACTCTCTAGCAAGCGTGAAGAAAGGAAGGGATACCTCGATATGATTATCAAAAAGAAGCTCACTTGTTTTTTTCTGGTTATGGTCGGCATGGTTACTCTATCTTTAATCCATTCACCAATTTCTCAAGCGCAATATTGGACTGCACTGCCGCCGTACAATACCCTGTGGCCCTTATGGTCGCCCGCCCTGTCACCGGTTGATTCAGTGTCCGGATTACCTGTGCCGATCATAAGCGAGCTTACCCCGCTTACCGTATTGCCGGTTCAGCCTGGACTTACCTGGAATCCGAACCTCGATTATCCCTGGTTACTTTACAATACGCCGCTGGGTATGGCCTACTATGATCCGTTCGGCGGCGTAAATTTATGGCCGGAGCCATCCCTGATCAAACCGAACGGCAATCCCTTGCCCCTGCTTCTGCCAACGGATTATGCCTTTCTGCCACCAACAGACTCGAGCTGGCTGATCGATAACGTGCCATTGGGTAATTCAGCCATTATACCCTTTTTATCTGCCATCCCGGGAGCACTCATGGGTGGGATTCTGCCAACCTTCTTAACAGCGGTCGACCTCCTTCCTCCTCTTATTATTCCACCTCCTGTACCAACGGTAATCCTGCCGCCTCCTGTGCCGACTGCTGTTCTGCCGCCACCCGTGCCGACGCCGTTTATTCCTGCTCCTGTGCCGACAACAGCAGTTCTTGCTCCTCCTGTGCCGACCGTTGTTCTACCGCCACCCGTGCCGACGCCGGTTATTCCTGCTCCTGTGCCGACAGCCCTTGCTTCTCCCATTGTCCCGACCGCTGTCACTCCTTTGGTAACTCCTGTTGCTCCTGCTCCTACAACGGCTCTTGTGCCACCAATCGTTACAACACCGGTTGTTCCAACAGCCGCCATTTCCGCATTGTTTCCGCTTTATCCTTTTAATCCTTTTTATTCTTTTTATCCTTTTATTTAGGAGCGGCTGGCGTTGTTTCCATAGCCAAAAAAATGAGGAGCCTCACCCAAAGGGGAGGCTCCCTCTCTTTCTTTTTAAAAGGGCAGGATCCACTTCATGAGGAGGATAGGCAGGCACACCGTTAAAAGGATTTTCAATTTTCTATCGAAAATCAAGTCTGATTACTGAAGGATCAATATACTCAAGCTGAATGCCGCTGGGTAAGTTAAGATCACCTTCAGAGATATTGAACGTGCGTCTCCCCCATTGGGCCAGTGAGACATCGACCTCGATTCGAATCATTTCCGCTCTCAATGAGGCAACCTGCTTTCGAAGTCCCTTGATAAAGATTTTGGCATTTTTGGGGGGAGATACCATCTCCATTTTTGGGGGCACATTTTTATATTCTATAGGCACCAGGAGACTCTGGGAATAATTCTGCTGGCCAGCCAGGATGATATAAACAAAAAAGACCAGAAGAAAGGTGGTCAACTTTTTCGGCCAGTTGGCCAGGGCTGCTTTTGAGATAATTTTCCTCACCGTGAGCCTCTCCCGCCTCTCCCTCATGGTGATATGCTCCCGAATCAGGCGACTGAGCTCGACTTGATCCCGAACTCTCTTGATCTCAGCACGTTGAACAACAGACACCTCTCTTCTCGTTTCAGAAACAACTACCACAAAGGCATCACTTCTCTCAGAAAGCCCCAGGGAGGCCCGATGCCTTGAACCATAGCGGCTTGGCAGATTGTCTCTTTCAGTCAGCGGCAGGTATCCGCCCACCAGCTTGATTCTATCCCCGTCAATGAGGATAGCGCCGTCATGAATGGGGGAAGACTTTTGAAAAATACTGAGCAGAATAGGTTCGGTAATCTGCCCGTCGAGAGGGATACCATCGTGAATAAGGCTCCTCAGGTAATCCCTTTGCTTGAAAACTATGATGGCGCCAATCCCCTCGTCTGCCATGCGAAAGGCAGAGCGGCTGACCGTGTCGATCATCGAGGAACCTGGTGGCAGGCGCTTTTTCCCGTGAATCAGATTGAACAGATTCACCTTCTCCAATACTTCCCGGATTTCCGGCTGGAAGACGATGATAATAAAGATAATTAATACCTGCCAAAAAATCTGGAACACCCAGGTTGATAAGAATAAACCCCATGATTTCACCAAAGCATAGGTAATACCCAAACCCAGGAGACCTATCAATATCCGAAAGCCTCTGGTATTGGAAAATAAGCTATACAATTGATAAACCACAAAGGTTATCAGGAAAATATCAATAAAATCCAGCCAATTCAAATTTATGGGTAAATGAATTACAGCGTACATCATAGTGTACCGTTTAATATCATATTCTGTGAGTTTTGTGGTATTTTTTCTCGCTTCAATCCCTCCACCAGAAAATTTTTCAAACGGGAGGCCTTGACCCGTGCCCTCATATAGTAAAAAATTTGATATTTTTTACCCTAAAGTGATATCATTAATTAATAACCGTTTGTCGTAACCATGTACATATTCATCAGAGGTATCACATACCACCGAGGAAATACAATCTTTCATCTTTGATAACGATCACTTAGATGAAATCTCTGTAAATCATGAAGGGGAATGACATTATGCAAAAAGATCAAGGTGAAAAGAGACCTTTTCTTCCAATCTTATTTTTACTAACCATGACCGCCGGAATCTTACTCATTTCAATGCACCTCCTGCCCAAAGCGGCCGCCTCATTGATTCCTGCCTGGCCATATTTTCAAAGAGTTCCTTACCAGGTTCCACCTCCGGTCTGGCCGGCTGCACCCTTTCCCTTTTATCCACCTGCAGGAAACTCCCCCTGGCTCTTGCCCGAGCCCTTTTTTCCCTATATGCCCTTCGGACAAACCTCATTCCCCGTAAATCGGTCATTCCAATCTCTCCCCTGGGGTATGCCGCCGGTGAACCAGTTTTTTACCGCTGGACTCCCGGGCGGGTCATGGTATGGATGGAGCGGTGCTCCTCTCCCCTACGCGGCCCCCCTCCGGTCTTCAGCAGCCGTTGACGGATTTTTCCCAGGCTCCGGGCAGGGAATTCCTTTCCTGCCATCCGGTCCTGGTCCCTCAGATATATTTTTCCCCCCACCGGGGGTGCCTTCTCTTTATCCGGTTCCCCTTGCGGCCCGCACTGCTGCGGCTACGCTTCCTCCTCTTCCTCCGGCCGGTCCCGCGGGTATAGATGTGCCCCAGTTCCAGTATAAGCCACCGGCCGGGCAATCCCTGGGAGTCACGTATGTTCCGGGCCTACCCAGCTACGTGGGCGGTCAGATCCTGGTTACCTTCCGGCCCGGTACCCCGCCCATGGAGATGAACCGGGTTTATGCCCTTCACCAGTGCCGCGAGCTTTACACAAGCCTCATGGCCGGATTTAAGGTTGTGGGCCTGCCGTCTCATCTGACGGTCATGGATGCCGCGAGGAGGTTTTCCGCGGAACCATCGGTTCTCTATGCCGGACCGAATTACTACCGTCACGCTCACCTGATTCCCAATGATCCGTACTACCGCTATCAGTGGCATCTGCCGAGGTTAAACTGCAGCTATGCCTGGGACTACAGCACCGGAGCGGGTGCTGTGGTGGGGCTCCTGGATTCGGGAGTATCGTATCAGACCGCGGGTGTCTACGCCCTCGCCCCTGATTTAGCCGGCACACTCATCGTTCCCGGCTACGATTTCATCAATGATGATGCCTTCCCGGATGACGATTACGGACACGGAACTCATATGGCCGGCTGCATCGCCCAGACCACCAATAATTTCGTGGGAGTAGCCGGTGTGGGTTTCAACGCTACCATTATGGCCGTCAAGGTGATGGATAATACGGGCAGCACTCCGATCAGCTCTGAGGTGGAGGGAATCTATTATGCCGTGAACAATGGAGTTAACATCATCAATATGAGCCTTGGCGGAGCAGGAACTGATGCAACCGAGCAGGCTGCGGTAACCGCTGCCTACAACAGTGGTGTCAGCGTTATCTGCTCGGCAGGCAATGCCGGCTCAAGCGTTCCCGAATACCCTGCCTCTTATCCGGAGTGCATCTCGGTAAGCGCCATCCGCTATGATTATACCCTGCCCGCTTATTCCAACTATGGACTATACGTTGATGTCTGTGCTCCGGGGGGTGACCTTTCGGTTGATCAGAACGCCGATGGCTTCGGCGACGGTATTCTGCAGCAGACACATAACGGTACCAACTTTACTACCTTCTACTATTACTTTATGGAAGGTACATCCCCTGCCTGTGCTCTGGTCTCGGGTGTGGCTGCTTTAATCGTAAGTAAAAGCACGGTTCCCTTAACCGCCCTCGATGTGACCAATATTCTGACAGGCAGCGCCACTGACCTTGGAACAGCCGGATGGGATCAATATTTTGGTTACGGTCTGGTTAATGCTTATCTGGCTGTGCTTCAGACCCCTTAGGTTGAGCCGATGATGAGTATCTTTATCCTTTGGCTCTAGCTATGATTGACCAAATCAACCGATTTTAACATATCCCTTTTTTCATAAGGGACGGTTTGTCTTAACTTTACTCTGTTGAGTGTAAACCCATCCAGCGCGAATTCCTGTTCGCGCTTCTTTTCCCGGAATCCTGCGGGGAGGCTTTGATGCCTCCCCGTTGCTTTTTTTATACTTTACTCACTATGAGAAAAATACGGGTGAGATTATCCGGTTTAACCGGTCATCATTGAAGAGTAGAGCTTCTAAACGCTGTGGAACCTTCCGGCAGGTAACTCCAGGCAGGATAACTTATTGCCGTACACAGCGCCCGTATCGATGCCGATCTTCTTCTCAAGGATCAGCGGTTCTTGAAAAGGAGTGTGCCCGAAGACAACGATTTTGCCGAAATCATACGATGAATGAATAAACTCATCCCGTATCCAAAGCAGGTCTTTCTCTTTCTGCTCGTTCAGAGGTAGGCCGGGGAGCAATCCTGCATGCACGAATATGTGGGAATCCGTCTCATAAAAGAGGCGAAGTGATTGAAAAAAAATCATATGAGCGGGAGGTACAAGGAACCCCCCACCTGATTTCATCCTCAGGGTATAGCTTTCGACGGTTGCATAACCGCCATTGAACATATACATCATTCTGTGATAATCATCAGGATTATCTAAATAATCCAGAAGCATTGCTTCATGGTTTCCCTTGAGAAAGATAGCCTTGAATCCAATTTCCGAAAGATGGAGAAGATAATCGACAACCTCCATGCTTTGAGGGCCTCTATCTATATAATCGCCCAGGAAGATAAGAATATCTTTCAATCGATCAGGAGCGATCCGGTCCATCAGCGAACAAAGCTTATCAAAACAACCGTGAATATCACCAATGGCAAATATTCTCTCTGTGCTTATTCCCATGTTCATAACCGCATTACTCTTTTCCCTTATCATGGCTGTGACCGCCAAGCTGAGAATATAACTATATACCCAGGTCAAGTACCCGGTCAAGGGGAAAGTACCTTACCCGGAACACCATGACCGCCTTTCAGATGGCCTGGTTCTCCTTTCCATTCAAAACGATATGCCTATTATTTCATATGCTATCCAGGTAGGAGTTAATTTTTTTGTTACCGGAGATAAGGATTTTATCGAAGGCAAGGAAATGAAAAAGATAAGGAAACACTTTCCTAACCTTCCGTACATTCTAACCTCATTTCTCTATAGCCAATTTTTAAAAACAGTACGTTAACAATGTTTCCCATTCCGGACATACCGGCTGCTCAGTGGTCCTTAGGCAACAGAACCTTTATGGTTTTCGCCGGCCCACAGAATGCGAGGTGTTTCAGCCAGTGGAAGATATGAATATAACCCTCGCTACTGCCTGTTTTATATTTGACGGGATAGTTTGAAACTTAGTATATTTTATCTATAACATATATTTTCCATGTTCCAAAAATCTTTACCACAGGTTTGTGTATTCAGGCTCTTAAAGAGCAATGAAATTCATTAACCGGAGTAAATAATCGTGCTAACAGAAGTACCACCTGTGAACAAAATTTCTTTTAAATTGATCCTTATGGGGCTGGCAACCCTGGTCATAGTATCAATAGCCTTCATCCCAAACCCAAGAGCGGCGGAGATCCGTGTACCGGCTGATCGATCCACCATTCAATCAGCGATTGATAGTGCTGTTGATGGAGATGTCGTCATTGTGGCAACAGGAACCTATTACGAAAGTATTACCTTCAAGGGAAAAGACGTTACGGTAAGGAGCACCGACCCTGATAATCTTGATGTGGTAGCTTCCACCATCATTGATGGGAATCAGACGGGCAGTGTGGTCACTTTTAACTCTCAGGAGGATTTTCAGTCTGTTCTAAAAGGAGTTACCATACAAAATGGGTGTTCTGTTTCCAACGATGCCCGTGGCGGCGGCGGAATCTCTTGCCATGACTCCTCGCCAACAATCAGTAAGTGCATCATAAGCCAGAATTCAGCCTCCGGCTATGACGGTGGTGGAATCCATTGCGATGGGTCCTCGCCAACGATAAGCAACTGCACCATAAGCAATAATTCAGCCAAGTGGAAAGGTGGCGGAATTTATTGCTTGAACTCCTCGCCAACGATAACCAATTGCACCATAAGCCGGAATTCGGCCAACTGGGGCAGTGGAATTTCTTGCCATGAGTCCTCGCCGGCGATAAGCAACTGCACCATAATTGAGAATTCAGCCAACCGGCGCGGTGGTGGAATTTACTGCCTTGACTCCTCACCAACGATAACCAATTGCACTATAAGCCAGAACTCAGCCGTCTGGGAAGGTGGCGGAATTTATTGCTATTATAGATCCTGGCCAACGATCATGAACTGTATCCTTTGGGGCGATTTACCTGATGAAATTAATGAAATTACCGCAGAGGGTAACAATACGGAGCTTATCGTTACCTACTCTGATATTCAAGGTGGATATCCCGGTCCGGGCAATATGAATACTGGCCCGCTCTTCGTTGACCTTACCGGTGGTAATTACCATGTATCACCGGTCTCTCCGTGTATAGATGCCGGCCATCCCAGAATATACGATAGCGATGGCTCCAGATCTGATATGGGAGCCTATGGTGGAAGTGGAGAATCAGGTAACGATCCCATTACCATAACGGTTAGTGCAGATGGAAGTAATGATTTTACCCTTATCCAGGAGGCTATCGACTATGCACTTGATGGAGATACCATTATAGTACATACAGGGACATATACGGAACATATTAATTTCTGGGGCAAGGCTGTTACCGTGACCAGCCTGGATCCTCATGATCCGAATATTGTGGCCGCCACCATTATTGACGGAGGTGGAAATGATGCTGCGGTTACATTTTCCAGGAGAGAGGATTCCAGCTCAATATTAGGTGGATTTACCATACAACATGGGAATTCCCCTTGCTTTGGAGTTGGTGCTTGCTTTGACGTTGGCGGCGGAATTTCTTGCTACAAGTCCTCGCCGACAATAACCAATTGCATGATAAGACACAATTCAGCCCACGAAGGCGGCGGAATTTCTTGCCATGAGTCCTCGCCGACGATAAGCAATTGCACCATAAGCCGAAATTCAGCCAAGTATGGCGGCGGAATCTGGTGCCAGAATTCCTCCTCGCCGATGATAACCGATTGCACGATAAGCCGGAACTCAGCTTACTTTGGCAGTGGAATTTCTTGCGATGAGTCCTCGCCAACGATAAGCAATTGCACCATAAGCCAAAACTCAACCTTTGAAAACGGCGAAGGCTACGGCGGCGGAATTTGCTGCTGGATCTCCTCCTCGCCGATGATAACTAATTGTATCATAAGCCAAAATTCAGCCGGCTGGGGCGGCGGAGTTTATTGCTTTTACTCCTCGCCGATGATAACCAATTGCACGATAAGCCGAAATTCAGCCAAGTATGGCGGCGGAATTTCTTGCTCTACGTATCCCTCGGCTTATGCCTCGGCAATAGTCATGAATTGTATCCTCTGGAGTAACTCCCCAAATGAAATCCACGGAGGTACTTCTTCCATCAGTTACTCTGATGTTCAGGGTGGATATACAGGAGAAGGAAATATCAATGCTGATCCATTATTTGTCGATGCCAATGGAGGAGATTATCATCTGCGGCCGAATTCACCCTGTATTGATGCGGGTGATCCAAACTCCACCATTCGTGAAGACAGGGATGGTGCCACAAGACCATTGGATGGGAAAGGGGATGGTATAGCCGTTAGTGATATGGGTGCCTATGAGTACCCCCAGGTAATAACTTTTGAATTACACCTTCCGAAACATTGGAACATGATTTCTTTGCCCGTTGAGCCGATTGACCGAAGGGTGAAAGCGCTTTTTCCCGATGCCCAGGCAGTTTTTGGATATTCAGGCCAAAATGCGCAATATGCGCTCCTTGATCCAAATTCAGCCCTGGAAGCAGGGAAGGGATATTGGATACATTTACCTGAAGAAAAGACCTATTCCTTGACTGGATCGCCTATATACCACTTCGAGATTCCTGAGACAGAAGTCGGCTGGTCCATGATCGGTGCCTGTAGTTATCCATCCGCTCCCTCGGTGGACCAGGGCACCATACGAGCCATCTTTAATTTTTCCAGTAAGTATAACTTCATTGGGCCGGGCGACTCATTGCAGCCGGGGAAAGGATACTGGATCAATCTTTCCGGGGGAGCAAATATTACGGTGGAATAAATTGTAGTACCTGTCCATCATATTCTCTGACACAGTTCCTCCTTTTTATATATGTCTGATTGTAAAATTTTTCCATAGCCGATACCCACAATCTCAAGCTGGCCAAGCCCTTACAAGCCACCGCGGAAAACCTGTTTCAGACAGAATACCTCAAAAGGTTCATTTTGGTTTATTTTGGGCTCATTTTAAGAGAAAAAGTGGGCGAGAGCAGCAGCGGATTACAGGGAGGGATGCTTATAAAGGGAGAAATGCTTGATAATGAGGAATAACTTAAAGGGCTGATCCTTCAAAATATCGGCTGAGGGCCTCAATCAGTGCCCGTGATGGGCGATCCCGAAAGATTCCATAGTGGGGTGCTTCCGGAGCAACACCCCGCAGAAAGACATAAAAAATCCCGCCAAAGTGGGTTTCAACATCGTAGCCGGGAATCCGCCGGGCCAGGTATTTATGGAGGGCTACCGTGTAGAGGTGATACTGGAGAAAATAATACTCTCTCTCCATGGTTTCCTGAAGGGTTCCCTTCCGGTAATGTTCCAGGCTGGAGCCAAGATAATTGGATTTCCAGTCGAGCAGGAAATAGCTCCCATCATGCTGAAACACAAGATCAATATACCCCTTGAGAAAACCCCCGGTCTGGGTGAAATCAAGCTTTCCAACCAGATCAGCAAGACGTTCCGGAACATTCGGCCCGCCGAAAGCCTTAAGGATTTCTCCCAGCCGCCGGGAGGTGATAGACGCGATCGGGAAATAAAAGGGCATCTCCCTCACCTGATCCCTGTTCCTTATCCTCCCATGGCGGGAAAGGGTAGAAAGAGTAAAATCGGGTTTTCCCTCTTCCAGGGGAGTGGACAGGACATTTCTGACCATGGAGCACACTGCCGGGGTCCAGTCCTCACTGAATCCATGGATAAGAAGGCGTTCTTGAACAATGGGTAAGGTAACCTCATGATCCTGGGAGGCAAAGTCAAGCCGCTCGAAGATTTCATGGAGGCACGTTCCTGCCTTTGCTCCCCTCGGAAACTGGAGGATGGTAAGAGAATCCTCCCTTTCCGGAGCTTCCAGCTCTTCCTCCGCAGTTCGTTCGTCAGATTCTCCACTCATGGATAGATCATCACTTCCCGGTTCATCCCATCCTTCAGCCTTCCCTGAGGTCAGGGAGGAAAAACTGGCCGTCAATCGCCTGCAGGGAATCACCCGGGAAAACCGGCGCAGAAAAAGGGAGGGTACATCCTGTCTGGTCCGGTACGAGGCACATGTCCGCTCAGGCAAAGGAGATACCGTGATGGCCCCTTCGGCCTTTCGAACTAAGGCCTCAAGATCATTGAGCATCTGCCGGTCTTCCAGGTTGGCAAGCGGGGATTCGGATTCTGCCAAGAGATTATCCGGATCAGCCGGATCAGCCGGATCATCTGTCTTCTCCTCCCCATTCGGGTGGAGAAGAAAGGCAGGGGCCAGGATTTCCTGCTCCCTGAAGGCGCCCCAGACAAGATAGACCCGCTCCCTGGCTCTGGTTAAGGCCACATAGAGCAGGCGGAGATTCTCAGCCAGGATTTCCTTTTTCATCAAGGATCGAAAGGATGATTCCGCTCCATCAGGAGATCCAAGGACAAGCGTGGCTTTCCGGCCCTGGTCCGGATCATGAAAGAACGTAACTTCGGAATTCTCTTTTCCCCCTCCCGCTCCCCAGACAAAAGGGCAGAAAACAATCGGATACTCAAGCCCCTTGCTCCTGTGAATGGTGATGAGTCTGACTGCCTCTTCATCTGTTTCCAGGCGGATCTGATACTCCTCCTTCTCAGGCTGCTCCTCGATCTGCCGGGCAAACCACTTGATGAGGCCCTTCATCCCCAGCTTATGCTCGAGGCTCGCCTGATGGAGAACCTCAAAGCAGTGGAGAAGATTCGTCAGACGGCGATCACCGTCAGGATAAGCCAAAAGGCGGCTCCTTACTCCCTCCTGAGCCACGAGGGTTCTGGACATAGTGATACATCCCCGTTCTCTCCACAGCTCATGGAATCGGCTGAATTTCTCAAGTCGCCCGGTCCAGGCAGTTTCATCGCCAATAAGCACGGCCAGATCATCACCTGAAACCCCCATCATATCAGTAGCCAAAGCCGCCCTCACCGAGGACTCATGAGTCGAATCAGCCACTGCCGAAAGAACGGTAAGGAGTTCCCGGGCCTCGCGGGAAGAAAAAAGACTCTCCGTGCTGTAAAGCACGCTGGGAATTCCCCTGCTCCTGAGCGCTTCCTGAACCAGCCGGGCCTGACGGTTTGTTCTCACCAATACGGCTATGTCTTTGGCTTCAACCGGCCGGCCATCGAGGTGAAGAACGGCCCGGCCGGCCTTTCCCTCTCCGAGGAGGCGGCCGATTTCATCGGCTACAGCCTCCGGCACTTTCTCTTCAGCGGTTCCCTTGGAAATCAGTTTTCCGGAATCCCCTCTGGTCATAAACCACAGGCGGAAAGGCGCCCTGTCCTGCTCATGCCCCTCTCCCCAGGCCAGACCATTGGTACTCGCCTCGAAGGCGGATTTGATGCGGTAAAAGGGGATGTCGGGATAGACGAAGGGATTCCTTCTGTTGGAAAAGAGCGTATTGATCGCTCTGACCAGTTCGGGAGAGGAACGCCAGTTGGTATCCAGGGTATATTGCCATTCCACCGCTTTCCTGGCCTCGAGGTAAGCAAAGATATCAGCACCCCTGAAGCTGTAGATGGCCTGTTTGGGATCGCCGATCAGAAAAAGGGTGCTCTTCCGGTCGGGATAGATGGTCGTAAAAATGGCAAACTGCACCGGATCGGTATCCTGAAATTCGTCAATGAGCGCAGCCTGATATTTACGGCGAAGCTCTCCGGCCAGGGCTTCCCCCCCGTCTTTCTGAAGGGCCGACTGAACGGTCAGGAGAAGGTCATCGAAGGATTGGAGGTTCTCTTTCCGCTTCCTCCTGGGAAGCTCCTCCTGAACAAAGGCCAGGAGCTTCCTCTTAAAGGCCTGGAGTTTACGGCCAAAGGCTTCTTCAAGTTCCCTGAGGAGCCTGAGGAACTCGTCGCACTTGGAAAACAAGGGGTGGTCCGGTGCTTCACACCCCTTCTTGACAGCCCCGGCCAGGGAACCGGCCCCGAATTTGGCCAGCTTTTCACAACAGGGGAAAAGGCTCCCTGAAGACAGATAACGGCTCACCTCCTTCGACCATTTCTCAAGGCTCGCCTCCCGGTAACTGTGCCGGTTCAATCCCTTATGGTGAAGGAGAAGGTCTTCCACATCCTCTTGTGATTCAAACCAGATCCGGCCAAGCTCATCAAAAGCTTCCCGGCATTTTTTTTCAAGGCCATCCGTTTCGATGCATTCATGCTCGGGAATGATCCGCAGGAAAGGCCTGCCTGCATACCGGCCGGCCAGGGAGGCCAGGGATTCAGGGCTTGTCTTTTTCTGCCTCAGGAATCCGATAAATTCAGGGGAAGCGGTATAGACATGAATCCGCCAGAAATCATCAACCGCCTCCTGCAAGAACGTACTTTGGTCGGAAATAAAATTTGTTGAGAACAGTGAATGGCACTCGAAGGCCTTATCAAGAAGCGTCCTCTGGCAAAATCCGTGAATGGTGAAAATGGCCGCTTCATCAAAGCAGCGAAGGGCGTTGGTCAGGAGGATGCGTGCCTCCGCAGCGTTCTTTACTTTTCCGACCAGACCGGCCAGGAAGGGATCCTGGCTTTGCTCTGAGGAAAAAGCCTCGTGCGCCTCCCTGATCCTCCTGCGTATCCTGCTTCGGAGTTCCTCCGTGGCCGCCAGGGTAAACGTGACCACCAGGATCTGCTCTACGGACAGCCGCTTTTCAAGAAGCAGCCTCAGGTATAACCCGGCTATGGTGTAGGTCTTGCCGGTGCCTGCACTGGCCTCGATCAGATTTCGACCCTCTAAGGGGCTCCCGAGGAGATCAAAGGGCTGCATGGGATCACTGTCTCCCTCTCTCCCCTTTTGAAAGGGGAGGTTTCGTTGACCGGTGACTCAGAAGGGGTGAAAAGACTGAAAGGGCCAGGGTCTGAAAGTCCTCACCCAGGGGATCATTGACCTTGCCGAAACAAAGATGGAAATACGGGTCTTCCCCATCACTCCGACGCGAAGAAAAGCCATCCCCCAGCCAGATTTTCCTGGCTGCATCAAGGGCCTTTTGCTCATCACCATCCGTGGAGATGAATTTTTCAGCGAATTCCAGAGACGTCCTGGGAAAGAAGGGAATGGGAAACCTCATTCCCTGCCAGTATTGACTTAAAAGCCCCTTCAGAATCTGACGGCTGTCGGTCACCGGAGGCAAGTACCATTGACCATCGCTGCTGATAAGGAGGCTCGTCCCGGGGTAGTCGTTTCCTCCAAGAGCATTGATGATGAGATGATCGATCCACAGGTTCAGAAAATCCCCGGCCCTGGCCTTAGTGCAGCGAAAGTGAAGAAGCCCGGCCGGCCAGATGCTCCCGATCCGTCCGATGATCCGGTATCCTGAAATCTCGAGGTCAACGGCCAGGGGGGAGAGCTCTTCCCCGGTGATGTGGTTCCGGACCAGGTCAATGAACTCCCTTACCCCGCAGCAAAGCTCCCTGTAGGAAAGGTGACCTGTGGTTCCCGGGGGGAGAAGGCCCTGAGCCCGGATCAGGGAATAGCAGCCTTCCAGATGTTCTCCCAGAAGACTCCTTCTCACCAGTTCCTGCTCGATCCGATACTTTTCAAGTCCCTTGACCGAAAAAGGCTCCCGCTCATCGCAAGATTCAGAAAGAATTTCAAGTCTGATGCCCAGCCGCTCATTGAGGAAGGTCCTGGCCGGGTGAGCCAGAAACCTCTTCAGATGATCCAGGCTGATGACCTTTCTTTCTTCGGGAAGCTCAGGCAGGAGCTCGACGATGAAGGGCTTCTCCAGGGGCACAGGCCCTCCAAGTCGGGCCGTCACGGCCTGGTAATTTTCCCCGGAATAGCTGAATAACCGCCCGCCGGGATAAAAATAGAAGGGGCTGAAAGCCTGAAGGCGATGCCAGATGACTATCTGCTCTATGATCCTTCCCTTCGGATGATCAAAGCCCCGGGAGATGGCCTCAAGTAATTCATCCACCACCACTGAGGGCGGCACATGGCTATTGTCTCTCATACTTTGCCCGACATAGGTGATGATGAGATATTCCCTGGCCGAGAGCAGCGTCTCAAGGAAAAGGTAGCGGTCCTCATCCCTCTTTGACGGGTCACCCCGCCGGGGATCTCTGGCCATGAGGTCAAATCCGGCCGGACGGGTTATTCCCGGAAACGTGCCGTCATTCATCCCGATCAGGGCCACCACCCGAAAGGGAATACTGCGCATCGGGAGCATGGTACAAAAGGTCACGCCCCCGGCCAGAAAACCCATTCCACGCTCCGGGCTGTTGAGCTTATCAGCCAGAAAGATGCGGATAGTCTCAATCTCAATCTCTCTATCGAAACCGGACTTATCCTGGATCACCGCAAGCTGCCTCAAAACATCCAGCACCTTTTCGAACTGCCTGGCCATGGATTCGTCCGGCTGAAAAAACCGCTCAAGGAGATTACCCAGTTCATCCGCCCATTGAGAAAGGGTGCGTGGTACTTCAAGCCTGGCCGCCTGGTCAAAAAGACTATGGATAAAGGAGAGGAACCGACCGAGTACCTTACCCTCCATTCCCTCGATTTCATCATAGGGGAGGATTTTGGAAAACATACGCTCGCCCTTTCCAGGCAAGGCATAACCGAGGAGGAGGCGATCGAGGCCCATCATCCAGGAGTTTTCTTCAAATTCAGGGATCCCCCGGCGCTGTCGGTCCAGTCCGTCAATTCCCCAGCGGATGCGGGTTTCATCCACCCACCGCCGGATGCTTTCAAGGTCATGCTCTGCCAGGTCAAAACGACGTTGAACCGGTACAAAATCCAGAATATCGAGTACCTGAGTATAGCCGAACCGGCTTTTGCACAGGCCAAGGATCCGTAAAAAGATCTCCATGAGCTGTCCCTCTCCCCGCAGGCTGCGGTCGGCGAGACTGAAGGGAATCTTTTGTTCAGGCTCCTGACACGCTCCAAAGGCCGCACTGATGTAAGGTGCGTAGCTTTCAATATCCGGCGTCATAACCAGAATGTCTCCCGGCTCAAGGTCAGGATGCCTTTCGAAAAGATCAAGAAGGACATCGTACAGTACCTCAATCTCACGCATTCGGCTGTGGCAGACATGCACCTGGATGGAGGTGTCCTCCGCGGCTACCATTTTCTTTCCGATGCCGTCCTGACCGCGGTCCCTCAGATGGAGAATGTCCGACTGAAGGCAGGTTAGAAGGGTGTCTTCACCAGGGTCTTCAAACTGCTCTACCTCCTCAAGAGAGGGATAATCTTCTCCGCACCGGATTTCGCCCTGATCTTCCCGGGTCAAGTCCACCTCCTCAAGAGGGGGATAATCTTCCCCTCCGGAGATGTTAAGAAGTGTACTGAAAAAGTGGGCTCCATGCTTGCCGAAGGAGGCCAGAAGCGGATGCCCGGTCTCATAGTGCAGTTCCTGGGCAGGAATGATCCTGAACATATGCTTCCTCTGTCTCCTGGCCACATCCTTTTCTGAAGCCAGGTCGAACCAGAACTTATGACAGGGGTTGAGGAGAAAGAGATTCACCTCAAGATACCGGGAAAGGGCGACCAGCACCTCAAGGTGCAGGGGCGGAAGTGCCGGGAGGCCGAAGATCGACAGGCGGTAAGGGAGTTTTTCCGGATCAATGGCCTTATTCTTGACGTTCTCCAAAAACATATTACGGATGGCTGCCTTGTGAAGGGAGTTGCCGGTATGAAGACTATCAGTGGGAATGGTGTGAACCAGTTCCCTCCAAAGCTGGCTCTGCCATAAAGCCGTATC
>JBLIRT010000029.1:0-23021 GCA_049472445.1 bacterium
AAAGGCCGTAAGAGGAGGGAGTAAAACACCTTCCCAGCTCAAAAAGCCGAATATCTTCCGCCTTTCGATTCTGATTATAGGCCAGATTCTGACATAGACCAACCATCAAGGAGTCTCTCATGACATTTTGATCTTCAGCCAATGGATTCTTTACATATATCTTCTCCATAGGTGAAGAGGTATCCTCGGAAAGTGCATCCAGAACCCTTCCCGATATGAAACTGTAATTGATGGCCTCGGAAAATCCCAACCCGACCAGAATATTCCTCAGCCTCAGGTCAATATCCCGGAGTCTGGTCTTCTTTTCAGCCGAAATAACACCGGTAGGTAAGTGTACAGGAATATTCCCATAACCAAAAATTCTCGCTATCTCCTCAATAAGATCGACTTCCCGCTCTATATCCCAACGCCGAAGCGGTACCTGGACTTTCACCTTCTGCTCATCAATCCTGTCTACTGAAAATCCTAAATCGTGAAGGATCTGACTGACGCGTTCCTTCGGAATTTCAAGGCCGAGATACTTCCTGACCAAAGGCAGATGCAGGAAAACCACCCCGGGTTGAAAAGGAACCGGATAGACATCTATAACACCGTGAGCCACATTTCCCCCGGCTACCTCAAGAATGAGTTGGGCAGCCCGGTTCACAGCCATGATCAAGCCTTCCGGGTCAATTCCCCGCTCGAATCGATGCGAAGCTTCACTGTCCAGTCCAAAAAGTTTGGCTGTCTTTCGAATAGAGATCTGATTGAAAAAGGCACTTTCCAGGAGAATATTGTGCGTTTGGCTTGAAACTTCAGTATTGGCTCCTCCCATTACTCCAGCCAGGGCAATGGCCCGGTTTGCATCAGCGATCACCAGATTATCGCCACCAAGCAGCCGCTCAACTCCATCGAGGGTTATCAGTTTCTCCCCCTCCCTGGCCCGGCGAACAACTATCTTCCGGCATTGAATCAAATCATAATCAAAAGCATGGAGCGGCTGACCCCATTCCAGCATGACAAAATTGGTTACATCCACCACATTGTTAATGGAACGGAAGCCCATAGATGTCAAATATTGGACTAACCACATCGGCGAAGGGCCAATAGTTACCCCGGTAATGAGTCTGGCTGCATACCGCGGGCACAAATCCGGCGCTTCCACCTGAATTGATACCATGTCCTTCATGGATGCCCCGGTCTCGGGAAAGGCAATGGTCGTCTCTTTCATTCTTCCGCCGGTTATAGCTGAAATTTCATAGGTAATACCACGGATGGAAAGACAATCCCCCCTATTCGGGGTCAGGTCCAAATCCAGGACTTCATCATCCAACCCCAGGTACTGAGCCACCTCCATGCCAATCGGAGCATCAGGAGGCAGGATCAACAGGCCGGAAGACTCTTCGCTCAGGCCTAACTCTCTCTCTGAGCACATCATACCTTCTGACACCACTCCACGGATTTTGGATTTCCTGATAACCGGGCCTCCGGGTAAACGGCAGCCGACCAGGGCTACCGGAACCTTGTCTTTGGCCTTCATGTTCCGAGCACCACAGACGATGGTTAACATTCCGGTTCCAATATCGACCTGACAAACGGTCAGGAGATCAGCTTCCGGGTGAGGATTGATTTCAAGGATTTGACCCACCACACACCGGTTCAGATCCAGCCCGGCCTTTTCAACAGCCCCTACCTCCAACCCGGCCATGGTCAGTTTTTGGGCCAAAGCCTCAGGGGGTAGAGGACAATCAATATATTTTTTAATCAGCTTGTAACTTACCTTCATTTTCCTTAAAAATCAGGGCCATGGATGAGCCGATGTTGGTTCGGGACATGGTGTCCACTTAAGATACTGATCAACGGTATCAAAATTGAGCTAAGAAACGCAAGTCATTCTCATAAAATAAACGGATGTCATCAATTCCATACTTCAGCAGGGCGATCCTCTCCATACCCATTCCAAAGGCAAATCCAACAAATCTCTCCGGATCATAGCCTACTGACCGGAAAACCTCCGGATGTACCATACCGGCACCAAGAATCTCCAGCCAGCCGGTATTGGAGCATAACCGGCATCCACTCCCTCGACACATGACACAGCTTATATCAACCTCGGCACTCGGTTCAGTAAAAGGGAAAAAGCTTGGCCTGAATCGCAACCTTGTCTGGGGATCAAACATCTGGTGCACAAAGGCGGTTAAAATCCCTTTCAGTTCACTAAAGGAAGACGATGTATCAACTAACAATCCTTCCATCTGGTGAAACATGGGTGTATGCGACACATCCGCATCTCTGCGGTAAACCTTTCCGGGGGCGATTATACGGATAGGAGGCTTTCTTTCTTTCATCGTGCGAATTTGAACAGGGGATGTGTGTGTCCTCAGGAGCACTTCCTCAGAAATATAAAAAGTATCGTGCATATCTCGGGCCGGATGGTCTTTAGGAATATTCAAAGCCTCAAAGTTGTAGTAATCTTCTTCGATTTCAGGGCCATCAACAATTTCAAATCCTAATCCGGCAAAAATCTGGTAAGATTCCTCAAGAATCTGACTAACGGGGTGTTTATGCCCAATAAAAGAGGGGAGACCTGGAAGAGTCAAATCTATCTTTTCTTCTTTCAGTTCTTCCATACTTTGTTTTAATTGAACAAATCGCTCTTCCCAGAACTGCTCAATCCTCTCTTTACATTCATTGGCCACTTTACCGACTTGAGGCTTCTGATCGGCTGGCAATGAACCGATCTTTTTTAAAAGTTGAGGCAGAAGACCCTTACGGCCCAGGTATTTTACCCGCGTTTGCTCAAGGGACGTGAGATCTCTCATCTTTAAAATCTCATCCCTTGCTTCTGTCTGTAAATCTATTATCTGATTAAGCATAGCGTTTACTGCCTTAGGCAGCCTGCTGCGCAACCTTGGCCAGTTCTTCGAAGGTGGGGAGATCATTGACTGCCAGGTCTGCCAAAATTTTTCGATCCAAGTTTACACCAGCCTTTTTCAATCCGTTCATCATCCGGCTATAAGAAAGGCCATACATCCGGCTGGCGGCATTGATTCTCACTATCCACAATTTCCGAAATTCCCTTTTACGGATCTTTCGATCTCGATAAGAATAAGCCATGGCACGGTTTACGGCCTCATTAGCCGTCCGGAATAATTTACTTTTGGCTCCCCGGTACCCCTTGGCTAGTTTGAGAACCTTTTTGTGCCGTCGATTGACGACTAGACCTCTTTTCACTCTTGACATGCTTACATTCTCCTCATTTCCATGAAGGATTCCTTCATTCTCTCACTTTTCCTCATCCCCTGTATACTTTTATCCCTGCTTCCTATCATACCATGAATTCACTATGATCAGCAATAAGGGATAAGCCTTCTCACATGCTTTACATCAGATGATGACAGGTACGTGGCCTCTCTCAGCTTTCGTTTTCTTTTCCTTGTTTTTGAAGTCAATATATGGCCTCTATAGGCCTTCTTAGCCTTTACCTTGCCTGTAGCCGTAAAGGAAAATCTTTTCGCTGCTCCTCTATTGGTTTTGATCTTGGGCATTTTCCGAACCTTCCATGTTTTGGGGTTTCTCCTTTTTCCCGCTATGGCTCTTCGGTCCTAGCAGCAACGTCATATTCCGCCCTTCTCTTTTCGGCGTCTGCTCAACAGCACCATCCCCTTCAACCTCTTTGGCCATACGAAGGAGTAATTGCTCTCCAATTTCAAAATGGGTCATCTCTCGTCCACGAAAGATAACCGTAACCTTTACCTTGTTACCCCCCTTCAGGAACTTTTTGACGTGATCTTTTTTAAATTGAAAATCGTGTTCTTCGGTTTTTGGCCGTAACTTGATCTCTTTAACGTGAATAACCTTCTGATGCTTCTTGGAATCCTGGGCTCGTTTATGCTGTTGATATTTATACTTGCCGTAATCCATGATCCGGCACACCGGCGGGTTAGCCATGGGCGCTACTTCCACTAAATCCAAACCCCGCTCTACGGCTAAATCAAGAGATTTCGATAGAGGCAAAATCCCTACCTGCTTTCCATCCTCATCAATCAACCGCACTTCTTTAGCCTTGATTCGCTCATTGACCAATATTCGAGTATCTTTTTCTATATTCTATCACCTCCACAGATAATCCATTTGTTATGAATTTCTCTTTTTAATTGCTGAATGAAATCCTGTAAATCAAGAGCTCCTAATTGATGGCCGTCTCTTCGTCGAATATTGACTTTTTTATCGGTTACTTCTTTGTCTCCAAGAACTATCATATAGGGTACTTTCTGCAGTTGGGCTTCCCGAATTTTCAGCCCTACTTTCTCATTTCTCAGATCAACTTCAAGGCGAATATTCTCCTCCTGCAGTTCCCTTTTTATCGTTTCGGCATATTCGTTCTGCTTCTCGGTAATGGTCATAATCTTTACCTGAACCGGCGAAAGCCATACGGGAAAGGCACCTGCAAAGTGTTCAATCAGAATACCGATAAACCTTTCTATAGCGCCCAACACCACCCGGTGAAGCATAACCGGCCTCTGCTTTTTCCCATGAGAATCGATGTAGGTCAGATCGAACCGTTCCGGCAGAGTAAAATCACATTGAATCGTCGCACACTGCCACATCCTGCCTAAAGCATCCCTCAGCTTGACATCAATTTTAGGCCCATAAAAAGCTCCATCACCCTCATTAATCTGATATGCCAGGCCCTTACTCTTCAGAACCGATTCCAAGGCGTTCGTAGCTCTCTCCCAATCCTCATCAGAACCGATGGATTTTTCGGGTCGGGTGCTGATTTCCATCTCATATTCAAACCCGAAGATAGCCATGACGTCCATAACAAAGTCCAAAATATCACTGATTTCACTATGCAGTTGCTCAGGCAGACAGAGGATATGGGCATCATCCTGCGTAAAGCCACGAACCCGCAGGAGACCGTGCAATACCCCGGATTTTTCGTGGCGGTGAACAGTGCCCAATTCAAAGTATCGAAGGGGGAGATCCCGGTAACTGCGGACTTCTGAACGATAGATCAACATATGGGCCAAGCAGTTCATAGGCTTTATCCCATACTTCTGACCATCAATCTCTGTAAAGTACATATGCTCCCGGTAGTTTTCATAATGCCCGGACTTTTGCCATAGATCCAATTTTAACAGGTGAGGACCATAAACAATGTTATAGCCTCTCTTTATATGTTCCTTTTTTTCAAAATCTTCCAGTATACTCCGGAGCATTCCTCCCTTGGGATGATAAATGACCAACCCCGCTCCGACCTCATCGTGAATGCTGAAAAGATCTAAATCTTTCCCCAGCTTGCGATGATCCCTCTTCCTGGCTTCTTCCAAGAGACTCAAATAAGCTTCGAGCTCCTTCGGGCTGTCAAAAGCCGTTCCATAAATTCGCTGAAGCATTTTATTCTTCTCATCACCCCGCCAGTAAGCACCTGCCACACTTAATAATTTAAAAGATTTCAGTCGGCCGGTTGCAGGAATATGGGGTCCACGGCACAAATCAAGAAAATCGCCCTGACGGTATAAGCCAACCTTTGGCTCAGAAATCCCTTCAATCAATTCAACCTTGTAAGTCTCACCTCTTTGTTTAAAAATTTCAACAGCCTCTTGCCTGTCTACCACTTCCCGCTGAAATTTGAGATTTCGCCTGACAATATCCTTCATTATCTTTTCAATTTTTTCAAAGTCATTCTGGTTCAGGGGAGTATCAAGGTCAAAATCATAATAGAATCCATCTTCTATGGCGGGGCCAATAGCCAATTTGGCCTCAGGGAATAACTCCTGAACGGCTTGGGCCATGATATGGGATGCACTGTGACGAAGGATCTCTCTGCCTTCAAGAGAGTCGCTGGTGATGATTTCCAGGCTGCAATCAGAATTTACGGCGTAATCAAGATCTACCGCCTGTCCATCAATTTTGGCAGCAATAGCTTTCTTCTTCAGGTGGTTATCGGCGGATTCCAAAATTTCTTTTATGGATATCCCTTGCTCATATTCCGTAAGCTGATGATTATTGAAAGAAATATTGATAGTTCCCATCCTTAATCGCAATGTAATAAAGAAAAAACATCATGATAGCTCCATGATGTCTCTTTCCTCGCCATGTCAGTTTCCCTGCCTTCGGGAAGGAATATATAATAATCAAGTAGGCACGGGCGGTTTCGAACCGCCGACTTCTACCGCGTCAAGGTAGCGCTCTCCCCCTGAGCTACGTGCCTATCTTCGACCTTTAGGTTATTCATTGTATAAAAACTTTCTATATATGTCAATAATATTTTCGTGCTTTCTATCCTCTTGATATTTCAGGAATCATCTCTCTATATCTCATGTACAGGTACAGCCGCTACTTCGCCTCTTGAGAATTCTTCAAAGATACAAGATAGTGGCGGAGGATCTGCTTTCCCTGTTCTGCCTCGCTCGGCGCTACCATGATCTTAATTTCCCCTAAACGGCCAACAGCCAAGGGGAATTGGGCTACTCGAGAAGATTTCAAAAGGCAGAATATTCCTTCTGTCTCTAACAGCCCCTTGATAATATTAGCTTCATACTCGTTTGTGGTCGTGTGAATGCCAACCCATTCCCGGTTTACCTCTCTCGTCATGTCCCCATTTCCCTCTCATTCTTAAAACAGGATAACCAGTAGCTGATAGTCAATATTATCCTAAAGGACCTAAAAATTCAAATCACCGAGGGAGTCCAAACTAATCAGCACATTCCACTGCCGGTCATCGAAACGATGAATATAACCAAACTGTCCGGACCAGCAACTGCCCCGGTAAGTCAGGCGGTATCGATGTTCGAGAGCTACGTTATTTTCTATATCATGGTACATATCTACTTCACTGATCCATCGATTCCAGAATGGAAAGCTCAGGGAGCCGCGTATGGAATGGAATCTCTGGTCGGCATCTTCCGCCGCTCTCTCCCCGTTTCCACGTATCCGACTATACCTCCAGCCCAATTCCAGGATAAGGTGTGAAAAATAGCTGGCGGAATATTGAAAATCCGCCAATTTCGTTCGGTCATAATCAAAATCGTAAACATAGACCAGTTCATACCGGTTCTTTTCTGAAGGTCTGGATGAAGCTTCAATTTCAAGATCAGTGAATCCATCAGATTCCGGTGTTTCTCCATATGGGCAGGAATCATTCTGAAACCTGTATACCTGGCGAATGACTACATCAAGCAGTCCCCTGTTCTGAACATCCTCTCCAAGGGCCTTCCTCCGCCAGAGCCTGTTTATCATGGAAAATGTCACCTTCCGGCTTTCGCTCCACTGGTCCAGATGGTCTATACCACCAATCTGCTTCCCCTGCTGATCAAGTGTCTCATAAAGCAATGATACCTGAGGATACCAAACATGCTGCCACTGTTCTTTAAAGGTGCTGTGGAATCTGGGTCCGGTAACATCCATTCCTCCCCCATACAGGCTCATGTCCACGGTCTCATTCTGTTCTTCATAGCGATAAAAGGTTTTCCGATAGAAGAATGAGGGACTCAGGGTAAGGACATGTCGATTGAAGGAATAATAAAGTTTTGGGGACAAATCAATCCTCTGACCCCTGTCTTGTCCCGGAAGGGAATTATTGGGATCATGAATATGGAACTGCGTCCAGGATGAATTCCATTGAAGAAAAAGGGGAAAACGAGTATAACTGCGAAGTCTGGTATTGAAACCGATTTCAGGAGCCTTCAGATAATATGCCTCCTGCTCCTCTCCAAGGGTTTCGGCATAATCGGCCACAATCCGGCCGCTCCATAAATCGGTTATCTTTTCCAGGAAGGCCTTTGATTCCAATATATTGCTATACCGCTTCGATATTTCCTGCTGAAAATCACGATGATAGTCTCGATCACTCAAGGCCGCAGCATCAATTGAAGCCCGAGTCTGTTGGGAGAAAAAATGCTGAAGCTGAAGAGAGGCATCTCCCCGCTCCTTGTTTTTCAGATGATCAGAAATGCCGTAGATTCGTAAATACCCCCTGTTCATGTCCGTAAGAGCATACCTATACTCCAGTCCGGCCCCGATCCCCCTTTTCTCGTAGTAATCTATGGGCAGGCCAAGATCGGTCCAATCTCTCAGGGGCCAATAAAAATAATTCCCTATATAGATACCTGAGACACTGGACCGCCCGAAATCAGGAGTCAGGAAGCCGGCAGCTTTTTCCCGCTGTATGGGAAATCTGAGATAAGGAAACAGGAAGACCGGTTTGCCTTTAATCAGGAATGAAATATTTTTCAAGGTAGCTGAATGGTCAAGGTGAACAGTACCCTGTGAACATGAAATTTTCCAGGCAGGGTTTTCAGGATCACAGGCAGTATAGGAAGCCTTGGAAATGATAATTCGTTCCCCTGATACCTGCTTGGCCTGCTCAGCCGTAAAAAAATAGAAGGGGGAAAGGAAAACTCGGCTGTTCTGAATACTCCACAGCCTAGTCTGGGTATTAAAATGCAGTGAGTCGCTCTCCACCCGATATCTCCGGTCAGAGGAAAGATGAATATTACCTCTGGCCCAAAGATTCCCCTCTCCCAGTGAAAAATCAATCTCATCAGAGGTAACATGAAGCTCTCCAAACTGAACGGCAATATTGCCCTCCCCTTGAATCCATTGCTGCCTCAAATCAAATTCAATCCGGTCTGCTGAAATAAAGACCCGATCCTGTTCTGAAATGTCCTGAGCCCCGCCAGGGGAAAAGGTGAGGAAGAGGTTCATGACGAGGAGTAAAGAAAAAAACCGTCCCTTAGCCTGCATCGAGAATTGCCTTAGCCTCTCCGGCCGTGTAAAGTGAGCCCGTAATACAAATCAAATCATTGGATCTGGCCAGGGTTTTGGCCAAAGTAACAGCTTCGGAAACTCCTTCCACCAGGTGAACCCTTTCAGAGTTTTCTATCAGGAGAGACCGGAAGAGGAGTATACGCAAAATTTCCTCCGGCTTGGCGGCCCTTGCCATCTCAGGTCGAGTGAGAATAATCCGGGAGGCTAAAGGGACTAATTCCCGGCAGATCCCCCCTATATCCTTGTCTCTCATGATGCCCATAACCAGGATAAGCTCTGAGAATTCCATGTCCTTAAGGAATTGAGACAACTGGTAAGCAGCGGCCGGGTTATGGGCTCCATCTACGATGATCGGGGGCTGACCGTGGTAAATCTCAATCCTCCCCGGCCATCGTGCCTCAGCAAGCCCTTCGGCGATCTGATGATCCGGAATTCGATGGGGCAGCAGCTCATGTAATTGCTGAATTGCAGTCAAAGCCAGTAAGGCATTTTGGATTTGATGCTGCCCGAGGAGCGTGATGAAATATTGCTGCGGGAGTAATCCGGGATTGATGAGTTCAAACCTCTGCCCTTGAAGGTCACGGCCTAAAAGTCGAACCTTCGAGAGAGGATACACAGGGATGAAGGCAGCCTCCCTTTCCTGGCATATCTTTTGAAAAAATTTGAGGATTTCCGGCTGAGAGGCACCGACGATAACCGGCATCCCCCTTTTGATAATCCCGGCTTTTTCTCCGGCGATCTCTAAGAGTGATTTCCCTAGATAGTCCTGGTGATCCATATCAATAGTGGTAATAATACCCAACAGGGGCTGGATAACATTGGTAGCGTCCAAACGCCCTCCCATACCTACTTCCATGACGGCTAAATCTACCTGCTGTTCAGCAAAGTAAACCAGGGCCATCACTGTTACCACCTCAAAAAAGGTTGGATGGCCGGACTGAAAGTCTCCTTCCCGAATGGCCTCCTGAATTTTTTGAGTGAGGCGTATGACCTCCGATCGTTCGATTTGATGCCCATTTACGGAAATCCGTTCGGTAAAATCTCTTAAATGGGGTGAAGTATATAACCCCACCTTGAATCCAGCAGCCTGCAAAACAGCAGAAAGCATGGAGCAAACTGAACCCTTGCCATTTGTACCGGCCACATGGATGGTTTTCATCTTCTCATGCGGACTTTGAAAATAGCTCAATAAAGAAAGGGTATTCTTGAGACCAAACTTGATTCCGATGGGCTGGAGGTCATACAGATATTTTACCGCCTGATCGAATGACATGGCTTTCAATAGTGATTCCTAACACGTGTTCCTGGAATCATCCGGATGAAAGAAAGATATTGTTTCATGCTTCGTAAAGGAGTGGAAGATCTGCCTGAGGTGATGTATCGAGAAATTTCAGCAATCTCATCAAAACAGTTCGCATTTCTCTACGATCAACAATCATATCTATCATTCCATGCTCCAAAAGGAATTCTGCCCTCTGGAATCCTGGAGGAAGCTGCTGGCCAATAGTCTGTTCGATTACCCGCTGCCCGGCAAAACCGATCAAAGCCTGGGGTTCTGAAATAATAATATCTCCTAACATGGCAAAGCTGGCTGAAACACCCCCGGTCGTCGGGTCAGTGAGAATAGAAATAAAGGGAATGCCTGCCTCATTCAGCCTGACGACGGCACCGCTTGTTTTGGCCATTTGCATCAGAGAAAATATTCCCTCCTGCATCCTGGCTCCGCCAGAGCAGGAAATGGTTATAAACGGAGCATTTTGAGCTATACTCCTTTCCATGGCTCTGACAATTTTTTCGCCAACTACCGAAGCCATACTGCCTCCCATAAACACGAACTCCATGGCACAGATTACTACCCTATGGCCTCCTATAACACCTGATGAGCTTATAATGGCATCCCTTAATCCAGTCAGTGAGGCGTATTCCTTGAGACGGTCCTTTGTATTTTTTCCGATCGCGAAATCTCAAGGGATCCGTGGCCTGGAGGTTCTCGTCAAAGGGGGTATATTCTCCCTCATCATAGAAAAGGGATAATCTTTTTCTGGCACCGATATAAAAATGATAGTTACATTTAGGACAAATATCGAAATTTCTGTCTATTTCTTTTTTATAGATGATTTCTTTGCACCCCTTGCAGCGGACCCAAATCCCTTCCGGTATCTGGAGCTTTTTAGGCTCGATCCGCTCCTTCGGCATCTTTTCTCTTCGAAACCACATAGGATTGGCAACTCCTTTATAAGAAAGATATATCATAATCTATTCTCTGATTTATTGTCAAGAATACAAGGCGATTGAGCTTAATACCATGTCCGGACTGGATCGGCGAAGTTATCATAAAAAAATGGCCCCGGTTTCCGATTTACTTACTTTTCGGAAACCGGGGCCTAAAAAAACTATCGACTCAAGAGCCAAGGATGAGGGTTTCAGCCGCTAATAAGACCACCAGGGCTGTACATCCAGCAAGAACCTCTGTTCGGCTAATCCACCCCGATCATCATAGGCGGTAATCTTCACCAGGTACTGCCCGGGGAAATGGGTAAAGAAGCTGAATACCGCACCCTGATTCCCATCCGTTCGCTCTGTTATTGAGCCAATATTACAGGAATAATTCAGTTCATCCCCATCGGGGTCGATGAATTCCACCGGAATAATGAAGTGAGAGCCGGCTCGGGCAACCTGCGGGTTCTGTATGTGTTCACAGAGAACCGGATTATGATTTAACCAGGTCCCCGGATTCGATACCGTCAAGGGAATAACTCCCTGAGCATACATTCCCCGGCTATCCCGGACGGTTACGGTAATCTTGTATTCTCCCTCAAACATGGGCGTAAAACTGATCCTCCCGGTATAGGGGTTAATCAGGCTAAAACTCCAGGGGCCGAATTGATAGGAAGGGAGCCCATTAATGCTGGCTGAAAAAGTAAGAATATCCCCATAATCAGGATCCCGGGCCTCCACATCGTAGATGAATTCTTCTCCAACCCTGGCTACGGCGGCATGTAACTCTTCCAGGAGAGGAGGATGGTTCATTCCGGATACCGGATAGGTAACGACGCTCAAAGGAAAGGTTTCAACATCAGATAACCGGCCATCCGTCACCCGGACAGTTACGATCAAGTCTTCCAGCACCTGAGGGATAAATTGGATAAGCACCATATCAGGTGCCATTCCTGAGTTGGGATCTTCGGGATCGTTTAACACGCGCATACCCACATTTCCAGTATTACTGCCATAGGCTCCGTACCCTCCAACGGTAACTATGAAATCCAGAAAGTCTCCATCCTTATCCCTGGCCTGGATGAGATACTGAAAAGGTGTAAAGAGTGTGGCGAACTGAGGACCGATTCTCCACAGTTCGGGCGGGTGGTTCAGGAGAAAGTTCATATCGTCATGGAAAAAGATATCATCCAATCGGTAATTATTCCCCTTGATCAGGATTCCTTTGACTTCTTTCAAGCCTACACCAGGAACAGCTTCGGCAATATCCGCATCCATATCCCGAACTACCTGGTGCCAGGTCCCGTCCTGATACTGTCTCCCAATGCATACGTCAATAATTTCGTCCCTTTGTACTGGAGCCGGGCCCTCGACCGGACGATACACAATGGTTCTGGTCTCATCGTCAGTTGTGGTAACGACAACACAGAACTGAAACATGGCGAAATATTCAACTTCAAAATGAGCGGCGATTTTGAAAGAAATAATCTTTTTATCCAGAAGCTCACCGGTCTCCGCATCTACGAGGTTAAAATTAGCGACCGTATAGGGTTGCAATTGATTGAACACTGAAGGTATGCTCTTCACCCAGAGAACCCGGCTTCCTTCCCCAAAATCAACAACGGTTTCCATCCGGCCGATGCCAACCCCGTAGCCATATACCGGGTAAGGTGGATCGGATGTCCTCCACCCATGGTTGAAGGGAGTATCCCAATACTCGAAGGTATCAAAGGCAATGCTGGTTGCCGAAGCCGTAACATTGGAAAAGGATAGAGCGAAAGATACGATTAACAAGGCCATGAACAGGAGCATCTTCTTATCCACAAATACTTCCTCCCCCTTAGAATTGGTTCAAGATCTCCACCTATGAAGCTTTATAAAAAATTTGCTATAATAAGAAAGCAAATGACGTGCCACAGGAATACAAAATAGGCTGTTGATAAAAAAGGACAAAAAAGGACGCTGGCCATGATATATGAATTTTTTTTCATAATTACCGGAATAATATGAAACAAAATTCATATGTTATAATCTATTGCCTGTTCATATATATCATGAGGAGTAAGGAAGGGAAACATGCCAAGGAAAAAGATTACTATCGGTATTACCATGGGCGATCCTGCCGGAGTCGGCCCCGAGGTCATCCTTCGTTATTTCCAGAGGACCCTGTTCAGAAAACATTTCAGGAGCATAGTTA
Source organism: bacterium (assembly GCA_049472445.1). GTDB lineage: Bacteria > SZUA-182 > SZUA-182 > DTGQ01 > DTGQ01 > JBLIRT01. Next base: position 13,169 of record JBLIRT010000029.1, read on the forward strand.
TCGGTGACCGGGGTATCCTCGAGGAAGCAGCCAGGCGCATGGATATGCACGCCCACCTCAATTTCAGCTCTATTTCATCACCATCAGAAGGGCAATCAGTTCAGGGCTCTGTAGATGTTCTTGACTTGAACAATATCGGCCTGGATCAGGTGCACATCGGCCGGCCCAGCGCTGCCTGCGGCAGAGCTTCAATTGAGTATATCAAAAAAGCTGTCGATTTGTGCCAGGGGGGGCAAATCCAGGCTATGGTTACAGCGCCAATCAGCAAGGAAGCCATCCACATGGCCGGCTTTGATTTTGCGGGTCACACGGAACTTCTGGCTCAAAGCACCAACACCCGCCATTATGCCATGATGCTGGCAGGAAGAAACCTCCGGGTGGTCCTGGTAACAACCCATGCAGCCATGGCCGATATGCCCTCTCAAATAACGCAGGATCGCGTCTATCGAACCATCAAACTCACACACCAGTGGCTGAAAAAATTTTATCCCCAAAGAGCTAACCTGGCCGTATGCGGTTTGAATCCTCATGCCGGAGAGAACGGCTTATTCGGCCGGGAAGAAATCGAGTCCATCACACCAGCCATAGTTCGAGCAAAATCCGAGCAAATCCCGGTAGAAGGTCCCTATCCTTCCGACACGTTATTCTATAAGGCCCAAAAAGGAATATTTGGCGCGGTAGTGGTCATGTATCATGACCAGGGCCTGATCCCGCTCAAAATGTTGGCTTTTGATACAGGAGTCAATATTACGCTTGGCCTTCCGATCATTCGAACCTCGGTAGATCATGGGACGGCCTATGATATCGCCTGGCAAGGCCGGGCCAGTGCCTCGAGTCTTATAGCTGCGGTTGAGAGCGCTCGGTTCCTGGCCCAAAGAAACCAGGAGACGACGACATGACCGGTTCGCTTCGCCGGCAGGTTCTCTCTATCCTGCAGAAATATAAATTCGCTCCCCGGAAAAAATTCGGGCAGAATTTTCTGGTAAGCAATAAGGCTCTGGACGATATATCTATCGGTGCTGCCCTGGCCAGGGATGATCAAATCCTGGAAATTGGAACCGGATTGGGACAGCTTACCCGCTTTCTGGCTCAGCGCGTTCAGGCAGTTATCACCCTGGAAATCGATCCGGCCTTGTTTTCTCTTCTGAAAAGTGAATTATTCGGGGTTGAAAATATCAGACTGATCTTAACTGATTCAGCACGCTGCGACTATGAAGAGATTATCAGGCACTTCCCTGAGAAGGGACAAAAGATCAAAGTAATCGGCAATCTCCCTTATAATGCAGCCGTTCCCATTCTTATCCACCTGGAAAGCATCAGGGAACACATTTCTCTTATCCTGGTTACTCTCCAGAAAGAACTGGCTGAGAGGTTTCGAGCTCTTCCAGGGGAAGATGCCTATGGAGCGTTAAGCATTCGAATGCAATATTTTTATGAAATCAGGAAGATAGCTTCACTTCCCCCTGAGGACTTCTTCCCCCGCCCGAAAGTACATTCTGAGATCATTTCTCTTCTCCCTCTCCAAAATCCACCTGTTCACCTTCAAAACGAGCAACTGTTCTTTCGTCTGACCCAGGCTGCCTTTTCACAACGGAGGAAGACCTTGCTGAATGCCCTAAAGGCACAGCCGGCTCTGGGAGTCCCGCAAAATCTATGGCCAAATCTCCTGGAAAGGGCGGACATCTGCCCTCATCGCCGTGGGGAAACGTTATCCCTTGGGGAGTTTGCCAGGCTTAGCAACGTGATTTTTCACATCCGGTCTCTCTGACCTGGAAGGCTTTTTAGAAGACTTCTTATTTTCATCTGCCTTTATCCTTTGGATATCCGATCCTTTCACCTTCAGTACCCGCCCGTCAGGAAGCTCGACAAAAGCCAGTTCCTTAAGGACATCAAAGGACATAACCTTGGCTTCCTCATTATTCACAAGTACCCGTTCACCCAATTTCGGCAGTTTTCTCCTTATTTCTTCATACAAAGAGGCTTCGTAAACAAGACAGCACATTAACCGCCCACAAATCCCGGAAATCTTCCCGGGATTCAGCGTCAAACACTGGTCTTTGGCCATGCGGATTGAAACCGGTTCAAACTCACGAAGGAACAATGAGCAGCATAACTGCCGACCGCAGCAACCAAAGCCGGTAATGATACGGGCTTCATCCCGGACCCCGATCTGACGCATTTCGATACGGGTTTTGAAACGACCGGCTAAATCCTTTACCAGATCCCGGAAATCAACCCTCCCTTCAGCAGTAAAATAAAAAACCGCTTTGCTGCAGTCAAAAGAATATTTTACCTTGACCAGTTTCATGGGTAATCCCCGCTCGGCAATTTTCTTTTGACATACGGAAAGCGCCTTCTGGCCCTTTTCATTATTACGCTTGCTCTGCTCCATATCTTCCGGAGTTGCCTTCCGGATTACCTTTTTTAACGGCTTCCGCACCTGCTTTCTTCTGACGGCCACAGGCGGCCTGTGAACCCTGGCCATTTCCAGGCCCTTATCCATTTCAACAATACAGTAATCAGCATATTTGACATCGATACCAGGGAGGAGATAATCATAGACCTTTCCCGTGAGATCTATCTGAACCCCAACAATATGAACCAGATCTTCATCACCGGAACCTTCTCCGGGAACTTCTCCGGAAATTTTTTCGGAGTCCTCTCCGGAGATTTTTCCGGGGCTTCTTTCGGAGCTTCTTTCGGAACCTTCTCCAGAGCCTTTTTCGGGGACTTTTTCGGAACCTTCCCAAAAACGTTCTCCGGAACCTTCTCCGCTCTTTCCTTGAGCATCGATGGTATTGATATCATCGCCAGCCTTGATATCATCATGAGCATTGACGTCATCGTTGGCCTTGATATCATCGGGAAAATCTTCAGGTATGAACTTTTGAGATGTAGATTCATCAAATTTCATAATTGTTACATCCCTTAATATTGCTTGATAATTGCATAAGCATTACTTCCATGGTTAGCTGCTTATTGGCATTCTGCTGCAGCAGGTTACTCGTTTTTTGGATCAGCCGTATGCTTCCTTCAAGATGAAAGGAGGATATATTTTGAGATTGTCTGCGAATATCAGATATGAGATCGGCATTGGCCAAATCCCGATCACCTCCCGTAATCTGATACTTCCAGACATCATAATACCAATACATCCATATAAAAAGCAATTGTTGAAGATCCTCATGGCTCTTTTTGTCAACCAGAGCTTTGGCCTCTGTGGATATACGCCTGATGTCGAACGTATGAAGATCTCTTATGAGGCGAAGGACTTCTTCGCGTTTTTGCTGAAGACTGGCTAAATCCTGATTATAAATCAAACCAAAACTCCCGGAGGAAAAAGCCGCTAAAAAATAAGCCTCCTCCTTGGAAATCCCCATCTTTTCTCTGATCATTCGCCTTACCTCACCAAGCGGCAGGGCGGAGAACTGAAATAATTGACACCGAGAACGAATGGTCGGCATAATGAGACGTATGTTGGCGGTTATGAGAATGAAAATCATATCCCCTGGAGGCTCTTCCAGGGTTTTGAGAATTGAATTGGCTGCGGACGTGGTCATGCGGTCTGCCTGATCAATGATGCAGACTTTCCGTTTCGCCATATACGGTTTATATTGAATAGACGCCTGTAAGCTTCGCAGTTGATCAATCTTCAAGTGCTGCCCCTCCGGTTCGATAAAGAAGAAGTCCGGATGGTTACCAGCCTCGATCCGGCGGCAGGAATCACAAAGACCGCAGAAATCGCCTTTTTCCTGTAAGCAGTTTACAGCCTTGGCCAGGCTGAAGGCGACGAACTTTTTCCCTACCCCCTCAGGGCCATGAAACAGATAGGCGTGAACAACAATTCCCTGGCGCAGGGAATTTTGCAGGACTTTAATGACAGCCCTGTGTCCGGTGACCTCATGAAAGCCCATGGTGTCCCCCGCAGTCACTCTGATCTCCCTTGAGCTTGGCTATAGCGTGGGGAATGGCGGGTAAAACGGCCTCAAGACATTCCCTGGCTCCTTTCGGGCTTCCAGGGAGATTCAAAATAAGGGTTTCCTTGTACGTGCCGCAGACAGCTCGGGAGATCATGGCATGAGGGGTGAACGTGAGGCTGTGCATCCGCATGGCTTCGGCAAAACCGGGCAAGTGCCGCTCTATGATCGCTTCGGTAGCCTCCGGCGTCACATCCCTGGGACTGATTCCTGTTCCCCCGCTGGTTAAGGTAAGGTCGCACTTCAGACCTTCTGAAAATTCCAAAACAGCCTTTTGGATGGCCTCTTTCTCATCCGGTACAATCTGACAACCAACCACGGTATAAGGCCCGTCCTCAAGGACCTTTCTGATAGCGGGGCCACTCTGATCAACTCTATCTCCTCGGAACCCCTTGTCGCTGACAATAATAATTCCTGTCTTTATGGTCATGTTAATTTCCATACGTAATCCGGGGTAAACTTCTTACTGAAAGATTATGTGTAAAATTATCAAAACGGTTTCATTGTACCATACCCTGTAAGACTATGTAAAGAAAATGACCGATTGGCCTTATTCTTTCACCTACTTCAACTTATTCTTTCATCTGCTTCAAGAGGTCTAGCAAATCGGCAAAGTCTTGCGGAAAAGGCGAGGTGAACTCAAGGAATCTGTTTTGCTCAGGATGCATAAAACCCAGAGTCTGAGCATGGAGAGCCAGACGCTTCATCTGAGCAATAGCCTGATAAAGTTGAGGAGATCCCTTCATGGATGAGGGTGGATGCTTATAGCCATAAACCCGGTCCCCAACCACCGGATGGCCGAGATAGCTGAAATGTACCCGAATCTGATGAGTTCGGCCGGTTTTCAGAGAAACCTCAAGAAGGGCAACCTGAGAAAAATATTCTTCTACCCGGTAATGGGTAATAGCTATCCTGCCCCTTTTTGTTCTCGTAGACATTTTCTTGCGATCAACCAGGTGCCGGCCTATGCGGGTCTCGATATCGCCCTCCGCCTGTTGGGGTATTCCATAGACTAAGGCCTTATAGATCCGTTTGACAGATCTTGACTTGATTTGCGCACTTAAACTCAGGTGAGCCGAATCAGTCTTAGCCACTACCAGTAAGCCGGAAGTATCCTTATCCAGGCGGTGAACGATGCCCGGCCTGGTTACTCCTCCAATGCCTGAAAGGAATCGGCAATGATATAAAAGAGCATTCACCAGGGTGCCTGAATAGTTTCCCGCCGCTGGATGGACGACCATTCCGGCCGGCTTGTTAACAACGATAATCGAATCATCTTCAAAAACAATATCAAGGGGAATCTTTTCAGGGAGGACCTTGGATTCCACCGGCTCAGGAACAATGATGTCTATGACCTCTCCCGGCCTGAGCAGGTAACTGGCCTTGCCTGCCGGAACTTCGTTTACCCTGACCTGGCCGGCCTCAATCAACTTTTGTATTCTCGACCGGGAAAGTCCCAATTTCTGCTGGCTTAAAAAGTGATCGAGGCGCTGGCAGGCCTGCTCTGGTAGTACCGTGAAGGAATATACTCCCTTAACCATGATCATCTTTTTTTCAGAGAGGAGCTTAGAAAGTATGGGTTAATCCAGCCATATGGCAGACTTCATCGCCCCTTAGCCTGTAAAAATCCATGAGTGTATAGTTGAATTCCCACTCCCGAATTCGACAGCCGATACCCGCAGTTATGGCCTTGGCTCCAGGTTCCCGGCTATTCACATTATAGCCGCCACATCGAAAGGCAAAATTGGAGCCGAGCCGGCTTTCAAGGCCGAGGCGAAGGTTCCGGGCGGCATCATTCCCCTTATCATCACTCTTGCCGAGAAGATCGTATACCTCAAGGGTCAGGGTGGTGGAGGGAGTAAGATTCCAGGCCAAACCGGGTCGAACATTCCGGATAAATGTTGCCCCCAGTGAGGACGATTCGTTGGCATTTTGAACGAGAACTCCAAGGCTGAAACTGGGGACAGGTTGAAAGAGCAACCCAAAATCAATTAAAAAAGCGCTGTCAGCCACCTTGTCATAGTCATATTCATTATTTACAAATTCTACTCGGTTGTAGATCATTTTTAGATTCACACCCAAGGAAAGGGGAGAGGATTTTCCGACCGGAAAGCCGTAGGAGAGGGTAAAATACCGATCAACATATTTGGCCCCATAGCTGATGTTTTCATCGAGTACTACAGCCAGGCCAAGGGTATGATGCGGTATCCCTTTCGAGTATGACTTTTTCTCTCCCAGTGGTATGACTAAAGCAAAGAAATCATCATAATTGATGGCATCCAGGTTGGTAAAAAAACTCGTCCAGGTAAACTGCTCGGCCGCGATTGTGGTCAGTCCTGCAGGATTCCAGTATACACCGTGCACATCGCCCCCGACACCGGTAAAGGCACCGCCCATAGCCAGAGGACGAGCCCCCCAGCAGCCAAAGGATAGGGAAGGAATGAGAAGCACGATGAAAAGAGGAAAGGCATATATACATGCCCGAAAGAGACGCTGCCAAGGATGTTTCATACTGCCTCCTTCAATTTTTCTCAATCTTATCTTATAGAGAGTTCAGCCGAGGGCCGGCACGCTGTCCATGAACATGGTGTGTATTTAATACAATGAATAAAGAGAAAAGTCAAATATTCCTGTATCTCATCGGCTTCCCATATATGGCCGAGGAAACATTACCGCAGCCAGTATGGCTTTTTTATCTCTTCAAAGGCATGTACTGCGGCAATAATTCCTTCAGCACAGGCGGTTGCTATGAGCCTGATTTCTCCAATAATATCACCGGCCGCAAATACACCCTTGACATTCGTCTGGAAATTTTTATCAATCTCTATTGAGCCATCTTTACGTAATTGGAAGCCGCTCTTTTCCAGAAAGCTTTTGATCGGCTCAAAACCTATAGCTACGAAAAGTTCTTCAGCCTCTATGGTCTCTCTCTCATTCGTCTCGAGGTTGGTCGCCTGGATACGTTCCAAAAGACCGGATTTATCCTTAAAGATTTTCACCGGGACGGTGTCGTAGAGCACTCTTACCCCGGCCTTTTCGGTAAGTCTGACCGTATGCTCCTTAGCCCTGGCATACGTTTCCTTCACCAGGATGGTTATAGCCTTGGCCACATCACTCAACTGAATCGCCGTATCAAAGGCGTGATCCCCTCCCCCCACAATCACCACGTTTTTACTCCTGTACCTGGCAGGGGTTTCTACCCGGTAATGGACATGAGGACCAGTATAATTCTTCAGCATCTCCAGCTTCTTAGGAACATTATAGATTCCTGTACACAGGATTACCCTTTTCCCCTGGTACGTATTCCTCCCGGTCTGTACTTCCAGGAGATCCTCATCCCTTTTTTCTATCCTTAACACCTCTTCATCACACACTAGCTGTGCGCCGGCATTCCCGGCCTGCAAAACAAACATCCTGCTCAGTTCCTTACTGAGTATGCCTACAGGAAAGCCGGGGTGGTCTCGGATGACCTTATCAGGGTAAACAAGCGTGGGTAGGCCACCAGGAGTGGCCTGTTTGTCGAGGACGAGGCTCTTCAGTCCCCTGTGGGCAGTATTGGCTGCGGCTGTCAAGCCGGCCGGTCCTGCACCAACTATAATCACGTCATACATGGATAACTCACCCTTTTCGAATTTCCGGTTACCATCTCCCATACGATACCCTTCCTTCTTTTCGGCACGGAAGAGGGGAATCGGTGATACAGCTTATCATCCACTTCAATCCTGAAGCGGCAGAAACAAGGCAGGTTCTTTGATAACGTGAAGGTCAGGTACGGCCCAAGGTGCCATCCAGGCGAAAGAATTCACAGCAGAAATGATGCGGGTTTTCCGGCAGCCTATGTTTTTTGCACCCGAAAAGCAAAAGACCGGCCAATGGATGAACCATTGACCGGCGAGAAACGGAAAAAGCAAAAGGCTGCTTTAATTAATCCATGCACTTTGTGAAAAGTCAAGCGTTTTCATAAGGCGAAGATTTCATTGAACTGCATGGCGATAATCCGGATGCGGCCGTTACCGGAATCAGCCACATAGATATGGCCACGGCCATCACCGGCTATATCTGAAGGACAGTCGAATTGTCCATGCTCCTGGCCATACCTTCCCAAGGCTGCCAGAAATGTACCATCAGATATACCCTCAGCTTTTGAATGGTACATATAAGCTGCGAGAAATCATCCCTGTTCCATGCACCTTATCTGCTTGCCAAGAAGCGGTTATTTTCCGTGGGCTTGATAATCAATTTTTAATAACATATAATGCTTTAGTTCCTGTTTGCAGCATGAATGTACATGTTTCGATTTATGTGGTTCATAGTATTGATAGAGTGCTGAAGGCTATGAAGACGACCACATTACATTCAGAACGAAACAAACCTATCCCCGCGGTGTTCCTGGATCGCGACGGCACCATTATCGAGGACTGCGGTGACCTGTGCAATCCATCCCAAGTGGTGTTCTTCAAAGACACAGTCTCATCGCTTCGTTGTTTATCTGCTCACTTCGCCCTGTTCATGGTCACGAATCAGTCGGGCGTGGCCAAGGGTACGATCTCCATGCAGGAAGTAGAACAGGTGAATAATCACATTATTTCGTATCTGTCCGCGTATGGAATACCGCTTCTGGCAACATACGTCTGCCCACATGAACGCGCATCTGCCTGCCACTGCATCAAACCCAACCCTTATTTTCTCAAGATGGCGAAACGGGACTTCGGGATTGATCTGAGACGTTCTTTCGTGATCGGGGACCATCCTCATGATGTAGAACTCGCCAAGAATGCAGGGGCACATGCCATATACCTGCTTTCCGGGCACGGGATGAAGCACCGGGATGAAATATCGAGAGATACTGTGGTTGCCGGTGGAATCGGGGAGGCTGCTGAGATCATCCTTGAATGGGTAAGAAAAAACACAAGAGATTGAAAACAAGCAGCGAATCAGTACATGAAGGAGACCGGGATAATGAGTTTTTGCACGGCCGTCAATTGTATGGACGGCCGGGTTCAATTGCCTGTCATCAGGTACTTGCAGGGCCGTTTCAATGCTGAGCATGTCGATGTTATCACCGAACCTGGCCCAAATCTTATTTTGGCGAAACGGACCGATGAAGATTTGGTGCAATCCATCCTTCGGCGAATCAATATTTCGGTGGAAAAGCATTCATCAGTCGCTATTGCCCTTGCAGGGCATCACGAGTGTGCCGGAAATCCAGCTACACAGGAAGGACAGAAGCGACATCTGGTTGCTGGTATCGAGTTTCTCTGTCTCCACTATCGAAATGTTCCGATCATTGGCCTGTGGGTAGATGAGAATTGGAAAGTCCATGAAATCGTTCATAGCGAAATCGGGTAAGCGGGCGCTTTCCTCCCGCTCGCACACACCGCAGGAGGTCCGCATGGAGAGGTTTATCGTTGATCAGTTTCGAATCTATCCGGAGAACCCCTGAAAATCGATATGGGCGAAGTATTCAATTCAATTCAATTCAATTCAAAGGCTTTAAGGAGATGGGCCGGATTTTGGGGCTAAAGATTCCTTCGCTAAGCTTAGAATGAACGTGAATTCGACATCAGGGCAATCGCATCTTACCCAAAATTCTTCGTTTCAACTCCTGATCATTCACATCAAAAGAAGAAGGAATTTTACCTATTTTCCTTCAAAATAGACTCAAAATGAACCTATTCAGGTATTCTGCCGGAAACAGGTTTTCCGTGGTGGCTTGTAAAGGACCGGCCAGCTTGAGAATCCGTTCGTTGGCCATGGGAAAATTGGACAATTGCACATAAATAAAAAGGGGGGGAAAGTGTCCCATTTTTATTTGAGCTGATAGGTGGGGAATCGCCCCATTGATTTCCCGCCGTATATGGCCTGATCGAAAAGCC
>JBLIRT010000003.1:0-31257 GCA_049472445.1 bacterium
ACACTCCTTTCAGCCAATGGTTTCATTGATAATAAACTCACACTATTTGAATAACTTCAGGAATATATTTCTGCCTTTCTCTTTGTCGGCGGTCATAAATCCGTATTCCCAGAAAAACTGCGGCCATAGCTATGAATCCAAATCCTCCGGCTATAAGTTCGGATGAAATATATGGTAAAAGTGGAGCCAAAAGCAGTTTGCCGGTGATGGCACCAAACAACAATCCAAAAAGGGGGACAAGGTACAGGAGAAACGAGGCAGCCAGGATTGAGCCTGAAGGAAGAAAAAGCTTCACCCTCTGACCGGTGCCGGCCTGGATCGTGTTCACCGCCTTTACCAGCATGAGACGGTCGGATTCAATATGGCAGGACCCTGCCGAAGGACAGTGGGCACAAGCGGAACCGCGAACCACTTTGACGAAAGCGTATGGTCCTTCAATTTTGGTTATAATTCCCTCTTCAATCGACACGGGGGTTCCTGCTTTCTTTCTATTCGCCTGCTGAACGCTTTCTCCGGGAAGAATCAGGCCCTTGGACATTTTTTTTCTGAAGGTGGCCGATCATATTTTGAGCCTGAAGGGTTCCCTCCACTAACTCGGAGATCTTCACTAACTGATATTTTTTTTGGCGCAGTCCATCAATTATTTCCGGCAGCCTGGTATAGACCGCGTCCTCAGGCGATCGGGCAGTACTTAAATGCATGAGGACAATCCCTCCATTAGCTCCGTGCCTTGTGTCCAGGCCAAAGTTGATGATCTGGTCCCGGATTTCATCGGCTGTGTGGTATCTGACTGAAGATGTATCAGTTACCCAGTCCAAACTATCCAATCCATCTTCCCAGGCCCGGCCACAAGTCCAGGAGATGTGCCTATAGCCCAACTCCTCAGCCCATTTTCGAATCTCAAGGTTTGATTCTCCATAGGGAGCACGCCAATAGGGGCTCATATTTTTACCTGTCAGATGATAAAATGACTCCTCCGCTTTTCTCAATTCACGCTGAACAAATTCCCGGTTGACCCAGGGCAGGCATTTAAACTGCCGTCCCTCAAATTTGGCCAGGTGTGGATGAGTATCAGTGTGATTACCTATTTCATGCCCCTCTTCAACCATTTGCCGAACAATTCCAGGATTTCTGCGAATATACTCGCCAGTCAGAAAGATAGTTGTTTGAATACCTCTTGTTTTAAGGATGTCCAGAATCAAGGAAGAGGCATCTGCATTCGATCCGCCGTCAAAACTCAAGCATATTCTCGATTGATCGACACTACCACGCCGGAAATCGATCCCTTTCTCTTGAATTTGAGAAGTAGCCACATCTACTACAAGCTCCAGCTTATTAGAATAGTAAAAGTTCCCATCCGGTGTAATCAACTTGGCCTGGAGGAGATTTCTGTCACTCTTCAGCCTGACTCTTGGAAAGAGAAACCGATCTATCTTGCTGGGAACGGTATCACATAAGCGGCCATTATTGTACAGAGCAACGATACTATTGGTCGGAGCCTCACCACAAATGGCCACAATGTAAGGAGGTGGTTTTGGATAATCAGAGGCCAGGCTTATGTTAAAGGTAATTTCCCCTCCCGGGAGAGTGATTGATTGTGAATCAGGCCCCTGGGATGGCGTATCCTGGGAGTCGAACAGGGAAAATTTTTGATCCTTCTCGCCTTTTGGGGGGGAATGATTGTCTACTCCGGAGGGAGAGCCCTGATCCGGCTGCTTCGCTGGGACAGGAGGATTACCTTTCGCTCCTGCCGGTGGCTCCACTTCCTTTAAGGTGTTCTGACTTTCTGAATTCGGGTCGAGGAAAGGAGATGAGGAGGAATTGGGAGGGCCAGGCGCTTCCAGAGGTAATACCTTAGGCAGGTATACATGTCTTTCTTCTGTGGAAGTCGAATAGAGCAATACGGAACCGATACTCAGGCTGACCAGGATGAGGATAAGAGTGGAGAATTTATTGAGATAATCAATCTTAGAGCGTAAGTACAGATTCTGCTTGAGGAAAATTTGCTGACTTCGCCAGCGTATACTCTGTGTCAAGAAGAGGAAGTGGCATTTTCGGCTACAGTATGGCTGCCGTGAGATTATGAGCAGACAATCCGAGCAGATTGGTTTCCAACAATATGAACACCGTATATTCGCCTGTTTTTCTGGATGGTTCTCACAATTCATCTTTATGCTTAAAAATTCTGCAGCTTCTTAATCTTGAGATCTGCTTCCCCTAGCAAAAACTGCAATTGGCCTATTTGCTGGCTTATATTTTCAATGAACGTCTCCTGTCTGGTCAAAGCTTCTAATTTGATACCCAGATCCTCTACCATGAGATCCATTTTTTTCATCCGGTAGTCTGCCTCATCAATGAGTTCAATATTTTTCAAGATGATTTCCATTTTCCCCTGGGCATCTGACACTAAGGTATATAAATTTTTCAATCTACCGTCAACCTCATCAACCTTCCGCCTCTCCGAAAGAAGGTTTTCGATCTGAGCTCGAAAGCCTTGAGATGCCAAATTTATTTCCTCGATCTCCTGATTGGTTTTCTCTATAATATCTTTCCCTCTGGATATTTTATCTATATTTTTATCGATGCCCTGAGACACACTTTCGAGGAAGTTTATCTTTCCTTCCAATACAGACAGCACTGATTTCTGACTGGAGATGGAGTTTACCTTATCTTCGACATCCTTATGTAATGTGGATAAGCTTTGTAACCGGTATTCTACTTTTTCGACATGAGTTATTTCACCTAAGACCCGCGATATCCCCTCATCAATGTGCTGGAGTATGTCCTTGAAATGGTTCTTTTGATTTTCAGCTAAGCCCTGAATATCCACACGCCATTGCTCAGCATCCTGTATCTTTTGATCCATTGAAGCCAGGAGTTTTGAAATCTTACCTTTATTTTCAACTATTTCACTATGGATTTTCTGGATTTCTGTTTTGTTCCCATATATTTGCTCCATCATCTGCTTTAAATCATCAGCCTGGTTCTGTAATTTCTCTATTTCATCCGATACCTTTTGGACAAGGGCTTTTCCCTGTAACAGTTCCTCATTCTTACCCTCGACGTCACCAATGGTTATCTCCAGGGCCTGGAGCTTTTCATCTACCCTTTCAACCTCTGTCCTTTTCTCCAAAACCATTTCGATGCGACCTTCGAGATCATTACTCAACTGATTCAGCCGTGAGACACGGCTTTCGAGGCCTTCAACAAAGTTTTGACGGCGGTCAAGTGAATCCATCTTTTCATTCAGATCATTCGAAAGGGCAAGTAAGCTTTCTGCCTGTCTTTGGATCTGCTTGATCTGTTTTGCCTGCTCGATTATTTCCTCTTCAGCCAGGGATGCTTCTCCTATCAGCCTTTTTATATCCATGATCTGGGATTCCAACTGGTCCAATTCAGATCGCTTGGCTTCTAAACGAATCATTCGCTCTTCAACATCCAGGAGGCTGGAGGTTAAATTTCCAACTTTATTCTCAACACACTCGATGAGCTTTCCTTTCTTCTCAACTCGTTCAGCCTCCAACTGCATGTTATGCGCCAGTGAATTTATATCATGAAGCTGAGATTTCATTCCTTTGATCAATTCTTTCTGGACAAGAACTTTATCCCAATCCTCTTTAATTGTCTGCAGTTCCTGGCTCACCTGATGAATATGATCCTGCGATTGCTGGATATCAGTTCGTAGGAGTTGTAAGTCATCTCCCTTTTTCTCAACCTCTTCCAGTCGGGAATATAAGCGATCAACCTTTGTCTCCACGTCAGTCATAATAGCCTGAGTTTTATCCAATTCCCGACTCTTTTCATCAATTATGGCTAACGCATTCTGTACCGACTCCATTTGGGTGCTGGTATTGATAAGAAAATCTTTGGCCTTGTTAACTTCTGTAATCTTTTCATTTATTTCATCGTACATGGATTCCAGGCGGAAGATGTTTTTCTCTGTCTTTTTAATTAATTTATTCTCTTCTGTCAATTTATTTATCTTAGCTTCCATATCCCAAAAGAGTACATTTAACCTTCCTGCTTCCTCATTGGCCTTTTCCACGATGAGGCGCTGCTGAGATAAGGTACTCATCTTGGTCTTGATGTATTCACCTAATGAGTTGAGACTGTCCAATTTTTGTTTGGTCATCTCGTAAACTTTTCTATCCCTTTCAACTTCCTCAACCTTTTGTTGTACATTTCTTATCAATTCCTCGTATTCAGTAATGCGGCTGGTAAATGAATCCATTTGAGAGGATATGGACATTCTCTCCTCTTCAATTTTGTGAAATTCACCATGTAACTTATCCATAATTGAAGAAAACTTATGAGCCTCCTCCATGGCCGAATCCATATCGATGGCGCAATGAGAAATGTGATTCATCTTCTGGTCCAATTGCTGTGTTTCATCTCTGAGAGTCTGAACCTGATGTTCAATTCCACCAACCGTCCCCTTACATTGCTCTACCTCTGTTTTCATCTCATCATATATTTCTTTCAGGGTTGCCAGGTCGTCAAATTTTTCACTGAGTTCTCGATTGAGGGCTGTAAAAGCATCCAATTTACGATTGGCATCATCAATCTGATCCCGAAATTTGAGGATTTCTGAAATTTTCATCTCTGTACTTTGGGAGAGGAACTGGAGAGTCTCAACGCGTTTTTCAACCCGTATAATCATTTCACTGTTTTCACAAAGGCTTGCGATCTGAGTACGTATCTGATTTAAAAGATCATTTAATCCTTCACGCTCTTTCTTCGATTCTTCAAGCATATGGCTAAGGATAACCATATCTTCAGCCACTAAATTCTCCTTATCTGTGCTTTGATGAACAGGTTTTTTACTTACTTCTTTGAGCATCGCCTTCCCCCAAAATGCCGGATAATCCTTTGACTGTTATTATGATACGTAAAATTCCGGGTACGTATAATGGTCAAATTTTCGCAATTATTACGAAAGAATATTGCCTTTTACATTCTTTGTTAAAAGTATCGAAGCAGTTCTTAAGGGAGAATATCATCCTGGATGTCCTGAGAGTATCGGGTATTTGACTCTTTGTGGTATCTCAGGTAATTCCTCACAATATATATTACTATTCGGTTAAAGTCCGATATATATTCTCTTTTTCATCATCTGCCGGGGAATGATCATCATGAAGGTGACGAAAACTATAATAACGCATAAGGTTCAATAAGTAAAGAACTGACCGGAGATAATCGAGGGTCGGGTACGTGCCATCCGTTTTGAAGGCTATTGGCCTTGGGAGAAATTTTCAATAATCGTGAGAGGCGAAAATCGGGGGGGCCTGGACTTTCGTTGAAAATGCCTGGTGTAATCTAAAGGCTCAAGACTTGGCCTGATTTAATGGAATTTTTCTTTAGCCGAGCTTTGAATATGAGGAGGAAATTGAAGGCCCAGTTTATAGGAGGTGGAAAGATTTATGAAGATTTCCGGATGCGGAAGGATAACGGGAATTTGACCCGCTTCATGATGCTCCTTGACCAGACGGCGAATGATCTCTGATGCTTCCCTGCCCAATAACTCCTGATTATATTCCAGAGCGATCAAAGCGCCCATCTGAGCCCCTTTTCTTCCCCCACCTATAAAGGGTTTCTTCAGGCTGAGGCACTGACTCGAGATTATGGATAAGGCGGCTTCAATATTCTTATCTGGAACTAAGCCCAGAAATACGTCAGTTTCAGCTATCAAGGAATTCAGCTTTTCTTTTAGATCTTCTCCTTCCTGAGAGATGGAAACTGGTAAGATCACCAGGGTTGGATCATTTTCAGCAAATCTTTGTATAGCTTCAACCTGTTCTCTTGATTCCTGATTGCTTTCAGTGTAAAGGAGGCCAACAGTTCTGATTTGTGGCAGAACTTCCCGGTATTTACCAAAACACCAGTTCCAGTCAAATTCTGAAAAAATCCCCGTGTACCTGGGGGATATATTCTGGCGAATGGCAGCATATCCTACTACCCTGCTCTCGGGAAATCTTTGGAGTATCTGGATTACTTTTTCCTTTCCAAAGACATAATAGATAAAACTTTCCTCGCTGATATCATCGAAAGAGCTATATTCAAGGCAGGGGAAATTAATCCCTTTGTATAACAGCCCATCCCGTAATCCCTTGATATGGTCTTTATGTTCCAGCCGGCCATTTATGATGGCTATCATCTTCCGGGATTGATCATCTGAGCCGAGAGGTACATTAATTGGCTGATTGGCTTTCCTTAAGTAGAGGATAAAAAATACGATAATAACTAACAGGCTCAGATAGGTGAGACTGCGGACTAAAATAATACGCCATACCTTACTGATATCTATTTTGTCTTTCGATTTCATGTCCTTTCATCCTTCCGAAATGTTTTCTGACTCGCCTGAAAAAACTCATGATAACCTTTCCTTCATCATGGATCTCATTGAGACCATCAATTTCATCGCTTGAGCAGGAGTGTCAAAAGAGTAAAAAATACTATGACGATCGTCGCCGTTACAATCATGGCATGAAAGGTTTGTATATAGAGAAAGCCCACCAGGATGGCAATAATGATAGTCAGCGTTATGGCGATCCAACTGATATAGCTGCTGATATCTCCTGTATGTATTTCGCTGGCTCTTTTGCAGAGCTTCAGGAACCAGGAGTTTGAAAAATCGGATGCCTCCAATTTAATTTTAGACAAGTCCTCAGAGCCGATAATGCCAAACAGTATTCGTTCGATCATTTTATCATATCGCTCTTCCAGGAGGTAAAAGGCTTTCCATAACCCGGCCTTAAGGTCTCCGGCTTTGGTCAGCATTCCCCAAAAGTAACGGCTGAAGATTACCTTATCAAATACTTCAACTAATTGGTCGTCCACCTTGGTGACACCATCGAAGATGCTATGCTCTTTTTCTCCGAGGGCGTGGTCTAATGAACCGGAAATCTTTTCATCAGCCTGGGATATCTTTTCAAAAAAACCCCCTGGTCTCAGGTCTGTCCTGGTGTTCACAGCCTTGTCATAGTTTGGAATAGCACGATCAACCATTCCAACATACTTTTCGTTTACATCAGAGATAGCCTTCAGCATCCCCTTTAAAGCGCGTTTCCCTTGACCTGCGGGACTACTTTCTTCAATATCGCCGGTAAAAATCGGGAAAACCCTCTCATGGGCGGGCACTGGTTGAGGCTCCGGTATAATCAAGTTCAGTTTAATCTTGGCAATCCATAGGTAGACCATGAATACAGAAATGATCATTTCGGCTGTGCCGACCACCTTAAGGTATACTACGCGGCAAAGAGAGCGAAAGAGTTCAAAAACCCTTTGATAAAGCCTCTCCAGACTCAGACGGGGTGATAAACCCAGTTCAAAGAAGCCCATGCCAAGGCCAACCAGGAGAATAATGCCGCCCATGAAAATAGCCGTACTTCCGCCGGACAGGTTATGGATTACCTCTGGGCTGGCCAAAATGGTCTTCTTGATTGGATCATACCAGAGGGACAGGATAGAATGTTTTGGGGCGGCATGGATATTGTAAATTACATGATAGGCATGGGATTGAGGTGAAAAGCCGAAATAGGGAAGCATTGGTCCGATGAAGTGTTCCAGCAGCCAGTTTGGAAATAAGCCCAACAGGACGATACCTGAACAAAAGAGCATAAGTGATGTTTTCATAAATAACCCTGAGGAATGTTTTTTGATCGCTCCTTTCTTTCCAGGCCCCAGAAAGGTCATCCCGAACAGTTTCATATTATAGGCGAATGTACCACCGGCCGTGATGATAAAGATAATTTCCGCCAACCGAAGCCATGAGTCAGGAGTATGGGTGGCTGATACAAGGACTGAATGCTGATAGGCTTCCAGAATGGCATGGTGAAGCATTGTTTTGCTGGCAAATCCATTAAAAAAGGGAAATCCTGCTATAGCCAGGGCGCTGATCAAAAAGGTTATGGCAGCTATCGGCAACTCTTTCCATAAGCCCCCCAGTTTCCGAATGTCCAATTCCCTGGTATAAAAGTAAACTGCTCCGATACTCAAAAAAAGGCCGGCTTTAAAAAGTGCATGATTGACGATATGGTAAACTGATCCGGCCAATCCCATAGCTCCCTCAGTTCCCATATAAGCTGCACATCCGATACCCATGATAATATAACCCATCTGACTGACACTGGAATAAGCCAGTAATTTCAAGGCGTGACAGGAGAAAAGGGCATTAACGGCCCCTAAAAACATCGTTAAAATCCCTGCCCAGATCAAGAAATACCCTAAGTGGGATGTCGTCATCCAGGCTGATGAACTTTCAAGGTGTCCCAGGGGAGCAAAGATCATATTGACAGTCCGAAAGATTCCATAGGCACCAACCTCTATCATGATCCCTGATGAAAGAGCTGCGGTAAGGCATGGCGCTGAACCATAAGAGGAGGGCATCCAGATATGCTCCAGGAATACGCCGGCCTTTCCACCAAATCCTACCAAAAAAAGAGCCGCAACAAGATATTTCAATCCTGGATGTATAGTTTTAAAGGCGGAGGCGGCGCTCTTAATCTCCAGGGATCCGGCAAAATGGGAAAAAAGGAAAATCCCAAAGAGCAGAAGTAATCCCGTGAATACTCCAAAATAGAGGTACACCTTGGCTGACCTCAAGGCCTGGGCATCTTCCCGATGGATGACCATGAGGTAGAGGAATAGGAGAATGCACTCGTAGAAAACATAGAGGGTAAATAAGTCTCCGGCCAGAAAAGCGCCCAGGGTGGCACTCAGGCATCCAAGGTTGGCTATATTGTACCGCAACCGCTTGTTTTCAATGGCCAGATAATCATGGGAGAAAATAGCCACCAGGAGCCATACCAGGCCGGTGAAAATCACCAGGGTCAAAGCGGCCGGGTCAACCTTAAAGGTCAGGTTAAGCTTATAGGTTGGTAAAAAGGGAAGAGAGTAGTAGATGCCCCTTTTGAGAACACCTCCCACCTTTTGCCCTTGAATGACGAGTGGATACATGAGAAGTGAAAAAACAAAGGTCAGGGCAGAGGTAAAGATTACCATAAGCCCCTGTAAATAATCGTTTCGCAGCCAAAACAGGGTCAGAGCTCCCAAGAGGGGAATCAGGATTATCCACCAGGGTAAAAATGAATAATTAGCGGTGGCAGCAGTTAGCTGGGCATCCAGCCTTTCCCCTTCATGGGCATGAGCTTCCTCTGAGCTATGGTGCTCTGTTCCGGTAGCTGATTCATGCTGTAACTTTTCCCTTTGAGGAGCATGGGCTGTCGTTTCCGGTTGAGGACCTTTCTGAAATACAGGAGATGCGTAAGCCTCACCGGTTGTTTTCATTGAAAAGAACAGGATATGAAGAGAAAAAAGGAAGATGATGGAATACAAGATAATGAAAATATTTTTCCGAGCTTTATTTTTTTTCATGGGACAATCCGTCTTTAGGTTAGTGATAACCCTTTTTATTGGTTAGAACTTTCATAAACAATCCATGAAGACCTGTCAGATATCCCCTCCCATGCTAATGAAAATAAAACAGGCTGATTTGCCTGGCTAAGCTTAGCGGAAAGCCAGGGAAAAGCCCAAAAATCAATGTTCCTGCCGCCAGGAGTAAAATTGGAACCATCATGGCCGGTTTTGGATCTTGCCCCTTCTCGTTCTGGTTTGGTATCTCTTCCTCTCCAAACCATGCATTGTAAACGATGGGGCCATAATAGATGAGATTCATAAAACTGCTCAGGATAAGAGTACCCACGGCCAGAATACCCACCCCGAGTCCATAAGAGCCGATTTTTACAGCATCCAGAGCACCGATAGCCAGAAACCACTTACTGATAAATCCGTTGAAGGGAGGAAGACCGATCATGGACAGGGCGGCCATGGTAAAGCAGGCGGTGACTAAAGGCATTTTTTTCCCAATTCCTTTCAGCTCCGCCAGACGGCTCCTGCCTGTTTGATGGAAGAACCCCCCGGCACAGAGAAATAAACCCGCCTTGATAATGGCGTGGTTAAAGATATGTAAAATACCACCCGTTAATCCGAGAGGAGACAGGAGTGTCAGGCCAAGGATTATGTATCCGATCTGAGACACGCTGGAATATCCCAGAAGTTTCTTGATGTCAGTTTGATTGATCGCCGCCGCAGACCCTATGAAAATGGAAATGAGGGCCATTCCCAGGAGGATGGCAACCAAAACATTTCCCCGGAGAATATCAACTCCGATAATGCTGTATATGGCTCGAATAATGCCGTAAGCACCAGCCTTGATCATAACCCCCGAAGAGAGGGCCACCGCACAGGTAGGTGTTTCAGGATAGGCTGAGGGCATCCAGTAATGCAAGGGGAAAATTCCAGCCTTAACGCCAAACCCTAATATATATCCCCAGAAGATTAAAGGCAGCCACCTGCTGCCTTTCAAGCCCAAACCTATCATGGATAAGTTGATCGTGCCGCTTATGGAGTAGGTCATCAGGATCGATAAGAGGAGAATTAATCCTCCGGAGATGCCCATAAAGATGTAGACCACTCCGCCTCGCATGGCATCCGGGGTCTGCTCATGGATTACCAAGACAAAGGAGGCCACGCTGAGCAGTTCAAAAAGTATATACAGGCTGAAGAGGTCCCCGGTAAAGACTACTCCAAGCATGCCAACCATCGTGAGAAGCGAAAAGACATCATATCGTATTTGAGCATGCTTTTTGCTCATGAATTCAATGGCGAAAAAGCTCGAAAGCATCCAAATTACTGATGTAATAAGTCCAATGAAGAAACCCAGGGTATCAACCCGGAGAGAAAAAGCAACCGGTAAGCCTGTCTCGATCGTATTGACAAGAACCTTCCCATCTCGGATGAAGGGATACATGGCCACAACTACCAGTGAAGTTACGAGGGTTATCAGGGCAGTATAAAGGTTGACCTTTTGAGAGGCCTGTCTTTGTATCCAGAGTATGAATATGATGCCAAGGAGAGGGATCAATAAAGCTAAAACGGGTAATATGCTTGTCTGGTTCATAGGTATTCCGATCCTATAATTAAAGTAAATAAGTCCTTAGCCGATCAAGGTACTTATTCTCTTAACTACATCGTCCGGCACAAAGGGGTGAGTAATGTAGTCATTAGCCCCCATCCGAAATCCCTGATCAATTTCGGACTGCTGGGCAGAGGCTGAGAGAATAATGACAGGAATATTTTTTGTCTTTTCACTGGTTTTCATAATTTGACATACATCAAATCCATTTAAGCGTGGGAGGTTGATATCCAATAAAACTAAATCAATTGAGCCTTGGAATATTTTCTCAATGGCTTCAATACCATCCTTGGCTACAAGAACATTCCAATGTTCCAGGCCGATACAGGTACATATCAATTCACGTATTTGTGAATCATCCTCTACTATCAGGATGTTACGACCAGATCCCTCCTTTGGTCTCTCCGGATTTACCTCAGGGCAGGGAAGAGGAGGGGTTTCCATCATGTCCGGTAGTTTCCTGGTAAGATGCATAGACTCCTGTGTCTTGGGAATAATAAAGGAAAAGATGCTGCCTTCTCCCTTGCGGCTTTTAGCCCAAATCTGTCCGTGATGTAATTCTACAATATTTTTAGCTATGCATAATCCCAGACCTGTTCCCCCATACTCCCTGGTAGTAGAATTATCTACCTGGTAAAACTTATTAAAGATCTTTTCTGTCTCACCCTCATCGAGACCGATACCGCTGTCCTTGACGTTGACCTGGATGAAATCAGGGTTGGCCGATTGGCTCTCCCCCTCACCTTCCACATCTGACATGGCCTCCAGGATGATTTCTCCTCCCTCCGGCGTAAATTTTATAGCATTACTCAACAGATTCGTCAGAACCTGGCTGATTTTTTGCCGATCGGCATAGACCTGACCAAGGCCACCGGGTAATCGACTCCTGAAGTGGACCTTTTTCTTTTGAAATAGAGGCTTCATTGAATTGATCGTCATTTCAGCCAGTTCGCAAAAGTCCAGATTCTCCTGCCGGATCTCGAATTTATTGGATTCAATACGTGATAAGTCCAATAAGTCTGAGATTAAGCTATTCAGGTGATCAGCTCGTTCATCCGCTGCGGATAATCCTTTACTCTGCTGAGCATTGATCGGCCCCAATCTCTGATTTCTGATCAAGGAGACATATCCCTTGATCACCGTCAAGGGAGTTCGTAATTCATGAGAAACGGTGGAGAGAAAGTCTGATTTGACGGCATTCAGCTTTTCCAACTTTTCATTGGCTTCCAACAATACCCGATCCTGCTTTTCTAATTCCAGGTTGGCCCTCTCAAGTTCTCTTTGCCGCTCTTGTAATGATGAGGCCATATTATTGAAGGTCTTGGCTAATTCTCCTATCTCATCGTGGCTGTTCACCTCTATCCTCTCATTCAGATGACCCTGGCCGATGAGTTCGGTTTTTTTAGAGAGAGAGATAATAGGGTCGGTGAATTTATTAGCCAGAAACAGAGAGACCCCTAAGGTTACGATAAAACTCAACATGATAAAGATGAAGAGAGATATTTTATACCTCTTTATAGATATGATGGTTTTTCCCGCTTTCATAATGACCTTTTGTTCTTTGGTAACCAAAGGATCCAAAGAGTCGCTGATCTGTAAAAGCTCTTCCGCAACCTGTGAAAGAGAAACATAAGCAAAGGTTCCCACCATGACTGAAAACATGATCACGATGAGAAATCCGACAATCAGTTTCTGGGTAATATTAAGATTCATGCATAGCCCGGTAAATCGCGCCAATTAATTTTTAGGTGGATTGGGGATTGACCGATTTTCTTCTATCTTTCTGATAGTTGCTTCCTTCCAGCTTTTTCACCAGTTTTTTTAGCTCGGCAGCCTTCTCGGCTACCTGCAAGTGATGGATAAATTGATGGTTTTCGTTCGTGACAATAGCTATGGATATGGTCATTAAGGAAAATTTCTTGACCTCGCCTCTCCGGTCTTCACTGATAATGTATCCTCTGGAGATATCCTCTTCGTTATATTGAATTGGAATCAAGCTGTCAAAAAGTTTTATTATTTCCTGAGAGATTTGATCAGCCTTATCAGGGGTGGTCAGAACTACGAAGTCATCTCCACCGATATGCCCGACAAAATCATCAGCACCGCCAAACTGCTTGACACAGCTTAGAATGGTATTGGCACAAAATTTTATGACCCTGTTCCCCGCTGCATATCCATAATTATCGTTATAAACCTTAAAGTTGTCCAGATCGATGAAAAGGGCGGCAAACTGGCTGTTTTTATCTATGGCCTGCTGAATTTCCTTTTCAATCGGGACATTGCCAGGCAGATGTGTCAATGGATTAGCGTATAGATCCCGTCTCATTTTTCTTAAGAGAGCATTGATTCGAGCTTCCAACTCCAGCGGATCAAACGGTTTGACCAGGTAATCGTCAGCCCCGATATTAAATCCTTGAATCTTATCGCCTATGGTCTGTTTGGCGGTCAGCATGATTATCGGGACGTGAGCCGTTACAATGCTTTCTTTCAGGATCCGGCAGACTTCAATTCCGGATTTTTCAGGCAGCATGATATCCAATACTACAATATCAGGCTCATGGATAATTACCTTTTCCAGGGCCTCAACCCCTGTCCTGGCTTCGGTGATACGATAGGCATCAGAAGCCAGGCTGAGCCGGATAATGTCCCGGGTATCAGAATCATCGTCTACAATAAGAATTTTCGTTCGATCAGAGGAATTCATTTTTTTCTCCTGCCCCCTGATTGTCGGTTATAATATTACCAAATCTTTAGTTTAGGATTTGTATCTCCTTTTATGATACGAAAAGAAGACAACAAATCCATATGCGCAAAGCCCGATCCCCAGGAGTAACTTGTAAAGGAATCGTAAGAATCCGATGGTATTCGGTTCATGATAACCCGGTATAAATCCCCTGGCCGGTTCGAAATATCCGGCAAAAAATGGAAGTTGTTCCAGGATATAAAGAAAGATGGCTAACAGAAAAAGCAGGACGGTCAGAGATGGAAAAAGCCGGATTCTTTCTTTCTTATACATGATGAGAAAATAGCCGAGAATTAAAACAGCCAATATGATTAAGCCGATCCAGTAAACCCTGTACGTCATGGGTACAGGACCTGAAGGTGCATGTTCCTTACCGCTGTGGGTAGGCTCTCCATGGTGGGATTCGGTATGATGGATATCCTGAGGTGTCTTCTCTTCCGAGAAGGCCAGGCCTAAGCACTCCATACTGGAAAAAAGGAGGAGTAAAACAAGAACCGGCCATACCGTGAACCTTAATCTTCTTTGGCTTATGGCTTTATGATTCATCTGAACAGAGCCCTCACCCTTAGTCCCTCTCCCCAACACAAGAGAGCAGGATTTTCATGTTCGCCTCTCATAAAAAGAACAGGCGGCTTATTTGTCTGGCAATGCCAAGAGGCAGGCCGGGGAAAATACCAAAGAATAAAACACCCAGAGAGAACAACAGAATCGGACCCAGCATTATCCAGTTCGGGTCGTCATTCTTAGGATCTGGTCCGGGATTGGCCGCCATGGCGTGAACCTCCTGTTTCCCTTCATGCATCCACGCTCCAATGACCACAGGGCCATAGTATACAAGGTTAAGCAGGCTGCTGAGCAGGAGCGTTAGTAAAGCAATTAACCCGAATCCCGGCCAATAATTACCCATCTTCATGATCTCCAGGGTTCCTAAAGCCAGGAACCATTTACTTATGAAGCCGATAAAGGGGGGCAACCCGATCATTGAAAAAGCGCAGACGCTGAAAGCCGCGGTAACGAGAGGCATTCTTCGGCCAATTCCCTTTAAATCACTCAATTCCCGCAGGCCCGTTTTATAGATAAAGGCACCCGCACACATAAACAAAGTAGATTTCATCAGGGCATGGGCAAAAATATGGACCAATCCCCCTATGATACCCAGGGGAGCCAGCAGGCAAAAGCCCATAATGACATATCCGATCTGTGAAATACTGGAGTAGGCCAGCATCTTTTTGATTTCCTTCTGGGTTATGGCGCAGGCTGATCCCAGGAAAATGGTAATGAGTGAAATGAAAAACATAGGCAGAATCAGGCCCATATGACTCTTGACCATATCCTGATAACCAATAATATTATAAATAGTCTTGAAGATTCCATAAGCACCGGCCTTAATCATGACACCAGACA
Organism: bacterium; assembly: GCA_049472445.1. Lineage (GTDB taxonomy): Bacteria > SZUA-182 > SZUA-182 > DTGQ01 > DTGQ01 > JBLIRT01. The sequence goes on from JBLIRT010000003.1 coordinate 15,120, forward strand.
GAAGTGCGCTGGCTCCGGAAGGAGCAACGGGATGAGCGGACGGCAGCCAGATGTGTAGGGGAAACATACCCGCCTTGACTCCAAAGCCTATAATGTATCCCCAGAAGATCCAGGGTAACCATTTGCTTCCCTGTAAGCCGATTCCGATAAGGGTAAGATCTCCTGTTCCAGTGATAGCATAGGTCATAATAATGGAGAAGAGTAAAACTAATCCACCGGCAATTCCTAAGAACAAATATTTAAACCCGGCCTTCATGGCGTCCGGAGTTTCTTCATGAAAGACGAGAATGGCTGAGGCTACACTTAAAAGTTCAAAAAAGATATAAAGGGTAAAGAGATTTCCCGTGAAAACAACACCAAGCATCCCGCCGAGAGACAGTAATGAGAAAAGGTTGAATCGGCCATGGGCGTGTGAATGGTTCATATATTCAATGCTGTAAATGGAGGAGAGAGTCCAGAGGATGACGGAGATGATACCCACAAAAAAACCGAGAAGATCTGCCCGAAAGACAAAGTTGAAGCCCAGACCGGTGTCCAGGGTCAGATCGAGAATTTTACCGGAGATTACCGCGGGATACATGTAAAGCATGATAGCCAGAGTAACGCCACTCACGATAGCCGTATAGTGATAAAACCGATGCTTTTGTACGAAAGGCCTGAAAATGGTGGCAATCAGTGGAAACATAACCACTAATAAAGGAAGGTAGCTTCTTATCATACCTTATCTCCTCGAAAGGCCTTGTAAATCAGGCGAATAAAAGACAAAAACATGGGTCATTTCCTCCTTTATTTAAAGAGCAGTCTGGCTGCCGGTAGGGCAGTGCTGTGATACGGATACCTTACCAGTACCCCCAGTATAACCACGAGACCGGCCAGAACGAATACCGGTATGAGCATTGTTTTTGGAGCCTCATCTACCGTATCTATCTTCATTTTTGGATCTCCGAAATAGGATATGGCTAGCACCCGGAAATAGTAGACCGCATTCAACATACTGCTCAGCAGCAAGACGACCAGCAAATAGGGCATTTCCGCCTGATAGGCGGCGGTAGCCAACACCCATTTACTCATAAATCCGGCCAGGGGAGGAACTCCGACCATGGAACAGGCGCCTATGGAAAAACAAGCCATAGTCCATGGCATTCTGTATCCTAACCTGCCCATGTCAGTAATATTTTTAATTCCGGTCTTATAAATGATAATTCCGGAGCACAAAAATAACAAGCTCTTCACTATGGCATGATTTATCATATGTAAGATTGATCCGGCCAATCCACTCTGGGTAATCAAACCGATGCCAAAGAGAATGTAGCCCATCTGGGCTATGGTTGAATAGGCCAGCATTCTCTTGAGCTGAGTTTGAACAATGGCAAAAAGCGACCCGCTGAGAATGGTAATGATACTGATAATTAAGAAAATGGGTGAGATAATATGGCCATAAAATCCCCTATGGATACCGAACACATTGAAAACAAATCGGATCAAGAGAAATACGCCGGTAGCCTTAACGATCAGCCCGGATAAAAGAGCACTGATAGAGGAAGGGGCAACAGGGTGGGCATCGGCCAGCCAGGCGTGACCAGGGAAAAAGGCCGCTTTGACACTGAACCCCATAATGAACAGCCCTAACGAAGCGTAGACCAGATAGCGATAAGGGTTGAGCGGAGAGCCGGGAGGGGAATCAATGATCCGGGAAATCTGCTGGGAAGCATATTGCATGTTCAAGGTCCCGGTGGCGTTAAAGAGCAGGCCAATAGCAAAAACAATAAAGATCGAGCTCAAGGCTCCGATAAGGATGTACTTAAAAGTAGCCTCCAGTGATTCAGGTCGGCCACTTATAGCCACCAGGGCATAGGAACTGATTGAAGCAATCTCAAAGAAGACATAAAAATTAAAACAATCCCCGGTTATGGTAATCCCGGACATGCCGGCGAGCATTAAGAGCAGAAGGGTATAATAATAGGTATGCTTCTCTTCCGGCACATCGTGCTTGATGTATTTGAGCGAATAGACAGAAGCCAGAAAGCCGATAATATTGACCAGCACAAGAAGAATGGCACCGAATAAATCCGTACGCAAGGCGATCCCGATTGGCTGGCCCGAGTTGAGGAGTCTCTTGCCGCCCCAGGAATAACCGGCCAGATATTCAATGTAGCGAGTAGGAGACGAGAAAACCTTTAAAAAGATGATCATGGCCCCAAGGCTGCTCAACAGGGTGACCAATATGACCAGTGGCTCACGATATCGGCTGTTTATCCTGGTGATAAGGGGAATCATGACTGCACTGGCCAACAGGATAACCGGAACGAGAACTTGCAGGTGCGATGCGCCGATACCAAATGTTGAGTCCATAATGTTATTCCTCTGTATATGTAAATTGATGGATCCGGGAATTTACGAAGCTACTTTTCTGGGGAAATCTCATTTATAATTGTAGTTCAGGCCCCTTTTGCTGGGAAGGGAAGGAACTCCTGCAGCCTCATTATGTCTTGGATTCATGAATTTTTTGCTTTAACTCTCATCCGTGTGTGGTTATCCTTTCAGGGTCATAATTCGCCTCGTATCCAGGGTGCCATAGTTTTCATATATCTTAATCGCTAATCCCAGGGAAATAGCAGTCACGCTGACACTTACGACAATGGCTGTCAGAATAAGAGCCGAGGGAATAGGATTAACCAAAGGCACATGCCCGGCTGCGGCATGGGCAACCTCGGCCGCATTGGCTATTTCTGATGGCCCGGCCCAGTGAGAGGTAGCAGGCCCAAGCCGGACATCCCCGGAGGCTATAAAAAACAGATAGACCGATGTCTCTATAATATTCATACCGATTATCTTTTTGATTAAATTTGGTTTCACTATCAGTGCGTATAAACCGATACAAAACAGGATGACCGTAACGATATAATCAATCCTGGACAGAATCATGGTGATCCACATCCGACCATCTCCTTTTTTCAGGAAGCCTTATCCTATGTTTTTCATACCCTTCGGACCTCTGTTCTTCTAAAAAGGCATAAAACAGCTCAGTAGAAATACTGGCCACGGCTAATCCAACGCCGCAGTTAATCCAAAAGAGGGTTCCACCGCTGAACAGCTCTCCGAACATTCCGGTTGGCATAATGCCGGTTATTTTATTGGACAGAAAATGATATCCAAGGAAAATGCCAAGGAGGCCCATCCCTATATACAGATAAAGGCCAAGGCAGGCCATGCATTTCAGCGAGAAACTCGGCACGATTTTTCGACCGTCATGCCTGTCAAAAGCCAGGGCATAGAGAATAAAGGAGGCCCCAATGGCTACTCCGCCCTGAAATCCTCCCCCAGGTGTGAGATGTCCGTGGACAATAAGAGATGCGCCAAACATGGCAATGAATGGACACATCATGCGGGAAACCAGCCGAACGACAAGACTTGTCTGGTATTCTTTCTCTTCCCTTTTTTTTGATGGGCGCATATTCATTCTTCCTTTTTTCCTATGATTGAAAGAACACCCATGAGAGCGGTAAAAAGAACACTGGTCTCGATAAGCGTATCATATCCACGGTAGTCAAAGATGATAGCCGTAATGATATCGAGTGCTCCGGTGTCCCCCGGACTGTGGCGGTTATAATGAAGGGCTACCGATTCCGCATGCTCTATGACCTCACTCTTGGTCATATCCGGGGAAACAAAATCTGCATATCCCGGCAGGTGTGGATCACCGATCGGTGCAAACCGCAGAACCACCACAATCATGCTGAAAGCAAAAATAGTAAATAATATGGTAGGGATAAATTTCTTCACCGGGTCTTCTTCCTCAATCCTCTCTCCTCTTGGTCTTGCAGAGGGTGGCGGCGAACAGGATGCTGGATATGCCAGCGCCTACGGCAGCTTCGGTCATGGAGACATCTACGGCGCGAAGGATACTATACGTGAAGGCGATAGTGAAACTATAAGCGCTATAGATAATGACCGCCTCCAGGAGATCTTTGCTCATAACAGCGGCTAAGGCCGTCGCTACCAGAAAGGCTAAAATTACGACATGGGCTAAGATCAACAAATCCATGGAGTCATACCCTCATGTTTCTTTCTTTTTGCCCTCCAGCAGGTGGAAGGTTGTCTCTTTAACCCAGAAGGTTTTCGTCTTATAACAAAACCGTAAGATGCAGTGTACGGCAATGGGATTGGCAAATAACATGAAAATAATAATTACCAATATTTTCAGGCTTTCAAGCGGATTAATGGTCAGCCAGTAAAACCATACTCCCAGCAGCGAGAGGAGAAACCCGGGGCTATCCCCCTTCCCGGCCGTATGGGCCCGGTTGTATGGGTCGGGCATCCGGATAACTCCAACCGTGGCCGCGACGAAGAAGAATACACCGCCGATAATGAATATTCCTGCCAAAAGCCGTAACATAGTGATCAGATACGCCATTATTCACCTAAATTCCTTTGTTCCAGGTACTTGACAAAGGCAATGGTAGTCACGTAGATCAGCATGGCATACAGTATGGCTATATCCAGATATGATCCCTTTTGGAATATAGCTGCCAGGAAGACAAAGGCGGTTATTGCTTTCGTTCCTACTACATTGATCCCAATAATCCGGTCAGCCGTGGTGGGCCCTAAGACCGCCCGATAGAGACAGAAGAAGATGGTGCATGACAGGATCAGGATGCTGAGCTTCAGTAAGAAAATGAGTTCAATCATCTTGCCACTTTCTTCCATAAACATGAGAGATTCTCTTGACGAATCCCCCTGTCTCCAAAATGGTTTTCACCGCCTCCTGGCTGATGCAATGAACCCAAAAGATGCTTCCCTTCTCTGTCTTTTGAGTATCAATGGTAATGGTACCCGGCGTAAGGGTGATTGAATTGGCGTTGAGGGCGATTTCATCATCATTGCTGAGAGGGGTCTCGACCTGAACAATACCCGGTGAAATTACGAGCTGTTTACGCATTACTCTCCGGGCCACATCGATACCGGCCAACAACATATCAATTATCAGACGCGCAAAGTAGAGAGAGAGGCGAAACAGGGTTTTGAGATTTTTGTATTTGGCAATCTCTTCGGAAGTAAAGATACTTCTTGGATAAATACTGGCCACGATAACAGCAAAAAGAAGGCCCAGAATGGAATGCTCAATCAGGTTTATAATACCCAACTCTGAGAAGATATGAGCAGGGAATGAAATTATCATCCAAAAGGCAAAGAGGAAAAACACTGAAACCAGAAATTCACTTCGGCCTTTTCTTTGCGTATAAGTCTTCAAGTACCACTCCTTACATTGACCTCGGAAATCGCGCTGGGAATGAGTTTGGTATATAGCAGCCTCTTCAGAATTTCTAACTAGAGAATGTATCACATCAAGGGTCTTTTTGTCAATAAACAATCATACGATCCATGATGTAACTTATTAAAAATAAAAGGATATTGTCCTGCGTTTCTTATAATTATCGTGCCATCACTCCTTTTCCCTATCATAATACACGGATATATATTGACAGAGTTGATTTCTTTACTTTATAGTATCTTATAGCTGGAGGATTCACAAGCTAATTCAAATCTGAAATGATCTTAAGGAAGAAAGCCGGAAAAACTGGTGATTATCCCTGAATTAAGTGATGGTAATTTTGTTTTATCAACCTGTAAATAGGCAATAGGACGTGGTGTATGGATAATACGATTCGAGAAGAAGATTTTATCAATTTTCTGGAGGCTTGCATCAGACGTGATGAAGAGGCATGGAATGGCTTTATTGCCAAGTATGGCAAATTAATATATAATTATATTTTAAAAACCTTAAAAAGGTATAACTTCCAATTTCATTCAGATGAATGGGAGGAGATTTACAACCGAATCATGGCCTCCTTACTGGAAAATGATTGTCGACGGCTGCAGAATTTTCGCGGTACGACCGAAAAATCATTCACTGCCTATTTACGGGAGATTTGTTTTCATAACACCGTGGATTTTCTCAGGGAGAGAAAGCCCTTTGTAGACATAGAAGGGGTTCCGGAAAATTCTTCTTATGATGCGGGTTATAATGATCTGGAACGAAAACAATTACGGAGCATCATCTCAGAATTAAAAAAGGAATTGAATCCGCGGCATCAACTCTTCTTTAAGCTGCTTTTTGAGGAAGAGTTAAATTCCGAGGAGATCGGCAGGATCATGAAATTGAAGCTGAATGCCATTCACCAATTAAAATTCCGGTTGGTCAATAAATTGATTCAGATAGCCAAGAAGAAAAATCTTTATCATGATTTAGAAACGTTCATAAGGGATTTTTAAGGGGATCGTCTATATAAGCAGTTTTAATTTTGAAAAAATCAACCGAAAGGTTTTAAAGGTTATAGAAGAATCTATGTTTAAGAGAAACTTTTTTGAAACGAGGAGTCAGTTATGGAAAAAGGAACCGAGAAGCTGATAGGAATACTGAGTAAGGCCTTCTTCTCCATCGGTAAAGGAAAACCCCCTCGGCAAACTTCAAATTGCTTACGTGAAGAGCAGTTAGAAGAGTATTATCAAGGGATACTATCCAAACCGGAAAGAGAAAAATTTGATCAACACCTTGTAAACTGCCAATTTTGCTATGACAGGCTTTTAATCCTGGATGAATTGGCAGCCGGTGAACAGGTTGAGATACCTCAGAAACTGGTGGCTAAAACGAAACAGCTTGTCTCAGGAAATTCAGGCCGTATCTTAGAAATTGTTCTTATGGCCACCCGAAAGGCGATCAGGATTATCAACAATACCGGGAACCTGATAGCACCTGTGCCAATGCTGCAGCCGGCTCGAGGGCAGGAAAGCAAAATCCATCAGGATCAGGTATATGACTCTGTCACTATTTCCAAGGAATTTGAAGGATTAAAACTGGATATCCAGATAGAGTGCGTAAATGACTCTTACAAGGTTATGCTCAACGCCTCGGATCCCATCAATCATACACCCTTGACAGGGACTCGTCTGGCCCTTTTTTCCGGTGGCCGGGAACTTTCTTCAGTAGAAGAAAGTGAAGCCATCTTCTACCTGAAGCTCAGAAAGTATCTTATTAAGGTTTTATTTGAAGATAGAGATTTGGGTGAAATTCGGTTGGACCTGCGGAGAGCTTCCTGAAAGGATAGTAGGTAACATCCATGATGAAAGCGGCTCTGTATTTAGAGATAACTCGCAAAGGTGAAAGTCTGGAGATCTGCCTCAGCAAGGGTGAGCAAACCGTTGTCCACTATGAAGAGTGCCGGGTTACGGACAAAGAATTGCAGCACAGATCCGGTGAGCTTCTTCACCTGCTAAATTCAGTCTCCCGCCAGGGGAAAATCCCACCCGTGGTCTTCCGGGAGCTTCAACAGACCGGCCAGGTTTTATATAACGAAATCTTCCCCTTGAGCATAAAAAAGGAGTTGGCCGACACATCCGCGGAAGATCTTATCTTGAGGATTGATAATCGATTGGTCCAGGTTCCCTGGGAATTAATATATCTGGGGCATGAATTTTTCTGTGAAAGGTTTAACATAGGGCGGATGGTGAAAACCCAACAGGTTATCTCCTATGGAAGCAGGAGAGATCTTCGTCCGCCTCTTAAAATGTTGATCATTGCCGACCCGAAAGGTGATTTACAATCCGCTTACGAAGAAGGAAACCGAATCAGGGAAAGTTTAACCCTCAAGGATGTTACGATTACCGCCGTGAGCTCCGAGGTGAGTGCTGATTATTTAAAGAAAAGATTACTTCAGTTTGACCTGGTCCATTATGCCGGTCATGCAGATTATGATCTCACCAATCCCAGTAATAGTGGATGGATTTTGGAGGACGGCAGGTTTACAGCCTTGGATATCAGGAAGCTTTCGGGTGTTAATCCAATGCCTTCTCTTGTTTTTTCAAACGCCTGTCAATCGGGTACTACTGAAGAATGGCAGGTTGAAACATCGGCTGAGGAAAAGATTTACGGCCTGGCCAATGCTTTTCTTTTAGCTGGAGTTCAGCATTACATCGGAACGTTCTGGAAGGTATTAGATAAGCCAAGCACCCATTTTGCCATAGAGTTTTATGGTCAGCTCTTCGCCGGCCAAAATGTCGGAAAAGCGATGCGAGCTGCCCGGCACGTGCTCAAAGAGCGGTATGGTCAGGAGAATGTCTTCTGGGCCAGTTATTTGCTGTATGGTGATCCGACAGCCCGATACCTTGATACGCACGCAGTGGAGACTGTAAAGCGAGATTACCATTTCGAGCCTTATCCGGCAGGCCGTCTCCCTCTCCCAAACTCACCTCACAGCTCTCAGACTTATCCGGAACTGGATTGCTTTATTCAGGAAGATATTCAGGGTGGGGTGCTGTGGAAAACCCGCTCTCCCTCAGAACTCATGGAAAGAAGCTGGCGGGCGGAGCAGCAATATCAGAAGGATGCTGAATCAGAATCCCATAAAAAGGCCGGATCGGGATGGCCCCGTTTGTGTTATATAGCGGGAGTAGCAGGGATAATAGCGATAGTCAGCTTCCTCTTTCCTATTTTCCAGGCCAGGTACCTTAACAATAATCACCAGTCTCCATCTCAGGGAGGTTTGGTTACCATAGGAGCCAAAGATAAGGTTTTGACGTTTGACTGGACTGATGAAAATTCTGTGACCTCATTTTTCCAGGGGTTCCTGGGTAATTACCTGTCTCAGCATAGGAAAAGGGAGGTTACCGACACCTGGACGTCCCGTCCTCTCACCATCTTTTTCACTACCGGTAAGGGCAGCGAAGAAGTGGAATCAGCCACTTTAGTCAATAAAATTATTCAGCGGCTGCAAAAGCATCCACGTATTACCATTCTCGAACGTGAAAGACTGAGCATCATTTTGCAGGAATTGGCCTTATCCTCCACCGATCTGGCTCATTCAGATTCTGCCTTGCGTCTGGGAGAGCTGCTGACAAGTACGTTATTGAGCACCTTCAATCTGCACAGGATCGGCTCTCAGGTAAGGGTTAATATGCGGCTTATTGAGAATGAAACCTCCATCGTGAAGGACGCTTTCAGTGAGGAATGGGACAGCTCAACCGACCTGAATGTCCTGGCCGAGTGCCTTAGTTCCAAGATACTTGAGGCTATTGATCAACACTTCCCTTTAAAGGGAAAGATCAGTGCGATAAAGGATTATGATAAAGTCATTTTGAATATAGGGGCCAGGCACGGATTGAAAGCCGGAGTAAAGCTGGAAGTAATGAAATCACAACAAATCTATCAGAACGGAGAGGTTATCAGTGTTGAAGAGATCAAAGTTGGAGAAATAGAAGTTGATGAGGTAAGGTCAAATAGCAGCTTTTCCAAGGTCCTGGGTAGATCTGAAGACCTAGCCGTCGGTATGAAAGTAAAACCTCTCTAGTTCCGGCACCTGACTGAACCTTTAACCTCACCAAGTGAGAGTTCGAAACGATGAGCAATGGAGAAAGGGTTAGGCCTTTTTTTTATACAATACTCAGGGCTACCACTCTTGTTATTCTATCTATCATTGGTTTTCTCCTGGGATGTGCAGTTAAATCCGGTCCTGTTCTTGTGAAAAATGGAAAAGAGTACGGCCGGATAGAAGGTATCTGGGGAGGAAACTTCTGGGACTTCTATCACCGTGGACTGTCCTACGCTGAAGGAGAATTCTGGTCGCTGGCCATAGAAGATTTTCAACAGGCCGCACTCATGAGGAATCGGGATCAGCGTCGGGTTCGCACTTACGGGCTCCATATCGTAGATGATTATTTCCCTCACCGCGAAACAGGTATTGTTTATTATGAGACCGGTGACTATGAAAAAGCCATTGAGGCGCTCTCCTTCTCCCTTTCCTGTTATTCTTCGGCCAAGGCCAAGTATTATCTGAACCGCGCTCGAGAAGCGTATTTACGAAATACCCGTCAAGATACTGATCCTCCCAGGATACGAATAACATCTCACCATGATCAGCAACTGGTCAAGGGATTTGAGGCTATCATTGAAGGCAGGGTCCGGGACGATTGGTTTGTGGGGGATATTACCATCAATGATCATCCCTATCCCTGTGAACTTGCCCGACCCGACATGCCCTTTACAGCCACTATCCCTCTCCACCAGGGAGTCAATGAAATCCGCATCGCAGCCAAAGATCTGGTCGGGCATGGTGACGAGGTGAGTATTCGTCTGGTGGCTGACCGGCAGGCTCCTTTCCTGTTTATTGATGATATCCTCATGGTTCGAAATGGTTCTGGTTCCAAGGTTTCGGGGATGAACGACTCAGAACTTCAGAGAGAGGTTCAAATCACCGGATATATTGATGATTTATGCCGGATCACGCGCTTTCAGATGGCCGGCGATACCGTCCCCCTTCTGGACAGTGAGGGGAGATTCTCCTTTCGATGTCACCTGGAGGAACCTGTTGATACCCTCTGCTTTTCAGCCGAAGATCAATTGGGGAACCGGGTGGACGGCCAGGTTCGGATAGATCAGTCCTCCGAAAGGTTCAGTTCCGGCCAGCCGATACGGTTAGCCTCGCTGAAGGTGTCCGGCCTCTCCGGGGCGGATACCCATCCCCCTTCAATCATTCTGGACGAGCCGAAAGAGGAACGCCTCGTTGTTGATTGGGAAGAATTGTTCATCTGTGGAGAAGCTCAGGATCTTGGCGGCATAGAGGACCTTCTGGTCAATGATGAATCTATCCTGCCCCGCGAGGGAAAGAAGATTTACTTTAATCACATTTTGAGACTGGATCCGGGACAGAATATCATCACTATCAAAGTGATTGATGTTTCCGGAAATGAAAAAATAAAAACTCTGGAAGTAGAGCGGCAGGTCAGCCCGGTTTATCAGATCGGCTCACGCATGACTATGGCTATCATACCCTTCAAATACCGCGGGGAGAATCCTGACCACCGGCAGTTTGCCGCTGATCACCTGATCGATGCCTTTGTGCGGCAGAAGCGTTTCTGCATGGTAGACCGGGAGCGGATAGATCAGGTAATAGCTAAATATTTGCAGGGCAATAAGCCTGATGAGCCGGAGGTATCCCCCCTGGAAGTGGGGAGGCTGGTTTCGGCTGAATCTGTTTTAGCCGGCAGTATCTATGAAAACAAGGGATTTATGGAAATAGTCGCCCGGCTTATTGATACCGAGACCTCAGTCATCCTGGACACCCAGGATGTATATGGGGCGGGTGATATGAGAGACTTCAAGTCCCTGCTTGATGGGCTGGCCCTAAAATTCAAGCAGAGCTTTCCTCTGGTTGAAGGATTGATCATTGAGAAAGATGGCCGAAACATTCTGGTCAATGTTGGAAGCGATAAAAATATCAAGGAATTTACCAAGTATATCATTTTTCGTGAAGAGAAAAACCCAGCCAGTACCGGTCGATCTGAGACCCATGGAAGACCCGGAGGCAAGGCCAGGGTGCTCGGTGAGGCACGAATCTTGAAAGTCTTTGAACAGATATCAGAGGCTGATTTGCTTAAGGATGTTCAGGATGAGCTTATTCAGATTAAAGATCACGTTCTTACCAAATAAGCTCATGATGCTGGTAACGGTTCAGGGTATGAGGAAATGATGAGATATAATACCATAGTCGCAGCGGTTATGACGCCCCTGATTTTTTGGGGGATGATGATCTGCACCCCTGCCTATTCACAGGGTCCTCATGTCCTGCCTACCTCGCCTCCGGTGGCGGTAGGTTCAGGCGCCAGAGCCCAGGGCATGGGCGGGGCCTTTATCGCGGTTGCTGATGATGCCACGGCTGCCTCGTGGAATCCCGGAGGACTGGGGCAATTACAGAAACCCGAATTATCCATAGTCGGAAGGTATTTCTTTCGGAGTGAAAAATACAATGATTATGTGCTCCATCAGGAGGCCTGCGACATGTCTTCCCTTGATCTCAACTACCTGAGCGCAGCCTATGCCAAAACCCTCTGGCGAAGGAACGTGTTTTTCTCCCTGAATTATCAGAAGCTGTTCGATTTCAGCCGGGAACTGAAACTCGTTGTGCCATTCGAAGATCCTCTTGATCCGGATGATGGAGGCCTTTCCGAAACAGAGCAACATATTCGTTTTCATCAGGATGGATCGCTTTATACCCTTTCTCCGGCCCTGGCCGTTGAGATTAAGCCCGGCCTTTACCTCGGGCTTGCTTACAATGTCTGGTCCGACCATATTACCGGCCGGAGCCGATGGAAAGCCGGGATAGAGATTGTTGACAGTTATGGCCCATATGAAGCATCTTTAAAATTCAATAACTTTCAAGGAGAAAGTCTGACCCTGGGATTCTTATGGAAGGTCAGCCGGCAGTTCCATATGGGAGGAGTTTACAAGGCACCCTTCCAGGCCGGCCTGGATGGGGAATACTCCATAGTGAGTAAAACCGCGGGCGGAAATCTGGTCACCGATTTGTGGAAGGCAAGCTATGAGATTGATTTTCCCGCCGCCTATGGGCTGGGATTTTCCTATCAGATCAGTGACTCCTGGATTCTGGCCGGGGATGTTACCCGAACCGAGTGGCAGGATTACATCATTTCTGAAACCAGCCCTTACCAGGAGGAAGTAGGACCCTTCGCTAAATATATTCGTGATCCCAACGGGAGCATAGTGGGCTATTACATACCGGAAAAGAAGCCTACCTATACGGTCCGTCTGGGAGTTGAGTATACAAAAATTCTCGATAAGGTTATTATTCCCTTTCGGTTCGGGGTATTTTATGATCCGGAACCTTCGGTTGGTTCTCCACAGGATTTCTATGGTGTAAGTTTTGGCTGCGGTGTGGTTATAAATAGTCGAATAGCCATAGACACAGCCTATCAATACCGGTTTGGCCGTGAGATCAGTGGTAATGAACTTGGATTCGAATCAGCAATTCCGACAGCAATGAAAGGGGAGATACATCAGCATTCCTTTTTATCCTCTCTGATATACTATTTCTAAGAGGCCAAAAAGGGGGAAAAAGGAAGGAATTATGATTGAGCCGGACTGAAATAAAATGCACATATGCATTTTATTTCAGAGGAGGAATGCCTGAACAGATCTACACCGGCCATCCAGGTTCCTTTTTATTCTCTTTATAGCTATATCTCACGAGATGCGTGGAGAGAATTTTTGTCGGGCGAGCAGGCATTGATGTTGCATTCGCATTAGGTGACTTATTGTGGCCTGTGATGGTCGCGAGTTCAGGGCAACGAGTAGTCGGAAAGGGTTATTAACGGTTAGGTGAGCCTGTAAGAAGCGGTTAAGAAAGATAGCAATGAACACATCGATCCAACGAAAAAGGGTATATCCCGTCATTTTCCTGGTGGTCCTCCTGGGTGTCTGGCTTTTCCGGGGAGAGATTCTCCAGGCCCAATCCATAAAAGAGCCGATCGGCCTGTCAATGAACCCCCAGGTGCAAATGGCTCTCGGTTCCTCTTTGAGCTTAGGGGGGGGACTTTCCAGTATCATGGGATCAGCACTGGCCACCCACTCGGGTCTTTCTCTTTCAGCCTCAAGCCCCATGCTCTCCCTGGGCGGTTATTCCTATCCGGCTGCCTTTATGGGCGGGGGGATGGGCGGTGTTTCGCCTTCTACCGGCTTTTCCGGCCTGTCACTTCCTGGCGGTTATTCTCTCCTTGGAGGAGGCGGTTTTTCCATGATGCCTTCCATGATGCCTTCAGTGTGGGGCGGCCTGCCCATGACCGGCGGCGGATTATTGAGCGGTATCGGCCTTCCTGTTGACTTATCCCTTTTTTCAAGCACCCTGAACCAGCCCAGGCTCATTACGTCCCTGCCCACTTTTTATAATCCTTTTTCCACGAATTTTAGAGTAACACCCTTTTCAGGATCACAGTATTCCTATCCCGGTAATTACCCTGGGGGCAGCAGCCCATACACCTTACCTTCCAATCCATACGGCATGATGTCAAATTTTTACGGCAGCATGTCAAATTTTTACGGCAGCATGTCAAATTTTTACGGCATGGGGTCCAATCCCTATGGCATGATATCATATCCGTACGGCATGGGGGGGGGATTGTCTTCCGGGGGAGGATACTCTTATATGCCCTCTTCTTCTTACGGGTATCCCGGCTGGGGAGGCGCTTACTCCCCGTACGGATCATATCCTTCCTCATCCCCTTACTACACTTCCTCAGGTTCCCGGTGGGCACAAGGAGTAACAAATCTCCCGGGTTCATCATATTATGATCAATTTTCTTCACTTTTCACTACGGGATTTTTTACACAAAATTATCTCTATCCTTCTGGCACATCCGTGCCAGGCACTGAACCCATTTTTCTATTCGGCAGGATTATAACCCTTGATGAGAATGGTGACAAAGTAGGAATGGAAGATGCGTATATCCAAATTTATATCGGTAACTTTGTCAGTGCACTCCAAACATCATATCCCATAGAAAGCGGTAGGGACGGATACTGGCCATGGATAGGAACAATTGAAGAGGGATTTGTGGATCCTATTCGTTCTCCAAAAGGCACGTATTCATTTACTGTATCCCTGTCGGGCTATCAAAACACAGAAGCAATCGGTTCCTATTATCAAACATCCCCTATAGAGATCCTCCTTGTACCGGAAGTGAGAAGTCTGAAGGGAACGGTGAGGGATGAAACAACCGGGAAACCCATGGTAAAGGTAGCCATCAAGGCAACCTCGCTGGCTACCAAGTACCTCCCTCCCGCTAGTAGGTGGGATGGAGATACAATAACCGATAGTCAGGGGAAGTATGAGCTCTCCCTGCCGGCCGGAAAATATATCATCCAGGCTTTTTACCCCAACCTGGAAGCCACTGCCACTCGCCTTTCTCACCCTAATACCGTGCTCCAGGGGACCGGAATCGGGGTAAATCTTCATGACAACATTCAAAATTTCGACCTTTCCTTATCTTTGCCTGTTTTCTCCGGAACGGTAATCGATGAGTTGGACATTCCCATCGAAGATGCGATTGTCAAAATAACTCCAACTCCGCCGGTACTTACTCCCATTTATACGGACAGCGAAGGGAAGTTCGAGGTGCCGCTTCCGGGGAACACCTATTACAAGGTCGAGGTTACGGCTGACGGATACCAGAAGGAAACCATCACCTCTCTTTATATTCCGGAGACAGGACGATTAGGGTATGATATCAAGCTGGAGGAAGAAAACAATTCGATCACCAATGATCCGCCGGAAATAACATCCCCGAAGGGGATCATTGAGTTTGAAGTGGGCGAAATGGTGGTCTTCTCCATTGATGTGCACGATAATGACAACATTAACTTTACCTATGAGGTCGATGCACCGTCACCCTGGCCGGACAGTAACACCAAAGACTATTCCTATCAGACAACCCTGGCTGACCTTGGCGAGCACACGATCATGCTCAGGGTAACTGATTTCAAGGATGATGATATCACTTTCATTACCGTACGTGTCGTGTACAGCATGGAACTGAAGCTGGAGCCGGGGATCAATCTGATAAGCTATCCTGTGGATCAGGGTGAGACAGCCTTTAGCCTCTTACCAAAACTCGGGAACCCCAACCAGGTGGACAGCGTGCTTCGCTATGACCCGAACGAGGACGTATACGAGAGGGCCGGCTATCATACAGCCGGGGTTCTCCCTGAGGGGATTAACTTTCCAGCCAGCCGCCAGGATGGATACCTCGTCTATGCGAAGCAGCCGGTTACCCTCAACCCGAAAATCTCCAGCGGCACCCTGGTATCCTGCCAGTATCACCTCAAGGAGGGTCTCAATCTCTTTGGAGTCACCATCATCGTTGATGACGGCTTCTCCGCCTATGATTTTCTATCTTACCTTGGCCAGGATCTGGTCGAAAGCCTGTACCGCTTCAACACCAAGCGGGGAGGGTATGAATATTCCTACTGGATCGGAGGTCAACTGGGAGGGGTTGATTTTCCCATTCGAATGGGAGAGGGATACTTTATTCAAATGAAGAGTGAGGAAACATTCTCCTTCCCTCCCGGTCAGTATTTTCGCTGATTTCCTTCCAGTAATAACTCATCAGTCCATTTCTCTGCCCGCGGGCTGACCGTCTCTTAAGAAGGGAAAGGTGTGCTTCCTTAATTGCTCATAGGCCAGTTCCATGAGCACCTTCAAATTCCTGGTATCCTCAAGGTTATATCTGATAAGCCTCTCCAGGGCCTCTCTCCGGCCGTCTCTCTGATATGTAAACCATAACCTGACCGCCT
>JBLIRT010000030.1:0-22972 GCA_049472445.1 bacterium
GCGAGCGCGAAGAACCGACCACTTAGCTCGAACTCTCTGGCTAGAAACGCGATCCGCCAGCCATCGATCAGCACCTTTTGCGGGGCCGCTGGGGTAGCCACTTCCATCAAGTCTTTCATGATGATGCCGAATAATTGATTTTTCTATTAATAAAAAATCAAGGGATTGGATAATGTCCTCTCCAATGAGGGGATGGGACTTGATGGTATCGAATTCATCATTGGTTAAGATTTCTTTTTTCGTCAAAATAGAGTCCGGGATGCCGACTTTCCCAATATCATGTAACAGTCCGGCTATACGGAGGGCCTCCTTTTCTCTTGGCTCAAGAGAGAATATATCTGCTATACTTAAGGCCATCTGGGTAACTTTTCGTGAATGAGAGTGCATGTATTTATATTTAGCTTCCAGGGAATGAACCAGAGATTCCAGAGCATCAAAAAAATTATTATGTATTCGTTTATGGAGGAGATCATTCTCTATTTTCAAGGTAGCCTGCCGGCTTAAAAGAAGGAGTAAACATAAGTCTTTTGAGTCGAACTTTTCCCCCTCCAACTTCCCCTCCACCCTCAGATAACCAAAGGGTTCCTTCATTTCCTTGAGAACTAAGGGAATAGTGATATGGGATTCCGATTTATAGATCGTGCGAAATGGGAAGGGATTTTTTTTGGCGGGCTTCTTTGATTCAGACATAAGGATATTTATATCTTCAGCAAAAATAACGAGGGACGAATTCCGGGCCGAAACAATTTTTGCTCCAACATCGACAAGGAGTTGCAAAAAACTTTCCAGATTGGCCATAGAATCCAATTTGGTATTAACGATGGAATATAAAAGCGGAAAAATTTCTGATTCCGGGATCAATTCATCTGGTGAAATATTCACGGCTTCCTTGCTTATCATGAAAATTTACCTCATCCTTGGATAATTTAATGCTCAGCGAATTGGTTATTTCGTGCCGGTCCGAAACGTTTGGCTTATTGGATTCCGAAGGAGAATTTTTCTGAAATGAAACGGTCAAGGACTCATTAATTTTTTCGGTTGAAAACGGTTTTCTCTTCGCCTTGGTTTGCCTTTGTGACCATTATATATTATCGCTTTTGTATATTGCCTATGAACCAGTGATTCATAATAAATTAAGGGTTGCCTGGTAAAGATAGTCCGAAGTGTTTTCCCTCAGGGCCGATAAAAAGGGAGAGGAGGAGTCTGTTTAAGCTTATAAGCCAGAAAGAGATTTTCAAGAGGGGGGACAATATCAAGTGAAGTTTTTAATTGTAGGACTCGGATCAGCCGGCAAGCGCAGGATAAGGAATCTGAAATATTTACAATCTGGGACAATTATTGGGTGCGACCCCCATTTAGATACAAGGGATGAGGCCTCGCAGCGATATAGAATTCATACTTTCGAGGATTTTTTTGAGGCTATGCTTCAAGATCCGGATGCGCTCATTATCTGTGCTCCTCCGGATCTTCGTCTACATTTCGCTCTTGAGGCAACCAAGGCACACAAGCATTTTTTCACCGAAACCGCTTTAGAGAGTAATCAATTGGCAGAGCTTATTCCTCTTCTCAAGGACAAGAGCATGATAGCTGCTCCTTCTTGCCTTGGGCGTTTCTATCCGGGGCCGAAAAGAATTCAAAAGCTTTTCAGAGAAGAGAAGGCCATTGGACGCCCTTTGACCTTCACCTACCATTTCAGCCAATATACCGGCGACCGGCAATCATTGGAAGTCTTCCCACCCACCTCTATAAATACCCATATTTGGAAAGAGATGGTTCTTTCTGAACTTATATGGCTGAACGAACTTTTCGGCAAAATAGAGTCTATCTCTCATTATCGCGGGAAACCAAATGATTCAGAGACTGAAGTGAATGCGGTTCAGCACCTGTTGATTCAGTTTGAAAGCGGCCTCACCGGTCATTTATTGGTAGATGTAGTTTCCCGGACACCTATTCATCACCTTCAGATCGTAGGAACAGATGGTAATATCGAATGGGATGACAATGAGCAAGTCGTAAAGATCTATTCGGTGGAAAACCGTCTATGGAGAACAGAACCTTTGATCAGGGGATGCGTGGAAAATATGTATATCAATCCGGAGGAACCGTATATTGATGAGATGCGCTGCTTTCTGGAAGCTGTTCAAGGTATTACTTCTTATCCTTTCACATTTGAGGGGATCTATGACCTCCTGCATCTCCTCTCCCAGATCGAAGCCGGTTGGGTTCATGTTGGCTAGGTGCTACAAAAGTTCTATTAATTGTGACCGCGCTTTCGTGATACTCCTGATCATTTCGATATTCAAGGCATGTTTTAATTCCCCGACCCTGATCTGCGCCGCAACCTCGGGCATGTCGGCATTTTCAATCCTTTCTGCACGATTTCTATGAAAATTGGCCATTTTTGTATTATGTTCCCGCCAGCGAGGAATACTGACGACATCGGAGGCCAGCCCAAGGCGTCTTTGTTCAAGAGTGTCCTTTGCCGATTGAAGATTTTTCATAGCTTCGATGATCTCAGAATCTGTTACACTCTCAGGCAGTTCTGGAATGTTCAGACCCGTTGGCCCGGTATGAACCTGCTGACTGTGTATAGTCTTCCGGATGCCATTTTCGCCAACTATAATTTCCCAATCACCTGCACCGGCAACGACAGAAGGGTCAGACATGATCCTTTTCGCGCCTTCATGGTCGGGAGGGCTGGTCACTCGGTCAATCTGTTGGCGCAGGAAGTTGAAATTCTTCAACAATTCTGATCTTTCCGGGCTGCCTGGCGGGACTGGAGGATAATTGTCTAGTATCATTTCTAATTGGCTGATCATATTATCAAGGTAATCACCAATGGTATCCATGGTAACATCTGCAATCCTGATATTCGTGGCGATTATGTTAAGACTGGAGTTGATAGAATCGAGGCGGTTAAAAGCCGAATGGCTGTTGAGCGCTGTTACCCATGTGCAAGGGTCATCTTTTGATGAGTTGATTTTTTTCCCCGTACTCAGTCTGTAAGTCAGCGAATCCATGATATTGGTAATCCGGTTGAGATTGAAGAGCGCCACATTCTCAATCTTTATACTTGACATGTTTTCTCCTTTCCATATTCATTTTTGGAAGGGGAAAATCTTCACGTTATCCTTTGACTGCCTTAAGTGGGACGGGATTCTTTCAATTTTTTATTCGGAAATTTTCAAAAAAACTTCAAGACTTCATTACCTGAGAAATTTTTGCTGATAGCCAAAAGTATTCAATATCAAGGATAGTTTAGGTTGGAATCATGAAAACCAGGTGCTTTGTTTAGGTTCCAGGAGATCCGAATTTTACGCTGAATGAAAGACTTACCCCATAAAAAACCTGACTATTTTAAAGTTTTATGAAATAACCCCGATAAAAAGAATAGATAAGCGAATGAGAATAAAGAAAGGTCCAGGAGGAGGTGAAACACCATAAAAGGGGCCGAAAAACGGATTTTTTCAGTGCAGCAATAAAAACTTTTTGGGCAAGGATTGCCAGAAGTAAACCTTAGAAGAAGGAGAATAACCATGGCTATCAACGATATTTCCCTGACCTCCGGAATGCGTGCAAATCTCATAAGTCTACAGGGTGCGGTCAATCTCCTCAACAGGACACAGGAGCGCCTGGCAACCGGCAAGAAGGTAAATACCGCCCTGGACAACCCTATCGCTTACTTCAGTTCACGAGCAAATATGAGCCGCGCCAATGACATATCAGTCCTCAAGGATGGCATGAGCGAGGCAATCCAGACCATAAAGGCTGCAGATTCCGGTATAAGGGGAATATCGGACCTGATCGAAGCAGCAAAGGCCCTGGCCAAATCAGCTCTGGGTGCCTCGAAGAACCAGATAAAGATCCAGTTTACAGAAGTAACGGCAGATATTGATACTATTACCATTGGCGGCACGACATACACTGCAGTTTCATCAAATGCCGATCCGACAAGCCAATTTATTGTTGCTGATAACATTTCCAGCACGATAACAAATCTCGCTGCACTGATCAATGCCAATGAGGAAACAAGTGACGATATGACTGCGACTGCCTCCGGTTCAACCCTTATTCTTCAGGCCAAGTCAAACAGCACTGCCGTTACTGAAGCTGCCGATTTTGTAACAATACCCGCTGGTGCAGAAATTCTTACTGACACTGATGGTAGAAACGTATTCTCGGAGAGAAGGATACTTGCCCAGCAGTACAATGACCTTATGACCCAGATTAATGCGACAGCCAATTCCTCAGGATATCGGGGGGTAAACCTTCTCATGGATAATGACCTGAATGTTGCCTTTGAAAGCTCTGCCCTGAGCATAAGAGGCTTTAACGCGACGGCGAGCGACCTGCAATTGAGCACGGAGGCAACAACAACTGGTGGAGGAGCTGGCTGGGGATGGACCCTGGATTCCGACATCACTCTTGACCTCGGCAAAGTGGATATCGCTTTAGCGACATTGCGGTCGGAGTCCTCCAGAATGTCTTCTTATCTGAGCATCATTAATATCCAGGAAGAGTTTGCTAAAAATATGATAAACACGCTGACTGAAGGGGCGGACAAAATCACGCTCGCTGACATGAACGAAGAGGGCGCCAACATGCTTATGCTCCAGACTAGGCAGGCCTTAGGCACAACGGCGCTCAGCTTATCGGCGCAGTCATCTCAGTCCGTATTGAGATTGTTTTAACGAACCTGGGCAAGGGGGGGAAATTCCCCCCCTCTCCAATAATTCATGATAGAGGTGAGCCATGTCAGATATGAAGATAGAGCTTACCCAGGTATTACATGGGATCGGTGGTAAAGCACGTGCATCCGGTCAACAGTCTGCAGCATATTCGGTGAAACCCCGTTTTTCTATAAATACCCCTGAGAGTGAAATTCAGGCAGACAAGGCCCATGCTCCATCAGGCAGGCTTGCTGTGCGTAACTCTCTCTATACCATGGTTGCTAAACATGTCAGATCGTTCGATATGGCTATACATACGATTTCTGATTATATAGAAAGAATGAAAGAGCAGTTGGAGACGTTCGTAAAGCACTATCCTCCCTATCCTCCCGGCAGTGAGGAAAGGGTTCGCCTGCTCAGAAGCTTTCAAGCTTTCAGGAGACAGATAGATCAGCTGACCATTCCGAGGCCAAAAAGAATAAATAATAGGGGTATGCCGTTCGACCATTCGGCAGTCTCTTCAGCCGATGATCAGGCATCCATTGAGCATAGCGTCAACAAATTAGAAATGCTCAGACAAAAGATCGAGGAAGGGATAGAATGTCTTAATATTCCGGAACTGTCTGAAACCGCAGGAAATCCCGCCATGTATTCGGCCTTGAGGCATTTTGGCAATGCTGCTGAGGATATGGCCCAACTGAAATATGAGTTACAGAAGGGGGCATCTGAAATATTTACCTTCCTTGAGGGATTTGAAGGCATCCAATCAACTGGCGGAGTGTGCGCTTTCCAAGGGATTACTGAAACGAATGCCGAATCAAAAAGCACTGAGATTAAAATGACTTTATTCCATGAAATAAAGACCGGACTGACCAGGAATCCGGGACAGTTATTAGAGTCATGTATATAGGAAATGCCGCTTAAAATAACGCTCAAACCGCATGAAAAGGTTATTATAGGAGATGCTGTCATCGTAAATGGTGACAGCAGGTCTCATTTTGTAATTGCAAATAATGTTCCCATTCTCAAGGAAAAAGATATCATGAGGGAGGAAGAGGCTGACTCCCCATGTAAAAGGGTTTATTTCGTTATCCAGCTTATGTATATTGATGATAAGAACATTCTTCAGCATCATCATACATACTGGCAACTGGTGAAAGAGGTCATGGATGCAGCACCCAGCACACTCCTGATGATTGATCAGATCAGCAGGCAGATACTCGGCAGAAGGTATTATCAGGCCCTTAAGCTTGCAAAGAAATTGATTGAATATGAACAGGAGGCAATAAAGAGTGTACGCCAATCAGATTGAAGCATACAAGCAGATGCAGAAAATAACCCTGTCGGGCCGTGAACTCGAAGCGGAGGTTCTTACCAAGGCCGCCTTTCTTTTGAAAGACTGTCAGGATAATTGGGATGATGATGAGCGGGATACGAAACTTGACGAGGCACTGAAATACAATCAGAGAGTCTGGAGCATCTTCCAGGAAGAACTCTCGAAACCGGATAACCCCTTACCGAAGAAATTGAAGGAGAATATTCTCAGCCTGAGTCTGTTTATCGATAAGAGGATATTCGAAGTCATGTGTTTTCCTGAACCTCAAAGGCTTGATATCATCATTAATATCAATTTGAATTTGGCGGCCGGTTTAAGGTGTCTGCCGGAATGATATGAGAAATATTGCCCTGAATACCATGCTCATCACCAGGCTCATCACCAACCAGGGCCCAATAGTTTTTCTTAAGGAGTTGAGAGGTATTTTCACAGATGTTCCTGCTCTTAACAGCACCTTCAATTACTGAAATGGAGTGTTTGAATCGGCCGGTTACATAAAGTCCATGGGCCAGGCCATGCAGACTGGCTGAACAGTCAAATCCTTTTCGGGAGAGGGTTTCAAAAATCTCCAAACCTCCCTCCCTCCGGCCACAAATACAGTATGCTGCCGCAAGCATCGCCATGGCTGGTGCATATTCAGGCGACTTTCTGAGGGTCTCCTCAAGTAAAGAGATCGCCCTGTTGATGTTGCCGGCCACGAGTTCACAATGAGCGTAGTTTAGAGTGCACTCTTTGTGTTCCGGATTCAGTTCAAAGGCTTTTTGGGCAGTAATAAGGGCATCATGATATCTGCCAAGTTCTATATAAACAGATCCCAGGTTAAATAAGGCCAGCGGATATTTCTGATTAAGGCCTGTTAATTTTTTGAATATCTCAGCAGCCTCCTCAAATCTTCCCAGTTCCGCTGCCTGAACGCCGAGTTCGAACAAGGCCTTTAAATCATTCATTCCGTTCTCTTCAAGCTTTTTCCTGCCAAGCTGATAATAGGCTTCTCCTTTGGCTATTATTTTTTCGACCTGAAGCTTGCCATAATGGTGGACCGGGATAGCGGCTGGCTTTATAGGAATCCCAGTCTCCCGCACCGTTTCCTCAACAGATTCATGCACGGGATTTTTAAACCATATGTTATGATTTTGAGGGAAAAGTCTCACCTTCGTGCTCGGGAACCAGCCAATACCGGCTTCCTCATGTGGATATTTCCCGTCATTTATAGTAAATCCCTGCAGATTTACCTGCTTTGTATAATTCCTGGTTACCATGGTATAGGCCCAAGGCCTGTTTTTTTTAACTAATTTAGCCAAATGGGCATGATCCAATGCGGAGAGCACTTCATCTGCATCAAGTATCAGTATCCAGTCTCCTGAAACTTTCGACAGTGAATAATTTCTGGCCTCTGAAAAATCATCTGTCCAGGCAAAGTCATATACCTTCGCTCCAAACGCCTTGGCTATATCCCTGGTCCTATCTGTCGAACCGGTATCCACTACTACCATTTCGTCAACGGCCGGTTTTACACTCATGAGGCACCTGGCCATATACTGTTCCTCATTCTTTACGATCATACAGAGGGAAATGGCCCCCTTGCCCTTCCGTGTCCCGTTAGTCTCCTTTGGTCCAATCTTTCTCCTTACCTCCAGAGCCGCTGACAAAATCCCGTCGTCTACACCAAACACGACCATAGCTTCCTCTATCTCTTGCATGGCTTCTTTATACTGTTCCTGCTTCAGCAGAATGTCAATAAGAAGATAGGATATTCTCTGGTTGGTCGGGAAAAGCATCTTGGCCTCCCTGAATACAACCTCGGCTCTCGCCAATTCGTTCGCCTTGGTAACAGCTGAATGGTACCTGCTGGCTATGTCCATGACAACCGGGGAAAGTATGAATCCCCTCTCAAGCAGTTCCAATCCCTCTGGCCAATTCCCTTCAGCCCATCGTATAACCCCAAGATTTGTATGCGGCTCGCCATAGCCGGGATAAGATTCAATTGCCCTTTTAAAGAAGCTTTCGGCCACTTTTTTATTACCCTGTTTATAGGCCAGAATACCTTTCAGATTCAGCGCCGGCGCATAGGCGGGGTTCATCGAAAGCGCCAGGTCGGCATATCGTTTCGCCTCTTGAGAAAGTTCCAGCCCCTCTTTACAATATCCAATCAGCTCAAGGGTTTTTATATCCTCCCTTGCTCTCTCAGGCATAGCCTGAAGTGCGTCATTGGCATCTTTGAATCGTTTGGCCTCAATCAATACTTCAGCCAGGGTTTGATAGATTTCTTCACTATCAGGTGATAGTCTTATGCCCTCGATCAGCCTTTCAACAGCTTTGTCTCCTTCACCCTTCTGGTTCAGTTCCCCGGCCTCTTCAAGAGTGTTTTTGATGATGAGCTTTCTCCCTGGAATGCTGTCTTGAGGTATCCCGCTCCATTTATCATGAAAAATGTTCCTGTTGCCGGCCATGGCCGAACGGTAATCTATTCTGTTGCCGATAAAACTCCTGCTTCCATAGTGATGGATGAACACATCTCCTGCTATACAATTCCTGTAACCTTCCAACTCCGCTCTCAGGCAAAAATCGTCGTCCTCAAAATTACCTGAGCCGAATCTCTTATCCAGTCCCCCAATCTTCTCGACCAACTCCCGCCTGAACAGCATGCAAAAGCCGACTACCCTCCTTTGGGGCACCCGGCGGTACCTATGCTTCTCTCTGAACAACCTCGCATATTCCTGCATCTGTTCCCTTGTCTTGTAATCAGCACTCATGACCTTTTGCATTCCGCTTATGTGATTGGTCATGGGGCCCACGATGCCTGTCTTGGGGTCATTTTTGAGGCATTCAAGCATTCCCGCAAGCCACCCTTCAGTAACAATAACATCATTATTTAAAAGCAAAACGAATTCTCCCGATGAAGCAGCCATACCCTGATTGCATCCTTTGGCAAAACCAAAGTTTTCCCTGTTTTCAATGAGCTTGTAGTTCTTATTTTCATGAATGAGCCTTCTCAGCCATCTTACCGTTCCATCATGAGAATTGTTGTCAATAAAGATAATCTCATGCGGTTCAGGTGTATATTTCCTGATACTTGCCTCACACTTCTTGGTATATTCCAACTGATTTAAAGTGAGTATGACTATCGAGACCAGATCTTTATGGCCAGACGACATGGACATGCAAGCAAAAGAAGTAGGGGCTGACACCTTTTCACAACTATAGGGTTTGAATTTTTCTGCAATAATGCTCCGAGCTTTCTCGAACTCCTCCCATTTCCCACTCGTCATGGTAGTACCATCCGTTCGCCAAGAGAACATACAGGTAACCTTTTTTATATGGGCAAAGGCGAATTTCTGGGACATACGAATCCATAGATCCCAGTCCTCAAGACACTTCAAGGATTCATCAAACAGGCCGACCTCATCGAGACATGCTTTTTCATGCATGAAGCACAGAACAGGGATGAAGTTTTCCCTTAACATTTTCTGGCAATCAAAATCAAAAGAATAAGGGACATCTTTCTCTAATGTAATATATTTCCCCTCATTCTTTTTCTGATGGGCCCTATGAGCATCAGTATAGGCTATTCGGTAGTCGTTTCCATCGAGAAAGGTGATAAGAGTCTTCATGTGGTCAGGATAAAAGAGATCGTCATCATCCAGATAGGCTATATACTTACCCCTGGCTACCTTTATACCCGTGTTCCTCGCTGCCGCTAATCCCCTGTTTCTACTATGCTTTATATAAGTAATGGTACCTTCATGATTCAGACTTGTAACAATATTCTCAACATCAATTCCCGCGTCATTGACAACAATTATTTCAAAATTCTGATAGCTCTGGTCAAGAATGCTTTTCAGTGCGTCAGCGAGCATATCAGGCCGATTATAGGTTGGAACTATAACAGAAACCATGGGAAGATTTGATGAAGAGACAATCTTTTTTTCATCAATGACCTTCTTTTTTTCCCTTTCTTTTGCTTCTGATATGGCTAAGCTGGCATAATATTTCTGTTCTGCCTCTTTATACATGGAAATACAGGATGAGGTTAATCTCCAGCAATAAAGCGGCTCTTCCAGATTAGCCACTTTATACGTTTCAGCCATTCTGAGCCATAAATCATAATCCTGGGCATATGTATATCTCTCATTGTATCCTCCAAGTCGTAAAGCAGCATCTCTTCGCATCATAACGCTGCCATGACCAAACCAGTTCTGATTTTTTAAACCAGGACGGATGTTGGAATCATTCGTGAGGACCTTAATTAACGAGCCTATCTTTCCCCTATCATCTATCTGATAGTATGAGCTGCCGACAAGGGCATGGTCGGGATTCTCCTCCAAAAACGTAAGCTGTTTTTCGAATCGATGCGGCAGCGAGATGTCATCGGCATCCATTCTGGCGATATATTTCCCTTTTGATAAAGAAAGGCCCTTATTAAGGGATTTTGTCAGACCAAGGTTTTCAGGGTTGGCAGCGATTTTTATACGAGGATCATTGAATCTTTTCAGAATCTCTTCTGTGTTATCGATTGAAGCATCATTTATGATGATACATTCAAAATCCTGGAAGGTCTGGTTCAATACACTGTTTAGAGAACTTTCAAGGTACTTGCCGCCATTAAAGACAGACATGACCACGCTTATTGAAGGATTATTCCTATTTGGCGGTATATACGCATCCCATGAGTTCCTGTAATATGTTCTCACACGATCATTATGCCCCTTCAGATAGACCAGGCCTCTATCATCTATGAATTCGTAAAGTTTATTCTCTTTTACATAGTGGTACAAATTACTGTTGGGAATGCCCACAAACACATTGTACCAGGTTACGGTTGGCTTGATTTCTCCCAATAACTTTACTGTCTGGATAATGTCTTCTTCTGTCTCAGTGGGAACTCCCACTATTATGCTTGCCGCAGTCTTCATTCCAAATTCGTGGCAGAGTTTAAAGGCATTCTTGATGTGCTCAACAGTGATACCTTTCTTTAAAAAATCAAGGATTCTCTGGGAACCACTTTCTACACCAAAATAAAAACCACGAGCGCCGGCACGGTACATCAATTCGACCATTTCTCTGTCGAGAGTATTTACCCGCGATTCACAGAGCCAGGCTATATTGATGCCCTTACGGATAATCAGATGGCAAAATTCCCTCAACCTGTTTTTATGCAGGGTAAAGTTATCTTCCCTGAAATATATGCCTTTGGCCCCATAATTTTTGATGAGGTATTCAATATCTGATATGATTCTTTCAGCGCTGAAATAGGTATATTCTCTGCCCCATATAGATCCCACAGAACAGAAAGTGCATCTGAACGGACATCCACGGCTGGTATTTAGGGTAAAAATTGGTTTTTCATTGAACCAGTCTACGCTCCAGTTATATGGCTGATGGATAAAATAATCCCACGCCGGTATAGGTAATTCGTCGAGATTTTTTAGACGAGGATAGCATATAATCCTCTCTTGAACCTTACCTTCTACTATATCGAGAATAGCCTGTTCACCTTCTCCTTGGACTACATAATCGACGAAATCAGGAATAGTATCGAGAGCGACGGTTGTGTGGGGACCTCCAATGATAATTTTCCCGGTCCAAATACCCGTTCGTCTAAAATATTCAAGGCGGTACAGCATGCGTAAGGTATCGCGGTAACAGATGGTATTCGCGTAGATGCCCACGAAATCTATACTGTTCCTCATAAGATAATCCGTTTCAAGAAAATTGCTTGGCCTGAGATAGTTATCGATAAAGAAAACCTCGTGCCCCGCATTCCGCAGAATGGATATGAAGAACCCGATTCCAAGAGGAGGCCTTTTCTCCACTGTCGAAAAAGGGGATTGTAATGGAGCAGCAGAGGTTGTCAGGAGAATGTTTTTCTTAGTATTCATGTTGCGGTTTCCTTCCGGAGAAAAAATTATTTTCCGTGATCGTGACCTCTTGAAAACCACTCAGGAGAGATCTCAATTCCACTTCAGAGTATTCATGGATATGAGCGTAGGTTGAAGGGAGTGAATTTTCGGTAGCCCTCAAGGGAGTTGAACCAATTATCATACCCCCGTATTTCAGTACCCTATACATTTCCCTCATTGTCCTCTGAGCCTGTAGCCTCGTCTGGTGCTCAAGGATTTCAAAGCACATAACCTTATCGAAACGTTCCGCTCCGAACTGAAGGTGAGTCGAACTCATGTGATGGCAATCCAGGCAGGGATACATCTTTTTCGCCTCTTGCACTGCCTCTTCGGCATAATCAACGCCAATGATGGTTTGGCACTTGCCTTTCAAAATGTTGGTGATGTAGCCGTCGCCACACCCGATATCAAGCACGATATCGGAATCATTCAGATGGTACAGCCCGAATTCCGCTCTCCGGTTGATATACGGCCAGTATTTTTCAGGAGTCAGAGAGGATGAGCATCTCTCAACCCTCCTGAAATCCCATTGGTTTTCTGGAAACCTGCTCTTTATGATTTTCGCGGGATTACCTGCTATGACCTTGGCCATGGGAAACGACTTGGTCACCACTGTTCCTGCTCCCACTACTGTTCCCTTCCCAAGAGTGACACCGTCAAGAATAATGCAGCTTGCTCCCAGCCAGTTATCACCCATCAAAGTAATACCAATCCCCTTATTGGGCTGCTTGGTGATGGGAAGATCAAAGGAATCATAAGAATGGTTCTGGGCGTATAGGCCGCAATGGGGGCCGATGATGGTCCAGTCAGCAATCTCGACTCCGCCCTTGGCATGGATGACAGTGTAGTGATTGATAACCGTATTATTTCCAATATGTATGAAACCGGTCTCGGGACGCAGAACAACACCCGGTTTTATTTGTACGTTATGGCCGATAATAACATTCTCGGGCTGTTCTATGATCGCTTGCGGGGAAATAAAGGAATTTCTTCCGATATGCATACCCACCTCACAGTATTCTTTCAGTTGGCCTACATCCCTCGCTATAGACTCTGTCGTCTTAATACAATATTACTCATTCTTTACTCATAAATGGCTTATTACTGTATAAGTAATTCGACTCCCTGGGAGAGCATTGAACCTTGAGAAGGGATATAAATTCTATAGCCTGCCGAGCGATAATGAGAGGTTCAGTTATATTGGGGTTGAGCATGGTCTCATAAGGAAATTAGCAATTTACATGCCACATGATTTTGGGATGATACACTGAAGATGAGTCATGATGGCCAAATAATATGAAATACCTTTTCATGAAAGCAGAATGCTCATAAAAGCAGAAGGGATTATTATGTAAAAAATATCATGAGAGGCAACAATTTGTTGCAGCATTTCTCTGTGAGTGCCTGAAAATTATTCGAATTACTCTGACTGATTATGTATAGCCTCTCGAAAACAAACTCTATTGACAAAGGGAGAAGGGATGGATAAAATTTTTTATTATGATAAACACAAGATATGTATTCCCCTCTATCATTCTCATGTTCATCATTATCAGCAGTTGTTCCTTTTTTCATAAAAATTGCCTGGCTGAGTCCTTCCAGAATACATATAGTCAAGGCATGGAGAGGGCTTTAGCTGAAACTCAAAACTTTCAGTCCCTTATTCAGAAACGGCTGCAGAGGAGCTGGTTTCGGTCTTTGTATCGGGCGATAACCGTTCCCGAGCATACACCGATACCGAACAATGAACCCCTCCGCACTGAGATTGAGTTACAGAGTTACGAACCAAGTGAATTTTTATGTTATGGCCAAGAGAACCCTTTACTATTTCAAGAACCTCATTATCAACCTCCTGAAATATACCCCCGAAGGCTGGTAAATAGACGGCGTCCAAATCATGAATGGCGTTGAGGTAATTGAGACTTACCTCATCATCACTCATACTTGGGAGAGGGATTACCTTTATACCTTTCAAGAGGAGCTGCTTCCTTAAAAGGGTGCGCTGCTCTTCACGTTCTAAGAGTAGATAATAATACTTATAAAGATCTTCGCGGGCATCCTGGGTGACGAGTTTTTCCCAGAATTTTTCTCTATCCTGATGAGCCGCGCTCAGGAAATCCAGTCCGAGAAGAAAGCGGGAAAGATTGAGGCTCCCTGACTCCTCAGCTGAGACCATAAATAATTCAGCCTTGTCTGAGACAAATTGACCTTCTCCATCACGGAATTCATTCATCTTACTCCACAGGATTTTCAGTAATTGATCTTGCTCCCTTGATTGATCTAACCAGGAGATCAACGTATTGGCCTCTCCTTCAGTCAACATATAGCAGGAAAACAAGGCCTTAATGCCGCATCTGACGATAAGCCTGGCTGCGGCTAAGGATTCATTGACAAAAGCTATCATTTCCCCTTGGTGCCAGCGGAAAGAAACTTCAAGATCAATGTGAAAAGAAAGGGGAGGAAGAACTTCAATCCGATCAGCTCCCCATTCCCGGTGAAAGGCTTTGAGTACTTCCCCTTCGGTGAGCCCGAGCTTGGTATTACGAATTATCTCGGCCTGCCCCAAAAAGACAATTAATTCGCCGGTTTCAGGATTTTTCACCGGTAAGATGTTACCCCCCTGGAAAAGAAGAGGAGATTGCACGACCTGCCATCCGGCTCTTTGGACTTGATCAAAGACGAATGATTCGGAAGGTCTGTATTCGCTGTCTTCTTCACCAACACTGGCGTATCTGGGAACCAACGTGGCGTGTTCACGGAATTTCCTGTGATCATCATAGAGGATCCCGGTTTTACAATTATCCTGGGCCCATTGGGAGGAGATGCTGCTATCCTCCAGGAGGAAAATTCTTTCTGGAGCCGGCACCTTCCATTTCTGAATCATTTTGATAAGCGGCTGGATATTGGCTGGTCTCATGGAAACAAGAAATTTTTCATGAGTGGTACAAAGAAGGAATTGGCGAAGAATATCCAGGGTGCTGCCATCCCCCTCGCCCTTTGTATAATCTGGAGGGTAAAGCTGGAACCTGAAGGCATCAATGTGAAAGACCCCATTCTCAGGCAGCAACGTAAAGCCGGGAAGAGTGGGAAGATATTCAAACTCCCATTGCCGTAAGAAAAGCTCTGCCCTTTGCTTTTCTCTTCCAGACACATGCTTTATGAAAGCCTCAATGAGACCATCCAAACAGGGAATTTTCTGATCTCTGCTTCGGTAGCAGCTGAGGAGCCGGACAGGAAGGCCTATCTCCTCAAGGAACTCCCTGTTGGCAGTCCCATGTGACTGGTAAGGAAGGTTAGGGTAATTTTGCATAATCTTATAGAGCGTTTTCAGTATTCCTGTATCTGCCAATTCCTGTTGGACAATCCTCCTGGCTTCCAGGAGATTGGGTATATGGAAAAATTTTTTCAGAGGGAGGACCTTCCGTTTTCTTTGTAAAATTGGGGCCTGAAAGGTGGGCAGTTCCGGGACTCTATCTACCTCCTTCTCCCTGGCTGCACGGATAGCCGGGGAGATCACTTGCTTGACCACGGTAACCGGTGGGGAATGGAAGGGATAGGATGCCCTGGAGATTGAAAGGAGGAGAGCTAATAAGATCGCGCCGAAGGACCAGGAGCGTAAGGGGACCTTTTTGATTTTATGTAGTATCATTGAGATAAATTAGCGAATCTCAGGAACCAGCCCTTCAGTCGGACAATGATAATAGATATTATCCTGATAGGATCGCCTTTGAAGCAGGCCAGCCTGAGTAAGCCCATCTAATACCTTTATCAATTCAGCCCGGTTTAATCCCGTAATTTGGGCGATATCATCTAAAGTGCAAGGTCTGCGCCTCAATAACTCCTGAATCCGTTTCTGGAAGGAACGCGATTGGGAAACTTCAGCTTTACCCGGATGAGGTTGGCCAACTACCTGTGCTTTCGGTCCAAGTAGCTGAGCGATTTGATCTAATTGTTCAGAAGTGCAGGGCCGGGTATCCTCAATGGCCGGGGGTCTGAAGACCGTATTGATTTGAATCAGGTCCGGCCGGATGGTTTCTACTGCCTCGTGCAGTCGCTGTACTTCGGTGAGGCTATCATTTATTCCCTGGCAAAAGAGGACCTCGAGCCATATGTGCCCCCGGAATTCTTTTCGCAGGGCAATCAGGCTTTCTATGATCGCTTCAGCCTGAAGGCCGGCAACCGGATGGTTAAGGTGTTCAAAGATATCTTGGCTGACTGCGTCCAGGGAGGGAACAATAAGGTCGATCTCCTGTAACTCCTTTCTTACCTCAGGGTCAGGGAGGAGAGAACTATTGGTCAGAATGGCTACCGGGATTGAGGAGAGGCCTTTTATCATGGATACAAGCTCTCCAAGGTTCTTGTTGAGGGTAGGTTCGCCTGATCCAGCTAAGGTAATGTAATCTACCTTTCCTTCTAAGTGAGATAATTGCTCCTTCAATTCTTGGCCAATCACGTCAAGGTCGAGATATGGTTGCCTCTGACTGGTATGGCAGCTTGTTTTCCCTAACTCGCAGTACAGGCAATCAAAAGAGCAGGTCTTATAGGGTACCATGTCCACCCCAAGTGACCGGCCGAGTCTTCGTGATGGAACTGGACCGAATAGCGTGGCCATAGCTTTAAAAACATCCAAGCTGACAGCTTTTGATCTTTATTTTTAAATCATCCAGGAGGTTTCCCATTTCGCGGCGCGGGAATTGATACTGATCGGCTAATCTGGTGGCCTCCGCACATGATATTTTCCCGTCAGTTGCCGTCTCTTTAACAGCTTTAATCAGTTCCTGTTTCTTTTTCTCATCTCTTTGCATAGTCTTTATATTCTCCAGCTTCTCTAAAAAAACCTCCATTCGTCCTAAAGAAGGTGTCAGAAAGAAATTGGCTATTTCCTCCTGAGAGAAAAAGGTTTGAATATAAGTTTCAATATCAACCCTCTCTATCCAGCAGGTTGGCAGCCGCGAGCAGGGATTCCCTGCACCTTGCTTCCGGCAGTATAAGAAAGGGACCTCCCCTCCCAGTAAGGGACAACGGATGGTAAGATGATCATAGCACTCCTTGACTATCATGATAAAGATTATAAGAAGCTTTTAACATCCTGTCAATGTGCTTTAAGGTAAAACTAGCACTTGAAAAATGAAAAAAAGGTTTTATATAATAGCGCTAAACATTTCCGCATAAATGGTGAAGATTTTCAACTGGTTGAAAAGGGAGGGAGGAAAAGTATGGCTAAGAACATGTCGAGGTGGTATGTGGGCTTAATCGTATCAGGAGTTTGGTTAGGCATAGGTTTACTTATTCAAAGCGGTTGTACTCAGCAGGGAAATGTTATCAAGATCGGTGGAGTTGGCCCCGTTACCGGCGGAGCTGCCACTTACGGAGTATCTACCCGCAATGCTTGTACTATGGCCATAGAGGAAATGAATCAAAAAGGGGGGCTTGAAGTTGGCGGGAAAAAATACCGATTAGAGCTTATCTTTGAGGACGATGAAGGGAGACCGGAATCTGCTGCTCACGCCTATAGAAAACTCGTTGATCAGAATGGAGTTCAGGCGATTATTGGCACGGTTATGAGCAAATGCTCTCTGGCTGGGGCTCCCATTGCCCAGGAATCTGAAGTGCCGATGATCAGCACCGCTTCTACCAATCCACAGGTAACCCTGGTAGGAGATTACATCTTCCGGGCCTGCTTTATCGATCCCTTCCAGGGAACTATTATGGCTAACTTTGCTTTCAATAATTTGGGAAAAAGGAGGGCTGCAGTTCTTTTTGATAACGGTAACGATTATAATAAAGGCTTAGCTGAATTTTTTAAAATCCGTTTTGAAGAATTAGGCGGGCAGGTTGTTGCTTACGAGGCCTTTACCGATGAAGATAAAACTCAGGACTTCAATGCTCAGTTGACGAAAATAAAAGCAGCTCAACCAGACATTCTGTTCCTTCCAAATTATTATAGTTCAGTAGCTTTAATCGCTATGCAAGCCAGGTCCATGGGTATTACTGTACCACTGATTGGTGGAGATGGCTGGGATTCCCCGCAGCTTATGGTCTTAGGGAAAGAGGCAGTGGAAGGGGCATTTTTTAGCACTCACTTTTCAAAGGATGACCCAAGTCCCGAGGTTCAGAAATTTGTCACACTCTATTCTGAGAGATACCATCAGACTCCTGATGCTTTAGCTGCCCTGGCTTATGATGCATGTCTTATTCTTTTTGAGGCTCTGAAGATGTCAAGGAGTATAGAAGGACCGGCTATCCGGGATGCTCTGAAAAACATAAAAGACTTCCAGGCAGTATCCGGTAAGATTTCATTTGATGAGCAGAGAAACCCTATCAAAAGTGCGGTCATTATCAAGGTTGAACAGGGACAGCAGGCCTTCCATCAACGCATTCATCCATAGGATAGTCAAAAGGATAACCGTAAGTGGGCTCATTCTTAAGCTGGTTTAGGGGAAAGGAAAAGTTAGATTATTGAGAAAAGGCAGAGCCATAAATCTTATCTTTATCGGAGTCTTATTTTTCATCTTTGGCTGTTATATCCTTTCTTATGGCTGGTTAGTTTCCCTTCAGCAAATCATCAATGGTCTCCAAAAGGGGAGTATGTACGCCCTAATTGCCTTAGGCTATACCCTGGTCTATGGCATTATTAAACTCATCAATTTCGCTCACGGGGATGTATTTATGGTGGGCGTTTATTTCTCATATTTTGCCGGCAGCTTTTTCCTGGCCCGGGAAGTTCGGTATGCTTTCTGGCTAGCTCTAGCCTCAGCCGTGCTTGTCTGTCTTCTTCTCAATATGATCATTGAAATAATTGCCTATCGTCCTTTGAGGGATAAGCCTCGATTGACCATGCTTATTACCTCAATCGGAGTATCCCTTTTCCTGGAAAATTTCCTTGCCCTTGACCCTAACCAGGTTCCTTTCCCACTGAAATATTTTGTTTTTGGTCCTCAATTCCGTTCCTTTCCGACTCTGATTCAGGAAAAGGTGGTTCCCCTCGGAAAAGGTTTAATCATCAGTAATATCAAAATCATAAACGTAGCCATCGCTCTTCTTCTCATGATTTTTTTAGAATATGTCGTGAAGAGGACCAAAATGGGAAAGGCCATGAGGGCTGTTTCTTTTAACATGGATGTAGCTAAGTTGATGGGGATTAACATCAACCGGGTTATCGCTTTTACCTTCGCCCTGGGCGGTATTTTGGCCGGATGTGCCGGGATGCTGTACGGAATTACTTATGGAGTACTTCAGTCTCCATACCTGGGACTCTGGCCAGGAATCGTCGCCTTTGTGGCTGCTGTAGTAGGTGGTATAGGAAATATCCCCGGAGCCATGCTCGGCGGATTTTTAATGGGTATTATTGAAACTCTGGCTCTTAGTATTAATTCCAATTTAGGCTATGGGGTTACCTTTTTGATCCTGATACTTGTGTTGTTAATGAAACCAACCGGTTTGCTCGGATCGCCACATACGGAAAAAATATGAATACCTAAACGTATACATGGGATAAGAATCCAACGATGGTCGAGAATCAAGGGCAAAAAATAAGCTACCGATATTTTTATATCGGTCTTATCCTGGCAGGGCTGATAATCAGCCTTCTCGGCAGGTTTCAGCTTATAAGCCGTTACTATCAGCAGATCTTCATGTTTATCTGTATTAATATCATCATGACAGTCAGCTTGAACCTGATTAATGGCTTCACTGGAGAATTTTCCATCGGCCATGCAGCTTTCATGGCCATAGGCGCGTATACCTCTTGTTTATTGACCACTATTCTTTTTACTACAGGCCAGTGGCCTGTCCAATGGCAGGTTCTTATTTTCCTGGCATCTGTTTTTGGGGGGGGATTAGCTTCTTTTGCCCTTGGATATCTTATAGGATTGCCGATATTGCGATTAAAGGGTGATTATCTGGCTATTGTCACTTTGGCTCTGGTGGAAGTAGTTCGCTCGGCTATTAAATTAACTGATGAGTTTGCTGCTTTTCTTAACAAGATTCATCTTTTTACCTTAAGCCAGGTTGTTGAAGAGATAGGTGGTCCCAGAGGCTTAGGAAATATCCCGGGTTTCACGAATATCTTCTGGGTTGTGGCTTTTGCCATACTGACAGTCTTTATTATAAACCGGCTTTTACATTCCAGCTATGGGCGGGTGTGGCTGTCTTTGCGCGAGGATGATATTGCTGCAGAAATGATGGGTGTAAATATCAGCCGCTATAAGGTACTGTCATTCGCCATTGCCAGCTTTTGGGCTGGGTTGGGCGGTGGCTTGTATGCTCATATTCTCCGTTATATTCATCCGGACAATTTTAATTTCATCAAGTCAATCGAATACCTGGTGTATTTATATCTTGGTGGAATGAGCAGCATTTGGGGGTCGGTTATAGCCGCGAGTTCTCTAACCTTTTTGCTGGAAGGCCTTCGCATGTTCAAATTACAACAGTGGCGGTTAGTAATCTATCCGGTCATTCTTGTCTTTATTATGCTGAGAAGGCCAGAGGGACTGTTTAAAAGGGATTTTTAAATTGTTGCTTCAGGTGGAGAGCTTAGATAAGTCATTTGGCGGATTGAAAGCAGTTTCTCACTTTTCTTTTCATCTCAGAAAGGGAGAGATCGTTTCCATTATCGGCCCTAATGGAGCAGGGAAAACAACCGCCTTTAACCTCCTGACTGGCTTTTACCTTCCGGACAACGGGTACATACGATTTCAGGGCCAGGATATGGTCGGTCTTAAACCTCACGCCATTGCCGCTGCTGGCATTTCGCGTACCTTTCAAAATATCCGGCTCTTTAATCACATGACGGTATTGGATAATATCCGTCTAGCCTTCAATCTAAAGAAAAAATATACCATGTGGGATACCTTGGTTCGAAGTAAGCGGTTTCTGGAGCAGGAGGAACACATCACGGCTAAGAGTTTTTATCTGCTTGAAGCTTTTGATATAAAAAAAGAGCAGTACAAGTTGGCCAAGGAATTGCCATACGGTTTGCAGCGGAGAGTTGAAATTGCCCGGGCCATAGCCACTGATGCCCAGCTTCTCCTTCTGGATGAGCCTGCTGCAGGCATGAACCATGCAGAAACAAATGAATTGATGGACCTGATTCGCTGGCTCAGGAAAGAATTTCCCATCACCATTCTTCTCATCGAACATCAGATGAAAATGATTATGGAGATTAGCGAACGAATCATTGTTCTTAACTTTGGAGAAAAGATCGCCGAGGGGACTCCCGGAGAGATTCGAAACAATATGAAAGTTATCGAAGCTTATCTTGGCGAATAGAAGGAAAGACATAGAGAGTGCTCAAGATCCAAGATTTGGTTATTCGTTATCATCATATTCAGGCGATAAAGGGTGTTTCCTTTGAAATCTCAAAGGGAGAGATTGTAACTTTGCTTGGAGCTAACGGATCAGGTAAAAGCAGCATCTTGAGAGCCATTTCCGGTCTCGTTCGGCCATCTGAGGGTCATATCCTCTTCAATGGGAAAGAGATCGCTGATATGCCACCTTATGATATAGTCAAGCTTGGGATCATCCATGTCCCAGAGGGCCGCGGAATTTTTCCCAATCTTAAGGTAATTGAAAACTTAGAAATTGCATGTTATTTACGCCGTGATAAAAAAGAGGTGAAGCATGACTTGGACTATGTATTTGGCCTTTTCCCGATCCTTTATGAGAGGCAAAAGCAATACGGAGGCACGCTTTCCGGCGGTGAGCAGCAGATGCTGGCCATCGGCCGTGCCTTAATGGCGAGAGGGAAACTCATCCTTCTGGATGAGCCCTCCCTTGGTCTGGCTCCTAAGGTTGTAGAAAGTATCTTCCAAACTATTGCTCAAATAAATGGAGAAGGCATTGCTATCCTCCTGGTAGAACAAAATGCCCGTAAAGCATTGGCGATTGCCAATCGTGGATATATCTTAGAGACAGGAAGCATTGTCTATGGCGGTAAAGCTGATGAAGTAGCTGGAAATCAAGCGATCCGAAAAGCATACCTTGGAGAGTAAGCGCAAAAATATTGAGAAAAATATTGACAAAAACGTATATGGTGATAATATATGGGTTCACCCAAAGTGGTAGGGAATTGCTGTCATGAAATAGAAGGTTACTCCTCCTTGACAGATTCCTGCTACTTGACATAGGTAGGGATAAGCTGATAGAATAGCAGATGGGGTTTTAGAAAGACAGATCTTTGACAGGAGAAGGGTACTGCTATTTAGAGAAGTAAGGATAAGACTTTCATGGAGAGTTTGATCCTGGCTCAGAACGAACGCTGGCGGTATGCTTAACACATGCAAGTCGTACGAGAAAGGTGCCTTCGGGTGCTGAGTACAGTGGCGGACGGGTGAGTAACGCGTGAGCAAGCTACCCTGGAGAGGGGGATAACACTCTGAAAAGGGTGCTAATACTCCATAAGATTACGGGTATGCATGTATTTGTAATCAAAGGGATGCTGCTTCAATGAAAGCATTTGCTTCAGGATGTGCTCGCGTACCATTAGCTTGTTGGTGGGGTAACGGCTCACCAAGGCGAAGATGGTTAGCCGGCCTGAGAGGGTGTACGGCCACACTGGGACTGAGATACGGCCCAGACTCCTACGGGAGGCAGCAGTGGGGAATCTTGCGCAATGGGGGCAACCCTGACGCAGCAATACCGCGTGGACGATGAAGGCCTTTGGGTTGTAAAGTCCTGTTGGGTGGGAAGAAGTGCTCCTGGGTGAACAGTTCAGGGGTTTGACGGTACCACCAGAGGAAGCCCCGGCTAACTCCGTGCCAGCAGCCGCGGTAATACGGAGGGGGCGAGCGTTGTTCGGAATTACTGGGCGTAAAGGGCGCGTAGGCGGCCTGGTAAGTTGGGTGCGAAAGACCATGGCTCAACCATGGGGTTGTACTCAATACTGCTGGGCTTGAGTACAGGAGAGGAGAGTGGAATTCCCAGTGTAGCGGTGAAATGCGTAGATATTGGGAGGAACACCGGTGGCGAAGGCGGCTCTCTGGACTAATACTGACGCTGAGGCGCGAAAGCTAGGGGAGCAAACAGGATTAGATACCCTGGTAGTCCTAGCTGTAAACGATGGACAC
>JBLIRT010000031.1:0-22905 GCA_049472445.1 bacterium
CTGCTAAAATCAGGGAAAATCTATTAAACTTTGATGCAATTATTTCAAAGAGTTGCTTTATTTTAAGGAAGTTTGGGAAACCCAGAAGGGAACACTGGCAGTCAAAAGGTCGGGGGTTCGAATCCCCCCAGCTCCACCATGTAAAATCAAGGGATTACAAAACACTGTAATCCCTTTTCTTTTTTTGGGGCTGCGTATAGGTTGCGTGAGGATTTGGTAAAAACTATTGGTGTTGGAGTCTTTCAAGGTGGATTTGATGCATTGAAGGGTGCGCTGGGATAATATAGTGAAACATTCATGCCGACCGTGCGGCACAAAGGATCATGAAAATGATATCAGATAGTTATGGGATCATTCTCAGGTGAAAGTTTCCGGATGTTGGATAATCAAATCCTAATGGTTCCTTCCATATACTTTACTGCTTTACCTGATATGATAACTCTATCTCCCTGATCTTTACAATATAGCTCTCCACTTCTTTTTGATACCTGCTGTGCATAGAGAGTATCTTTACCCAATGTATGAGACCAATAGGGAATCAAAGCACAGTGAGCAGAGCCGGTAACAGGATCTTCATTGATCCCGAACTTAGGGGCAAAAAAACGTGATACAAAATCAGCCTCATCACCTTTGGCCGTTACAATGACTCCCCGTAACCCGAGTCGGTTTAATCTTTCCATATCAGGATTCAGGCTGCGAATATCCTTTTCAGTAGAAAATACAGCAAAATAATCCTCCGAGCACAAGATCTCTAACGGTTCCTGACCTAATCCTTCGACTAAATCGTCAGGCATACTGCAAGGCTTGGGCGGCTGTGATGGAAAATCCATGGAGAGTAAATCCTGATCCTTATAGACCCTCAAATCTCCACTCCTTGAAGAAAACAGGATTTCAGTGCTTTTTTTCTCAAGGTAGTTGAAGATAACGAAAGCTGCGGCTAAGGTCGCATGACCACATAGGTCTACTTCCGCTAATGGTGTAAACCATCGAATATGGTAGATTTTTTCTGCCGGAACAAAGAAGGCGGTTTCAGATACATTGTTCTCCTGGGCAATCGATTGCAACAAAGAGTCATCCAGCCATTTATTCAGTGGAATTACAGCAGCAGGATTACCTGAAAAAACTTTGCTGGTAAAGGCATCGATTTGAAAAATAAGCTCTCTCATGTTATTCTGATGATTACCTCCCTCATATAAGACTCATATAAGACCACCCATAAACCATACTACGCCTTATTTCGCCATAATTCAGCTTTTTTGGCTATTTCTTTTACAATGTCAATAAAATAGGCTTAGAGTTGATATTATGTTAGGATGTATATATAACAGATTAGTCACAAAGCCTGAGGAGCTTCTACAGGTTTGTGCATCATTATAAATACCTCAGGATTCGTATGGAAGAGAAGTTCGGCTGTTTGTTCTTATACAATTTGTCAGCAATATCTCCTCTCAACCATTGTTACTGCCTCTTCAGGGCATTTATAAGCACAAAGTCCGCATCCAAAACATTTTTCATTATCAATGTTCCCTTGCTCTATGGCTCCAAAGGGGCATACGGTTTCGCAGACTCCGCACATACTACAGCTATTCACTTTAACAGCTACGTAATGTGAGGGTCTTAGCGATTGAATACCCTGTCTTACTCCCAATATGGGAACACAACAGCATTGGCAGCAATTACAAATCTCAACCAAATCTCCCAGAGCATAAATGGCATTATGTATAAGGTTTTGGTCAAAACAGGACTGTAAAATATGGGTTGCCTGCTCGACTGTTATCTTTCGATCCGGATTTGCTTTATTTCTCACTCGTGCTCCGGTACCAACCAGGATACAGGTTTTTAGAGGTGCGTTACAGTTCCTTCCAATTTTTCTACACACACAATCAATCAAACAAAGATCCTTTTCCTTTTGAATCAGTGCCATAGCGCTGTCGTGGTCAATAACGGTATGCTGATGATGGCGGCTGGATGAAAAACCTGAGTGTGTCTGGCCATAAATAATAGAGCGACAGTAAAGATTACCGCAAAACCTGATGAATTGACCTAATACCGGAAGATCTGCCTGTCGGGTAAGCCAGGCGATGATCCTTAAGGAAAATTCCTGCATGTGCAGGGAATCTATACCTTGGATAACTCCCTGGCGTATCTTTCTGAGAGGAGATTTTTTGCTATTCATTGGTCTTGATTATGGGGATTCATATTCTTTATTCGTCCCGATGAAGGAGAAGATGATATGTATTTTACAGGAACCGGATATAAACTCAATAAGAAACGACGAAGCTTACATAACAGGGACAGTTCTTGGAATGATCATGAACACACCGGCTGGTATCAATAGTTTTGAATAGGATACCATATCCCCCGGTAGGTGACTGATAGGAAAATATGAGGAGAAAATATTCCCCGGCTTTAAACCGAGCAGGAACTTGATTCACGTGATCGCAAGATATAGCATTTGGCTTGCGGAGGGAGATCACCGCAAGTCTTGCCGCAAAGGCGGAATGCAAATAAAGTATAAGGTTCTGCGTACGGAGAAAGGCCGTCCCAGGTCTTTCCGGAAAGACAGGGAGGGGTGAAGCACATGAAGTACAGGGTTTGTCTACAAAGGAGGATCACCCAAGGGCATTGCCGAAAAGGGAAAAGAAGGATCTCTTGAGATCAGAAAA
Source organism: bacterium (assembly GCA_049472445.1). Classification (GTDB taxonomy): domain Bacteria; phylum SZUA-182; class SZUA-182; order DTGQ01; family DTGQ01; genus JBLIRT01. The sequence goes on from JBLIRT010000031.1 coordinate 2,667, forward strand.
TTAACCTTATGGAGAACACCTGAGAGTTACATGAGTAAACCTTTTGTAACATTCCATACCGTGACGTTCCAATACGATGCAGCACCAGCCCCAATTTTTCAGAGGATTTCGTTTCAGGCCGCTCCCGGCTGGACAGGTGTGGTGGGGGCAAACGGCACCGGGAAAACCACCTTACTGAAACTGGCCACAGGAGTGTTAAAGCCTGATGAAGGAGACATTGATGCCCCATCACAGGCGGTTTATTGTCCCCAGCGTACGGACAAGATACCGGAACAGGCGGGGGAATTCTTTTTTGAAAAAACGAAATCAGCCTATGTCATAAAGAGCAGGTTAGGCATTCACAATGATTGGATACATCGATGGGAGACACTCTCGCATGGGGAACGGAAAAGGATGCAAATTGCTGTTGCCCTCTGGCTGGAGCCGGTATTACTGGCCATTGACGAGCCGACCAATCATGTAGATGCACAAGCCCGGATAATCATTACCAAAGCTCTTGAGACCTTTCAGGGCCTCGGCTTGCTGGTGAGCCATGACCGCGAGCTGCTTGATTCTCTGTGCCGGCAGTGCCTGTTTATCGAGCCGCCGCAGATTGTTATCCGGCCCGGTGGAGTAACCAGGGGCCTATCCCTGGCCAAAACCGAACAGGAAACCATAAAAAAACGTCAGACTGTCAAAAAAAAGGAATATAAGCGATTACACCGATTAGCCGTCAGCCGTCGTGAAAAGGCCCAGCAGGCTGATAAAAGGCGATCAAAGAGAGGGATAGCCCCGAAAGATCATGATGCCAAGGCGAAAATCGATCTTGCTCGCCTCAGTGGGAAAGATGCCTCGGCCGGAAAGCTGCTGAGACAGTTAGATGGCCGGCTGAAGCGCGTGACCGAGGATGTCGAATCCCTTCAGGTAAAAAAGGAATATACCCTGGGGATCTGGTTACCGGGATCTCGTTCCTCGCGGGACTTTTTATTACAACTGCCTGCCGGTTCTCTGGCCCTGGGGAAAGAGAAGCAGCTTCTCTATCCTGACTTATTCATTCTGCCTGATGACAGGATTGCCGTTACCGGCCCGAATGGAGCAGGTAAAAGCACCCTGATTCGAAAAATCCTCCCTTTGTTACATGTCCCTTTAGAGCACATCACCTATGTTCCCCAGGAGATAAGCTTAGAAGAGTCGCAAAACCTTCTGGCACAGGTCCACAGGCTGCCGAACGAACAACTGGGCCACCTGATGACCATAGTCAGTCGCTTAGGCTCCCGCCCTCATCGATTGCTGGAAAGCCGGGAGCCAAGTCCCGGAGAGGTCCGAAAACTTTTATTGGCCTTAGGTATGACCAGGGTGCCGCATATCATTATCCTGGATGAGCCGACAAACCACATGGACCTTCCCTCAATCCAGTGTCTGGAAGAGGCCCTCGCGGATTGCCCGTGCAGTTTAGTCCTGGTGAGCCATGATGAAATATTTCTGAAAAAGCTGACCGGAACACATTGGCATATCAGCCCAGGCAGCCAGGTAAAGAATACCTGGGTAATGCAGATTCAAACATAAAACCCCATGAGATTGATCTAAGGGAAGAAACATGATGAAAAGATATGTTCACGGATACGATCAAAAAGAAAATATTCGTCTTTATGACCAGGCTTCCACTCTTGTAGAGCTACTGCATTCAGACACCTCGTTTCCGCGATGTTGTTCCGCTCATTTCTTACCACACTGATTGCCTATAAAATTGAGCGATATTACTATCTGATGTGAGCAGTGGGCATTTATTTAACCTGGCTGTAGCAACAATAGTTCTATCTGCCGGATCTTTGTGCTTCCATTTCAAATGAAGATTTTCAAGCCAGATCCTGCTGTCCACGGGAATGATTTCCAATTTATCGATTTTGTTCAGCCTTTGTGCAAAATCATCTATAGTGAGTGGGATGTATCTGTAGGAGTATTTATATCCTCATGATAGATGACCTTACCACGAACATCTGAAAAAATTTCACCAACAGTTTTCTTCTTCGTTAATGGTTGAATTTTCAGCACAGGCCGATTGTTATCCGTGACAATTAATTCTTCACCTGATTGCTCGACTTCCCTAAAAATTCGAAGCATATTACTTTTTAATTTGCTTTTCGATATGGTATTCACTCTCTTAACTCCCTCTACGGCGTATCTGATTTAACCATAGCCATGCCCATAGTTATACTATAAGATATTCATCTTAATTACTCAAGAGTAAAGATATGGCTTTTCACGGTAGAGGAGGCTTTTGGAAACCTCGTTGCAGAGTATTAAGGAGTGACGCCTTCCATTGACTTTTCTCTCGGTCATCATTATAATGAATATTGTAATATGAAAATAGGAGAATGAAAGTATGAAAATAGGAGAACGTGGACAAATAACCATACCTAAAGATCTACGCGAACGATATGGTCTCTTGCCTGATATTGAAATCGAATTTATTGCTGAAGAGACAGGAGTACGCATTCAAAAAAAGTCTTTACACACGAGTCCTGTGAGAGAAGTCTATGGTATTCTAAAAAAGAACCGGAAAACTGATGAGTATATAGAGGAAATCCGTGGAAGATGATTACTTTCATTGATACTAATATTCTCCTCGATGTCTTTTTACCTGATCCCGAGTTTGGAGAAAGATCACTAAACTCTCTCGAGACTGTTTTTCATGAGGGATCAATAATCATTAATGATATTATCTATGCTGAACTAGTGCCGCAGTTTAGTGACAAGAGTATCTTAAAGAGCGCTTTATCTAAGCTGGGCATTAGAATTGTTCCGCTCAATCAGGAAATAGCCTATATTGCGGGTACGTCCTGGAAGAAATACCGGGAGGCTGGAGGGAGCCGAGAGCGGATTCTCACGGATTTTCTTATAGGCGCTCATGCCCAGGTCCATGCAGAAAGGCTTCTCACAAGAGATCGTGGCTTTTATAAGAGATATTTCACCAACTTAAAGGTCGTGGAACCGTAAGATCTTGCAAACAGGCAACAAAGTACGGAGTTTTTTCATCTGCTAAAGAGATAATTTTGTGAAGTGACTTTGAAAAAGGTTACTCGACCCGGATCTCGATGGAATCACCTATCTGATCAGGGGTAACGGCCGTGATGGTGTGCTTTCCCCTTTCCAGTTCCCAGTAAGTACAAAAGGGCGGTCCCACTCTGGCCAGGTGCAGGCCGTCAATAAACCAGTCCGTACATTCGATGGAGGCCGAGGCCACAGCTTCAAGTCTGATCACCTGAGGATGGCTCTTTCTTTCCAGAACAAAGGTGTCGTTGAGCAAGGGATAGACAATCCTTATCCGCTGATCATTCCCTGAAGGCCCTGAAAGGGGCGAAGAGACGGCTGCAGGGCCGGACTCTCCGATGCGGTAATGCTTCCGGGGAGGGATGGCCGCACATTCAGGAGGTTCATGGTGTTCCGGGAAAACATCGGCCAGCCGGCTTGAGAATCCCTGGAGGCGGTAATTTCCGGCCAGGCCCTTTCTCTCCCTCTCGTATACCCAGGAAGCAAAACTGGCCGGAAGATTATGGAATTGATGGCCCCTGGTATGAAACCGGCAGGTTTCTTCAGGCTCGGTTCCCTGAATGAACAGCTCCCGGGTGAGATAATGGCAGGCCGGACCCGGCTTGAGACCTGAGATGCCGCAGATTTTGGCCATGACTATACCGTCGGGTTTCACGGGAACAGGGGGTGTCCTTTTTCCATAGAGAAAGCTGATGAGATCACGAAAGACGGGTGCCGCGCCTTCCGCCCCGCTTAAGGAGCAGGTCGGCGTCCCCTCAAAATTTCCTGTCCATACACCCACGGTATATTCAGTAGTATAGCCTATGATCCAGCCATCCCGGTATCTGGTGCTGGTGCCTGTCTTCAGGGACACCCGAAAGGGAAAATTCATGGTCAGGCTGCTGCCGAAGGTGATCGAGCGGGCTGTCGGGTCAGAGAGGATATCCGAGATAAGGTAAGCGGTCTCTCCACTCACCACCCTCAAGGTCCCACCTCCATCTTCATCCCGGTTCAAAAGATCATGTAAGACCCCTGATTTTTCTATCCTCAGATTATCTGCTTCATCCTCATCCCTTCCATCTGAAAAACCTCTCACCCCAACCCTCTCCCACAGGGAGAGGGAGTAGGGTTTTCGTATCCCTTTGTGCCGGCTCGCCGGCATGGATGTTTCACCTTTCAAAGACCGGAGAGGTTTCATATACCGGATGGGGCGTAGGACCCCTCTATTGGCCAGCATGGCGTAAGAGGTCATGAGCTGCTCAAGGCTTACCTCAAGATTGCCGACCACAAGCCCGAGGCCATAGTAATCCGCACCCCTGGAGGGATCATTAATCAGGTGAAGGCCGGTCAGGAAGCGGTAGAATTTCTCCTGGCCGAGCTTCTCCAGGGTTTTTATGGCTGAGATATTGAGTGAGCTGCCCAGGGCCAATCTCATGGTGACCGGGCCATACTCCCTCCGGTCAAAATTGGCCGGTGCGTAGTCGCCGGCCGGAGTCTTGTATTTGATGAGGGTATCCTCAAGGAGAGAGGATACGGCATAGCCGTTTTCCAGAGCCAGGGCATAGAGGAATGGCTTCAGGGTGGAGCCGGCCGAGCGAAGAGCCACGGTGCCGTTATTAAATCCCTTGTTCTTCGTTGCGTAATCGAGCGAGCCCACGCAGGCGACTACCTCCATAGTGGGATTGTGAAAAACCATGGCCGCAGCCTGATATGCACCTCTGTAGGAAAGCCTGGTTTCATGGGCTGAAAGCAAGCACTCGATCTCCTTTTGAATATCCAGGTCAATGGTGGTGTAGTTTTCACCCGCTCTCAGCCTGCCCCTTTCGGCGAGCAGGTCAACCAGATGGGGAGCCTCAAAGGGAAAATGGTACTCTGAAAAATCCATTCGCCAGGATACGGCTTCTTTGAGCTCATCAGCAGTGATGAAGCCATGGATCCGCATTTTGTGAAGAATATGATCCTTCCGCTCAAGGAGCTTATCCCGGTTCTTGCCAAAGGGATTGAAGAAGCTTGGCGCTTTGGGCAGGGAGGCCAGAATGGCCGCCTCAGCCGCGCCAAGGTGGGCTACATTCTTCCCGAAATAGACGGATGAGGCCAGGCCCACGCCGATAAGGTTATTTCCCATGGGCACCCGGTTGAGATACTGCTCGAAGATCTCCTCTTTCGAAAGATGTAACTCGATCCTGACGGCCCGCAGGATCTCGATGAGTTTTCCGCTGTATGACCTTTTTCTGCCTGAGCCCCTGGGGGAGTAAACCAGACGGACCAGTTGCTGGGTGATGGTGGAGGCGCCGGAGACGATGCGGCCCTCTCTGATATTACTTTGAAGTGCCCTGAAGATGGCCACAGGATCAAAGCCGGGATGGTGGTAGAATCTTTCATCCTCAGCGGTCAGAAAGGCTTTTTTCACTATTTCGGGTATATTCTCACCAGCTACCCATTGATGGCGCAGGCCGTTTTGATCCGGGATAAAGCGAAGGAGCCGGCCTCTGGCATCATAGACCAGGCAGTTATCAGCCAGGTGCAGGTCCTTCGGATGCACCGGGAAGGCCCAGGCTATCAAGCCATAGATGATCACACCGGCCAGGAGAAGTCCTCCGATCAGCCGGCCGACTCTGGGCAATGATGTGATCCGGGATAATGAGGAGTAAACGAAATTTGACAACTTTAAAAAATATGTTATACTTTTTTTAAAAAGGAGGAATATGATGGCTATTGTAAATACATCTCCGAAGGGTCAACTTATTATTCCTGCAAAGTTACGAAAAAAAGTCGGTATTACGCCTGGTAATCCTGTTCAAATTATTGAACAGGAGGATTACCTTATTATCAAACCAGTTCCAAAAGATCCAATTAAAGCAGCTAAGGGCATTTTACCGCCATCTTCTCCTTCTCTAACTGAAGATCTTATCAATGAGCGGAAAAAGGAAATGGAAAAAGATGAACACCTATGTCCTTGATAGCTACGCCCTTTTACAATATTTTCAAAATGAACCGGACAGCGAAATATTAGAAAAGGTCCTTAGCCATTGCCATAAAATGAAGCGCAAAGCCCTTCTTTCCCTTATCAATTGGGGTGAAATTTACTATATTGTCAAACGCAGGTTTGGAGATAACCATCTTCAAACCGTTCTCCAGCATATTGAACAACTCCCCATCCAATGTATTCCGGTTGATGAGGAAATTGTACAGGATGCGAGTGAACTCAAGGCCCAATATCCTATATCGTATGCTGATTCCTTCTGTGCTGCTGTTGCCCAAAAACATAAAGCTGTTCTCGTTACCGGGGATCCGGAATTCAAAGTTATTGAAAAGGTAATCCCTATTTTATGGACGAACAAAGATCAATTCCAACCCGACGAATTATAACTATCCTCAATCTATCCGAGTCTGACTATTGAGGTAATATTAATATATTTTTTTAATTTGTTGTAATCCTTTACTGAGGCGCATCCCTGCAATAATTCCTGATAAATAAAAACATTAATCCCAAAGGGAATATTTTTTGATAAAACGTCACGGAATTTGGCTATGGCCTCATTACTTTTATTTTTAAAAAAGTCAATTAAAACCGAGGTATCGACCAGAATCATGACTTTTCATCTTCTCTTAATTTTTTATAATCATAATCCTTTCTAAAAGCTATCTTACCTTGTAGATCTCTTAAATCCGCCCGGCTGTGGTTCCTGACAAATTCCTTTAACGCTAAGGTAATTAATTCCTTTTTCGTTTTAATATTCGTATACTTAAAAGCCTCTTCCACCAATTCATCATCTAAAACTATATTGGTACGCATAATATACACCTCCTTATGTGTATAACATAGTGTATATTTTTCATATTGTCAACGAATATTCCTGATATAACAATTCCTAATTGCCTCCGAATACAGATAAAAGCAAAAGCAGGGAAACCTTGATGAAGATAAGTAGTGATGCCTTTGATTGATTTTTCTCTCAGTCATCATAACCCGGAATTTTGGGATCAGCACAAAATAATGTAATTATTTCTATAAAAACTGGCTAAAATTGAAAAACTTGACCTTGCCTATGATGTATTATATATTTGAATCAGCTAAAGTTTGAAGAACGTGATCAGTTGGTATATCGATACCGCCAAGGTGACTTTCATACCGTACCTGGCAGCCCATGGGTGTATTGGATTACACCTGGATTAAGGCGATTTTTTCAAAGTTTACCAAAACCTTAAGGTATTGCTCAATCACGTCAAGGATTAGCTACTGCTGTGGAAAATTATTCCTCTTGGCAATCTGAGCCTAAAAAACATGGCAGCCATTAGGACAGGGCGAATAAGACTGGGCATATCCCATGGATCACTGGCCCGAAAGGGTGCGCGGGAGAGGTGTAAGACAAATAAGTCCTTGGCCATTGCTCACGGCTGGCAAGGTGGGGAAAGAGTTCATGAAGATTAGCTTTCATCCGCATGCTCTTGAGCGCATAATAGAGCGAGGTACAACCGAAGATGAAGTAAGGGCTGCCATTGAGGGAGGGGAACGATTTCCGGCCAAGTATAATCGGACCGGGTTTCGACGAAACTTTCCCTTTGACAGCAACTGGCATGGTAAGTATTATAAAAATAAGCAGGTAGAGGCTTATGCTGTTGATGAGAACGCTACCTGGGTAGTAATTACCATCATTACCCCGTATTTTTAAAACCGGAAGAAAGGATAAAATATGAGATTCACTTATGATCCTCGTTATAACATAGCCTACATTCGCTTCCATGAGAAGGGTACTGAAGTAGAAACAATAAAAATCAGTGATGAATTAAATGTAGATCTAGCACCGGATGGAACTATTTATGGAATCGAACTTTTGAATGCTAATGAACAATTGAAACGTGAGGATATGGGAAAGCTTTTGGTCATCAATGAAGCAACCGGTGAGCAGAAAGAGCTTTCCTTGTCCCTTAACTGAGGATCTACTCACACTTTTTGGATGCGTAGTCATAGCCATTTATTGAATGCCATACCTATTACGATGCAACATAACAAAATAGGGCCAACCAACCGGGAAGGAATAATTTTTTCATAGGTAACTATCCTTATTGATAAAATTCAGGCTACGTTAAGAAATCCTGTGAGATAAAGTACGGCGGCGGGCTTGATAGATGTGGTATATTATTTCGGGCCTAAAAATCACTCGCCATTGTAATGGATCATATGATCGGGGAATTCGGCAATCCATACCTCAGTTTCCCAAGCTATCTCTTTTATGTGCTTACGAAATTCTGCAAAATCAGGAAACGCGCTTACGTAAACCTTGCCAGCAGCACACTGAGAGAGCATATTATCCAACTCCATCATCCTTTTAGGGGTCACCGGGCCATGGGAGGTGACTGCCTCGATAAGAAGCAGCCAATTCCTCTTTGAGTCAAAAAGTACTACATCAGGAAGCTTGTCATGGTCAGTAACTACTACACACAATTCCTTAAAATTCTCTTCATCTATGATGAGATTCTTCTTGGCCGTATCACCAATGTATAACACTATTGCCCCTGGTGCGAATCTTGGAGCAAACTCTTCGATAATAGCAGACTGGAGGCGATTATGTTTCCCAGGCGACAGGCTCAGTATTGTGCCGTCAGCCAGGGTTACAGGGATCATTCTTTTAGTCCGGTTCTTCTGGTATTTCAGGATCAGGCTCCCCTGCTCTGAAAGGAACCTTTCCAAGGCACCTTTCCACTTTCTTGAGCCGTAGCTTCTCATGGCAGCGAGGGCATCATTATTTAAGGCATAATGAGCTGATGGGCTATTAGTTGGCAAATCAGGATTATCCGGATTGTAATCAACTATTCCGGCCTGAATAAACTGATGAAGCTCCTGACGTCGAAAGGTTTCTCTTGTATTCGGCGCATAGGCTTTCCCGTAATTTTCGGCAATGAATCTCATAATACCTTTGGTTATGGTGAGGCTTTGACGAAAAGTTTTTTTCCAGTTGTCATTTTCTTTTAATCCACAGAGGGCTAAAAGAGTGAGAGCTGAGATCTCATTCTGCTGGGCAACCGGCAAACCGAGAGCTTTAAGGATCTCCTGAGCCTCTTCACATTTACCCATGTACTCTCTCTACTCTCTGTTTTAACCCCAGTACATCAGTTATCAGCTCTTCCAGGTTAATATTCAATATACCTTTCTTCAGAATAACTTGTCCAATTTCCTCAATGGCTTCATGGGGCGGAAGGGGCATACTTCTCAATTCAGTGGCGCTGACCTGGGTATTTCCATTGAAGGTGCGAAAATAAATATCAAGAAGTTTGCAGTTAAAAAGTGCCGATAGGCCAAACATTTCCGGAAGTGATAGATCACCCCGGGGCCGGTGGATATAATTAAGATGGTTCTCAAGCCCTATGAGCATTGAATCAAGATGCCCTGCCGGTAAGGGCGCTGCTGTCAACCGGCGGTGATCCTCTTTAGCGCTGAATCTGCAGATGAGAACGTAATTGCGATTGGCTACCAGGAGAGGGGCTGATTCCCGGCAAATTTTAATGTATTGCTGCTTATTTCTTACCATGACCGGCCAGGAAACGGACATGGTTTTGATATTTTGCATCCAAAGCAATGGCGCGTGACTCCTTCCGGCTACATCACCACAAGAGACAATGAATTGAGTGGCGCGAAAAGGAACCACCGGGCCGGTTGAAATCTCCATATGGTACTTATGAAGGCTTCCCTCCCAGGAGTTTACCAACTGCACTACCTGATCTTCTTCAGGAGATACAGGGATACAAAGGACCATATCCCGGCTCTCCCTGTTGATAATTTCTCTTAAGGGTGTCTTTCTCTTTGGTGAGTTGTGAAGACCCTTTACTCCCTCACTATGTGAGACATGAACAAAGGAATTTTTTGGAGCAGATGTCTCCTTTTTTTCCCGACGAGCCTTAAGAATGATATTCTCCTGGAGAATTTCATCGCGATCAAAGGCTTCCGTGCGAGAGCCAAAAAGATGAATAGCTTCCGGTTTGAGCATTGAAAAAAACATCTTACGAAAAGCCCTGAAATATGGCCCGGCTGCATAGCTTCTTGGAGTGATAAAAACAAATTCTCCCCCAAGTTTCAATAAAGCTGCCGATACTATCATAAATAGTGCATATATATTAGGCTGCCCATATACGGCCGATGCCGTGACCATAGCCCGTTGATCACTTTTGGAGATTTTAAAATATGGCGGATTTGAAATGATCACATCAAAGGGCTCGTGAGCCTCAATAAGCTGGGGGAAGAGTGGTAATGCATTATTCATTACATGGGCGTTGGCTAAAATAAAATCCTTAGTTTTAATTTTATAGGAAAAGGTTATGCCTTGCCTGGTAAGCCATTCCTTCAAATAGTGCAGGCAGGATTCTGCTTCAGAAGCAAGCCCCGGGTCCAATTCATAGGCTAAAAGCTCAATATGTGCCGGTTTTACAGGCCATCTGGCCGCTGCTTCAGCAAGCGCACAGGATAAAATTCCAGCACCAAGGCCGGGATCTAATATTCGTAGAGACCCCGATCTTACGGTAACCAAGCCGGCCATAAAATCTGCAACAACCACCGGCGTGAGGAATTGGCCATACTCCTTTTTGTGAGATGTGGAAATATTGGTTATATACCATCTGCCAAGTCTGTCCGCATAGACGGCCGGCCTCTCATCAGGTAAGGGTTCAATAAAGATTTGGTCGTTTAAGTCCATCTCACACAACCCTATCATCAACATACAGTTAATCACATGGGGATTCACTGACTTATCTTACCTTATTCTCATGAAATGATAAAGCTGAAAATAAGGTATGATAAGAATAGAATCACTTGGCAGGATGGTTGTGGGGAGTTTAGGAATACTAATCAGAGAATACAGGGAAAAAGAATATATTCGGATAAGACCTGGGCAGGATCTTAAGGCTGTGATCACACGGATTAGCCGCTTTCAGATTTTCAGACAGTCAGATTTACAGAGGATCATAACTGAGCAACCCGCACCATACGAAAACCCACATTACTGTTCCGATAATGTGGATAGTACCAGTCGCGAAAGGCGCAGCGCAGGTAATTCGGATCGATGTAGCCATACGCGCCCCCGCGAACCACGCGGCCATCTCCCTTTTCCGGGCCAGGGGGATCTTTGACTACGCCCTGCTCAGAACATGTATGATAATACTCCTCACTAAACCAATCCAAACACCATTCCCACATATTGCCGGCCAGATCGATTACCCCTTCTGGAGAACAGCTTTCAGGAAATACCCCAACAGGAGAAACATGACCTATACCTTTATAATTCGCTGTCTCCTTGTCAGGTTCCTTATTCCCCCAGGGATACTTTCTATAATCCTGACCAGGACCACGGGCAGCACGTTCCCACTCAGCCTCAGTCGGCAGCCTGCCCCCTGCCCAGCGAGCATAAGCCGCCGCCTCATACCAGCTTACCCCAACAACCGGCCTGGATGGATACTGCTGCTGATCCTCCCATTTTTCCGGCTTTTGAAATTCACCAAAACCTCCCTCCTGCCAATACTGTTTCTCTTCATATCCTCCATCATCCATGAACCGCTGATATTGAATTACCGTAACAGGATATTTACTGATAGAAAAGGCAGAAACCTCAACCTGGTGCACCGGTGCCTCGTCGTCATAACAATCAGGATCAAAATTGGGCTGCTTCTTATCTCTTTTCTGCGCCCCCATCCAGAAAATACCACCGGGAATATGAACCATAGGAACATTTTGCAGACGTGGATCACCTGCCCGGCCCAGGGCATCTGCCGCCTCTAGCCGCACCTGCACTGGGATATCCCGATAGGTGCTTTTCTCGAATATACCCATGACACTTTGCATAATACCTTGATAGCGGGAATTGGAAGGCATAAAACGAAAAGATGACAGATCACGAACAAGGCCGCCTAAGAGGCCCACCTCTCTGGCTAAAAGAGGCAAATTCTCATTGGTGGCCTGCTGCGGGCCTCTGATTATAATCTCGTCAATTACATGATTGATCTTATCCTCACCCTGCTTATAGAGCACACCCCCCAGGAGTAGCATTACCTCACGCCACTCACTGCTGTATATCCGCTCATTATCAGGGAATAAGACCTTCTGCTGGTCCTGCTCCAGCAGGCCGGCAATGCCACAGGCAGCCAGATATTCCTGGAAACTCAAATGCCAGAATTCAAGGCGGGGTTTCTTATGATCCCGATCAATAATGATGCCGCTGTCCACGAGCTCCTGCTGAAGAAAGCTTTCAGCCTGCTCAAGAGCAAGGGCCGGGTCCGGTGCTGCCTCACCCCCCTTCGGGATAAAGTCCGGCATCAGTTTCTCGGCTGCCCAGCGCAAACCTACCTGCTTCTGCCGTCCATCCGGATGAGTAAACATGGCTAAAGCCAGCTTCTGAAGCAATTTCGTACATCGTTCAGCGCCAGGGCGTTTAGGATCCTGTTTTCTGCTGCGTACCAGCCAGGTTATGATAGATTCATACAGCTCGACACGCTGCTCCGGCAGCTTGTGCTCATTCCAGTGCACCACGGCCAGGGCGGTGAGCATAACCGGGGTTCGGGCCATACGCTGGATTTCCGGCTTTGAGCGCAGGGCTTCGTCAAGATCTTGCCTATGAGCGCTTGCACTTTCAGGGGCTTGCGGATAAAGGGCATGGCTCCATTTTTCAAGAAAAGCATCTATGGCTGCATCGTCAAGGGGTGCAATTTCAACCAGAGAGAATCCGGGTGGTATCACCGGCCCTGTCATAGCCGCCGGCCTGCTGGTCATGGCCACCTGGCAACGAGGACAGGCCTTGAACACATTCTCCACCAGAGAGCTTACTTTCCGGCGACTGGCTGCATCAGGCGCTTCATCTAAACCATCGAACAGGAGCAGGCAGTTTCCTCCTTCCAGCTTGCGGCGGAAATTCTCTTCCTGCAGGTTCAGGTTATACCTTTCACTCTGCTTGCCCAGAAAATGGAGTATCCACTCAGGATCATCCTCTTGAACAGGGGTATGCTGCAGACCTTTTGCTTTCCATTCAATAATGTGATTGATCAGCTCGCCCAGGGGAATAAAAATGGGTAAGGGCGGAGGTTCCGGCCATAGAATCCGGGCACGGCCATCACCCTTCACCTCCTCCTCCAGCCATCTACAGCAGAGGGTAAAGGTAAGAAGACGTAAAAAGGTGCTTTTTCCTGCCCCAGGATCACCCTTAATGATCAAGCGAGGCTCCTGTAAGGCTTCCTGAAGAGGGACTTCGTGGGGTGCAGAGTCCCTGGAATACATATCAGGTTTTCCTGGCCCCTTCTTTCCCGCATTCTCTCCCTCAGGCAACCCTGCGCCCGTAGTCTTGAGAGGGATATAAAGCTCATCAATGCGAAAGTTATGGGCCCTGCCCTCCCCGGTCATCAACCCGCGAATATTGATATACATGGTCTCACTTCTTAGATAGGTCAAGTAGCGGTGAAAATCGGCAGGCAATGGCGTCCCCTTCGGCAAGGGAAACGTCTTGAGAAGAAATCTGGTAAGATGGTCGCCCAACTGCTCGGAAAATTTTTCCGGTGATTCATACTCGATGATCAGCCCCTGGTGGCCCAGCTTTTCCTTAAAGGCCATCACCCTGGCACATTGGGCGATCTCTTCGCTATTTTTCAGCGTATAGGATTTCCGGCTGAAATAAAACAGAATGTGGGGCCTTTGAAAGCGTTGCCAGTTTTCATAGGCAAGATTGAATTCCTCTTCCGTACCTGATTCGGCCTCGCCGGTAGGGGTGCCAAAGCGCTTCCACATAATCCCCACATAGATATCATAGTCATGTATCTGGCTGTTGATCACCTCCTGGGGTCTTCCCATCCCCGGCAGAACATGGGTTTTCCAGTCCATCACTTCAAGATGAAAGCCGAGAAAATCACCCAGTCTGCGGTTTATCTGCGTTACGACCCGATGTACTTCAATCCGCTCGGCCTCGACATCATTTGGAGATGAAAGAAAAAGGCGTATTTTCCGGTGGAGACTGTCTTCATTACTTGCTTCCCCCATAACCTACCCTTTCTTTGAAAAAATACTACTGAAGAATACCGGCTAAATGCTCGCGCAGCAATTCGGCAAACTCATCAGCCGTCCGGTATTCCCGGATAAGTCCCTTCTGCTGAAGTTCTTTTTTAAACTTAAGCACCTTGCCCCATTGATCAATTTCAGAACTATCCTGAGGAGTATAGGGCACCTGGCTAAAGTAGAACATAATACGCGGCTTTCCAAAATACTGCCAATTGACATAGGCCCTGTCGAATTCTTCTTTGGTCCCTGATTCGGCAACACCGGTAGGAGTACCAAACCTCTTCCACATAATACCGACGAAAATATCGTAGGGTCCGATCTGGCTGTTGATCACTCCTTGCGGACGGCCCATATCCGGTGCCACATGAGTTTTCCAGTCGATTACTTCAAGATACCATCCTGATTGGTTGCCCAGCATGCGGTTAATCTGCTCCACCACCCTATGGGTTGCCTGCCGCTCTATTTCGACATCGCCGGGGGAGGAAAGAAAAAGCCGAATTTTTCTTATGGTTTGCATGGAAAAACCTCCTTAATAATGAAAGGCCATGATCACTTTCCGGGCTCTATGGTCAGCTTGCCCACCGGCGTGTAGGCGGCGATGTCGGGTTCATACATGAGCTGGATCTTGGTCGAGGGCATGATGAATTCGCCCTCGCACACGGCCCTGGCGTAATAGGAGTAGCGGAAACGGCCGGGCCAGGAGCTGTTCTTAAAGGCCAGCACCCGGTCATCCCGTATCTCGAAATAGTTGGCGATAAATCGATAAAAGCCCCCCTCAAAGTCCCAGTCTATCCAGTGGCTTTCATCAGCCCCCATTCTATTATAGCCGGCCGGCTGCTCCTCGGTCCTGAGGGCGCTGTTGATGGCTACCAGCCCGGCAGGCAGGGGATCATCCAGGACAAGGAAGGTATAGCTGTTCTTTTCAACCTCAATATCCAGGATGACCTTGACCACATCCCCCACGGCTATGGATTTTGATCCGTCCGTATTTTCGATGCGCTTGTGTATCCGAAATCCCCTGGAGTAGCCTTCCCTGGCGTAATCCACTCTCGGGAAGGTCAGGGAGAGAAGATACACGAGATCCGTGCTGCTGTCAGTGGTGAGGGTGAGGGTGGGATCCTTCAGGAAGGATTCGGCCCTGAGCTTATGGGTTAGGTGAACCTTCGAATCAAGGGTCAGGGATACTTCCGGCTCTCCTCCCTGACTGAGCGTGACCTTGGATGGGCCTTCGGTGAAGGAGGAGTCCCTGAAATATTCACCCAGAGCAAGGAGAGACCAGCCCGTGTCGCTGGTCGAGGTCCAGGTACCCTTTTTATTGAGGCCGGAAAGGAGTTGCCTGGCCAGTCTGCCCGAGGATGGATCCTGCGGCAGAATAGCTTTGGCCGCCAGAAGGGCAATGGCCGGCTCACGATAGCGGGCATAAAAGATATCGGGCCTTTTGGGGTCCCAGGTTCTTTCGATAACCGTTCTGGTCTGGTCAATCAATTTCCCTTCCGGGATATAGCCGGTGATCCGGGCGGCCAGGAGGGTGAAAAGGGCGCCCTCTCTGGGCATTTTTTCCAGGTCCCGGTATATCTGATGGAAGAGATCGTGATCGAGACTCTTATTCAGGGCCAGGATATAGAGGGCAAAGCCGGGGAAGCCAGGATCATGGAAACGCTCCTGCGGTAACTTTCCCTCTTTCTTGAGCTCTTCTCTTACGTATTGCATGGTCTTGGCCAGCCCGTTCTCCGGGATGGAAAAACCTGCCCTGACAGCCTGGGTGAGGGCTGAGGCGGCATAGAGCGTGCCCCACCTGCTGGCGTGGTGATCTCCGGGCCAGTAGCCGAATCCCCCTGAGCTGATCTGCATGGATAAAAGCCTCTCTACGCCGGCCTTTAAGAACTTGTCCGTCTCCTCGATGGAAATATCGGGAATCAGACCCTCCTGTATCAGCCCCTTGAGTGCGGCCAGGGGCAGCACCCCGGAGCTGGTCTGCTCTACACATCCGTAGGGGTAGGTAAGCAGGTATCGCAAGCCCTTGGACATCCTGAGGAAGGGAGAGCCTGAAAGGGTGAGGACGACCTCAACCTCATCAGGGCTCAAGTTCTGCCAATCGATTCTGTCGGTACCCTCAGGGAAGGTATAATGAAGGCTCTCTTTTCCCCGAACTGTCCCGAAGACCAGATCGTTCCAGGAGAGGTAGCCTGAATGGACCGGGAGCTTTATCTTCACGGCGTCACCCTGCTCAGCAAAGGAAGCCGAGAAGGAAAGCTCCGCTTCTCCCGGTCTTACTACCTCACCCTGCACCGGAAGGAGAACCCGGTCGAAAGCCCCCAGGGGGGAGGTGAGATTCCCGGCTATCATCCGGATGAGGGGATTTTCCCCCAGAGAAAGAAAGACCGTTGAGGATTGGTCTTTCTTATTGAAGGCGGAAACCGAAAAGGTGAAACGGTCACCCCTGGTGAAAAACCGCGGCAAGCCGGGTTCGAGATAAAAGTCCTTGACCACGAGAAGTCCAGTCTGGGCCGAGGCGAACCTGCACCCCTTATCCAGGGCTACCGCATAGACCCTGTAGGTGGTCATGGTATCCGGAAGAGTGAAGGAAATGGCGGCCCTTCCGGCCTCATCCGTATATACGGACGGATGAAAGTAGGCCACCGGGTTAAAGTCCTTCCGTATTTTGGTCGGCACGGCCTCGGGGCTTTTATCAATACCTCCACCGCCGGTCAGTTGCTCATTACCCATCATGGTAAAGGGTGTCTGCCTGATAAGATCCGCCCTTTCCTCTCCGGTAAATACGGACAGGGGGAAGGTGAATCTGGCCAGGGTCTCAAGGCTCGGAGTCTCAAACATGGTTAGAGCCAGTACTGATTCATCAACCACGCCTATGGCCAGTTCGCCGGCTACCCCGCGGCCTCTGCTGTCCGTGACCAAAAGGTCCAGCGTTACCTCTGAGCCGGGCTCGGCCTTCAGGTGATGAGTATTTTCCTGGATGAAAACCTTCAGGTGCTCCGTTTCTTTCCTGACCTCGATATTGGCTGCGCCATAGAGAAAGGCGGGGGCACCATCATCAAACTGGCCGCCATAAACAGGGAAATCATCCCTGGCCACGATGCCCAGAAAGGACACATAGATATTGGGCATGAAGCTATCCTTGAGGGGCAGGTCAAGAAAGGTCTGACCGGGCCGCAGGGTGATTATCCTATATTCCAGAAGAGTATCCCGCTCTATGGTCATGAGGAAAGAGACTACCTTTTTATGGGGTTTCAGGAACAGGCGCACGGTTTCGCCTGGGGAGCAGAGGGTCTTTTCAGGAAGAAGGGTCAGCTTTTCGAAATTCCTCGAACGATTCTCGTATTCATAACCATAGAAATATCCCTTGACCTCATAGCGCGTGCTGGAAACAGAGGATTTTCCATCCTCCTGCTGATAGGTGAATTTCAGGAGATACTCACCGCCATTGATGAATTCAAAGTCAAAGAGCGCCCGACCCTCCTCCAGGGGGAGCGTGGTTGAAATCTCCTTCCTCCACACCTCGGTCCAGTGCCACTGGACATCGCCGAAATCATTTCTCTTCCGGACGTAGCTGTAGCTCCTCCGCATGACCTCGGCGGCTACTTTGCCGCTCATCACCCTTTTCCCCTTCCGATCAATGACTATGATTTTCAGGGTGTCCGACTCACCCGCCTCCACTTCCTGCCTGTGGGAGCTCAAGCCGACCAGGTATTCGGGCTCAACCTGAAAGGCTCCCGTATCGCTGGCCGCACGGCCGTCAAAATCAACCACTGTGGCCACTACTTCTATGGCGTAAAGCCCGGCCAGGACATCCTTACTCAAGGGAACTTTCAGGCCGAGTTTCCCCTTTTCGTCCAACATGGCCTCGCCGCTCTCAAGCAGCTCTTTCCTGTGGTCGATGATATGGCCGAAGGTGAAGTCCCGATACCCCTCAGGCTGAAAGGAAGTACTCTTATAGTAGATTTTCCATCTCGCCTTCCCATGCTTGACCGGCCCGCCGGCATAATATATCCCTGAAATAGTGCAATCGAGCATCTCACTTTCCCGGTCAAGGTTCACATACCGGTCATCCGGACGCCTCTCATGCTTACACTGCACCTCAACGAAGTGGCGCGGAGGGCGAAACTCCTGGACCTCGAAGGTTCTGGAGGCTGAATCTCCGGGCTGGCCGGGAAATTTCATGGTGATGGTATAGGTGCCCAGGGGAAAAAATGATTTGATCTCGAAAGAATCAGCGGCCGTACCGAAGGTTGAAAGATCAAGCTCCTTCTCGTAGACCTTTTCATCTTTGGCATTCATAATCTCGAAGGAAGGCTTAAGGCCGGCAGGCGGGATAATGACGCCCTCCCTGTATTCTCTTACCGTTCCCTTGAAGTGGACCGTATCCCCCGGCCTGTAGACACCCCTTTCGGTAAAGACGTGCCCTTTGATGAACCTTTTTCCCGCCTTCTTTTCTTTGGCCTGGTTGAGCCAGTCAGCCCTGATGTTTCCCCTCTGGTGTATATCGATATAGGTGCTGTCCGCAGGGGAAGCGGCTATAAGATGCGTTACGGCAGAAAGAAAAAGGGGCTTTTCCAGCACCCCGCCGGTCGCAAGGGACACATGTCTGGCCGGCTCCTGATTCCTGATGAGCAGAAGGCCGTCCTTATCGGTCCTGCCCAGGTGAACAACCGACTCACGGTTATCGACCAGGGCCAGGAAGCTGACTCCGCCAAGGTGCCGGCCCGTACTCAGGGAGGTGGCCCAGATGAGCATCGAGTCATCAGAGATTTTATAGGTGAGGCCAAGGTCGGTGATTCTGAAAAGCCACAGCGGGGTTACGGCCTTCAGGTTGTCTTCACGGCCACTCAGGGAGACCAGGGTTATGGCGCCTTTCTCCTTATTTTTTCTGAAGCTCAAGGGGATGGAGAAGGTTTCCTTTTTATTGCGCTCCTTTCCGGGAAAGAACAGTTGCCTGCTTTCCACCGGATCTCCCATGAAATTTTCCAGGGGAGGGATCCCGGCCAGGAGCGCGGTAAGCCTTTCATGTTCACGGAGGATCTCTTCTTTGAGAGTATCAAAAGCGATACTGTTTCTATTCCTGGGGAGGACAAAGGGAAGCAGGATAGGGGGCAGGCTGAGTCCCTGGAACAGCAACTCCCGGATATTGGTTATCTCAGCATGCAGCATCTGCCTGCTGTCTCTTTCTATGACCGATCCTTCCTCAGCAAAGTCGATGGACGGATCGAGGTCGGGCATCTTAAAGGAATGAAGGGATTCGATATAGAGGCCGTTACAGAATACCTTCCGGTTGAAGGTTATAACGTACTCCTGGCCGGCCTTAAAATCTCCCCGGAGGTGGAGTTCATTTCCGGTGGTATAGCTCTGGTACCAGTGAAGGGCCACAGGCGGAAATATTCTCAGTGCATCCCTTAAGCCTTTCTGATCGCAGCTCCTGGTAAAGGTGACGGTGACGCTTCTATCCTTCAGGGAGGGCTCTATCCGGGTGATGGTGAAGGTTTCCGAGTCCGGTAAGGTGACTTCAACGCCCCTGCCCGGCTGCGCCATAGCCGGGGAACCGGGAATCATGAGGAATACGGGAATCATGAGTGATAAGAGTGAAATGGTGCACATGGGTAAAGCCATTTTGAGGAATAGTCCGGAAAAGGTTTTTCTCATTTCTCCTCCTTGCCTTAAGAGCATGGGCATATCAGTTCGGAAGCATTTCCCACCACGGCACCGAAGGGAAACAAGAAAGCTGAAAACCGGCCGGGCGGATGACTTTGAGATAGGCTGGTAAAGGGACATTTTAGCACTAATGCGAGGAGAAGCCAAGGTGAAATGTACTTAGATAGATTTGAAGACAGAAGACATTCAAAACCTTCTGGAAGAGCTCCAGTGAGTATCACGCTATATACAACCCATTGTTTTACCGGAGTGAGCACCGAGGATGGAGTCAGAAGTATTTGCATGGGCTTATCTGGAATACTTTTATCGTTTGCCATGAACTTTTTCCTTGCTAAGTCGTTGAAAAAAAAGTTTTTGATTTATTTTAAGATCATAGAGAAGGTGGGGAAGTGGTCAAGTAGATACAAAGTACTTTAATACCGAATTCTTTAGCAGGATTTTTATTTGACTTGCTATGAGGAGGAACATCAGGAGATATATTTTTAAATGGGTAGGAGGTTTAGTTATAGGGGCTATTGTTATAGCTATTATTGGAAGAGT